>JAPLSJ010000131.1 GCA_026398695.1 Arenimonas sp.
GACGAAGGCTACATGAACACCCACACCGACCTGGCCGCCAACGCCTTCAAGAACCCGGGCGACAGCACCTTCGACGGCGTGGACAACGACGGTAACGGCCTCGTGGACGACGTCTTCGGCTGGGACTTCGACGGCAACAACAACAGCATCTTCGACGGCGTCGGCGACGACCACGGCACGCACGTGGCCGGCACCATCGGCGGCATCGGCGGCAACGGCACCGGCGTGGCCGGCGTCTGCTGGTCGGTGAAGCTGATGAGCGCGAAGTTCCTCGGCAGCCGCGGCGGCACCACCGCCAACGCCATCAAGGCCGTGGATTACTTCACCGACCTCAAGATCGACCAGGGCCTGAACATCGTCGCGACGAACAACTCGTGGGGCGGCGGTGGCTTCTCGCAGGCGCTCAGCGACGCGATCACCCGCGCCGACGCGGCCGGCATCCTGTTCATCGCTGCGGCCGGCAACAGCGGCGCCAACAACGACGCCACCGCGGCCTACCCGAGCGGCTACACCAGCGCCAACGTGATCGCGGTTGCCGCGCTCACCAGCACCGGCGCGCTGGCCAGCTACTCGCAGTACGGCGCCACCACGGTGGACATCGCGGCCCCGGGTTCGGGCGTCTGGTCCTCGGTGCCGGTTTCCGGCGGCAAGGGCCGTACCGCCACCATCACCTCGGGTTACGCCAGCTACAACGGCACCTCGATGGCCACCCCGCACGTCACCGGCGCCGCGGCGCTGTACGCCGCCCGCAACCCGGGTGCGTCGGCCGCGCAGATCAAGGCGGCCCTGCTGGGTACCGCCACGGCGACCCCGTCGGTCAACGGCAAGGTGGCCACCAACGGCCGCCTGAACGTCGAGACGTTCTGATCCTGCGGTAGTGGTTTGAAACAGAAAGGCCCGGCAGCAATGCCGGGCCTTTTTCTTTGCCTGCCCTCGCGCCGGCGCAGCCACGAAAGCCACGTACCAGGTACATTTTCATGCGGCGTCCGGTGTTTGCCAGAAGCCGCATGAAAATGTACCTGGTACGAAATCTCAGCTCTTGAGCAGCCCCTGCATGGCGGCAGCCGCACGGCGGTATTCCGATTCGAGCACGGCCACGGCCACGGCGGGACGCGGCAGCACGCCTTGGCGGGCACCCAGTTCGATGCGCTTGGCGGCGGCCGAAAGGGCCATGGCGCCCAGGTTGGCCGAGGCCGACTTCAGGGTGTGGGCCGGGCCCACCAGGGCCGCCATGTCGCTGCCTGCGGCGGCGGCCTCCAGGGCCTGCACGTGCTTGGGCGCGTCCTCCAGGAACAGGCGCACCAGGCTGAGGTACTCATTGCCCATCACGGCGCGCAGCTCGTCCACCACGTCGCTGGCCAGGACCGGCGGCGGCGGCGGGGCATCGGCGCGGATCTCGGCGCTGTAGGGCTCGGGCTGCGCGTCGGGCGGCGACGCAGGCGCCATCGGACGGGCGGGCGGCAGGCCGGTCGCCAGGCCGGGCGCCGGCGCGGGCTCGCGCGGCGGGAAGGGCACGATCGGCCGCGCAGCCATGTCGGGTGACACCGGGCGCGGCGGCAGCACGGGCGGCGCGGGGCGCGGCACCGGTGCGGCCACGGCGGGCTCCTGGCGCACCGGCGGGGAAGGCATGGGGGCATCCATGCTGGTCTGCGGGCGCTGCTGCAGCCAGCGCGCGATGGTGGCCTCCAGCAGGCGCCGGTCCACCGGCTTGGACAGGTAGTCGTCCATGCCCGCGTCCAGGCACTTCTGGCGGTCGCCGGCCATGGCGTTGGCGGTCATGGCGATGATGGGCAGGCGCGAAAGGCCGGTGGCGCTCTCGTGCAGGCGCCATTCGCGCGAAGCGGTGTAGCCGTCCTTCACCGGCATCTGGCAGTCCATCAGCACCAGGTCGAGGTTGCCGCTGTACATGCGCTCGAGCGCCTTCTCGCCGTTGTCGGCGGTTTCGCAGTTCAGGCCGAGCATGCCCACCAGGCGCTGGGCCACCATCAGGTTCACGGGGTTGTCCTCCACCAGCAGCACGCGGCCGCGCAGGCGGCCCACGCGCGGCTCGGAGCCTTCGGGCTCTTCGGGCACCAGGGTGCGTTCGGGCACGTGCGGCTCGGGCTCTTCGGGCTTGCTGGCGACCGGCGTGGAGAGGAAGTTGCTGAGCCCGCTGCGCAGTTCGGTGCTGCCGATCATGCGCGACAGCAGCAGGGCATGGGGACCCTGCAGCAGCTCGTTGGCGATCGGCTCGTCGCCCTGCAGGTAGGCCACGCGCAGGTCTTCGAGCTCGGGCGTGCGGCGCAGGTTGCGGTGCAGGGCGATGGCGGTGCTGCGCACGCTGGTGAGGTCCACCAGCAGCAGGTCGAAGCTCCAGCCGCTGCCCCGGCTGATGGCGGTGCGCAGGCGGGTGAGCGTGTCCTGGGTGGTGTCGGTCTGGGTGAGGTGGGCGCCCCAGCTTGGCGCCGCCAGCGAAATGCGCTGGCGCAGCGCGGCGTCGGTGCTGAGCAGCAGCACGCGCGCGCCGTTGAGGTCGCTGCGCTGGCCCTGGATGTCGCCGGCGGCCTTGGTGAGCGGAATCTCGAACCAGAAGGTGGAGCCGCGGCCCGGCTCGGAATCCACGCCGATGCTGCCGCCCATCAGGTCGACGATGCGCTTGCAGATCACCAGCCCCAGGCCGGTGCCGCCGTACAGGCGGGTGGTGGACGCGTCGGCCTGGCTGAAGGCGCGGAACAGCCGCGCGTCCTTGGCGATGCCGATGCCGGTGTCGCTGATCTCGAAGCGCAGCTCGTGCTGGGTGCGCGTCTCGCCGCGACGGGTGATGCTGAGGCTCACCGAGCCGCGCTCGGTGAACTTCACCGCGTTGCTCAGCAGGTTGGTCAGCACCTGGCGCAGGCGCACCGGGTCGCCGCGCACGGCCAGGCGCACGGCCGGGTCCATCTGCAGGGTCAGGCGCAGGCCCTTGCTCTCGGCCGACTTCTCCATCAGGCGGATCACCGAGTCGAGCAGCTCGCGCAGGTTGAAGCTGGTGGTCTCGAGCTGGACCTTGTTGGCCTCGAGCTTGGAGTAGTCGAGGATGTCGTCGACGATCCGCTGCATCTGCCGCGCCGACGTGAACGCGGTGCGCACGATGTCCATCTGGTCGGGCTGCAGGCGCGAGCTCATCAGCAGGTCGAGCATCGGGATGATGCCGTTGAGCGGGGTGCGGATTTCGTGGCTCATGGTGGCCAGGAACTCGCCCTTGGCCATCATGGCCGACTAGGCGGCCTGCTTGGCCTCGGTCAGCTCGCGCTCCAGGCGGCGGTGCAGGGCCAGCTCTTCCTGCAGCGCGTTCACTTCGCGGGACTGCTCGCCGGTCTGCTGCGCGGCCTGCTCCAGCGCGCGGTTGCGCAGGTGGAAGGCGCGCCACAGGCCGGCGATGCCCGACACGGCCAGCAGCGAGGCGGTCAGCGCGAGCGCCTGCCACAGCCAGTTGTCGCTGAAGCTGCCCATGGCCGTGGCGATGGTGGCGCCGGCCGCGCCGGCCAGGGCCAGCCAGCGGACGATCAGGGCGTCGTTGGGTTTGGGGTTTTCTGGAAGCGTGGTCATAGGACCGCCTGCTGGAAATCGAAGTCCATGCCACGATCGGCTTGTTGCACCAGGTTGCCCTGGATGAAGTCGATGCCGCTCATCCACAGGGTGGCCGCCGACTGCGCGTCCTCGACGCCGTGGCCGATCACTTCCAGCCCGCGGCGGTGCGACTTGTCGATCAGCACCTTCAGCTCGTCGCGCAGCGACGGCGACAGGGCGCTGGCGGTGTACTTGCGCGCCAGCTTCACGAAGCTCAGCGGCAGCTGGTCGAACAGCGCATCGATGTTGGGCCCGGACTCGAACTGGCTCAGGCAGAACTGCGCCCCGTCGTCGACCATCGCGTCGCAGAACTGGTGCACGGTGGCGGCATGCACAGCGGCGTCCTCGAGCCGCAGCTCGATCACCAGCGACGAGCCCGGCACGTCGTGGGCGCGGAGCTCGGCCTTGAGCCACGTGGCCTGGGACGGGTCGGCCAGCGTCAGCGGCGACTGGGTGACGAACAGGCGCAGCGGCCGGCCTTCGGCGCGGCGGTCGCGGATGAGTTCGAGCGAGGCCTTGAGCACCCAGCGGTCGATGTCGACGATGAAATCGCCGCGTTCGGCCAGCGGGATCACCTCGGCGGCCGGCAGCAGCTTGCCGTCGGCGCCGCGCAGGCGCAGCAGCACCTGGTACTGCGAGTCGTCGCTGCCGGCCACGGCCACCACGGGCTGGTAGATCAGCTCGAGGTTGTTGAGCGCGATCGCCTCGCGGATCTGGTTCACCAGCGAGGCCTCGCGCGCGGCCTCGGTGGGCTTCACGGGCTCGTAGCGCTTGAAGCCGCGGTCGTTGGTGCGGGCTTCGCGCGCCATGCGTTCGGCCGCGTTGAGCAGATCGGCGGCCTCGTCGAAGCGGTGCCTGAGCGCGCAGATGCCCACCGACACGCGCAGCCGCAGGGGATGGCCCTGCACGTTGAACGGATGCTGCACCAGGGCGCCGCGCAGCTGGGTGGCCAGGGCTTCCAGGCCGGCGTCGTCGCGCTCATGGTCGAGGATCAGGTAGCTGCCGTCGCCGAAGCGGCCGGCGGCGGTCGGGCTGGCAGCGTCGGCCAGCAGCTTGCCCACGTTGGCCAGCAGCTGCTCAAGCGCCGTCAGGCCGAGGCGGTCGCGCAGCAGGTTCACGCTTTCGATTTCCAGGAACAGCACGCCGCCCGGGCTGCGCTCGCTGGCGTCGGCCAGCAGCGCATCGAGCGATTCGAGCAGCTCGTCGCGGCTGAAGAGGCCGGTTTCATGGTCCTTGCCGCGGCGGCGCTGGCGGCGTGATTCCAGCGCACGGTGGCGCGACACGCGGTTCTTCACCGAGGCGATCAGGTACTTGGGGCGCACGGGCTTGGACAGGAAGTCGTCGCCGCCGGCCTCGAGCGCGTCGAAGTGGCGGTCTTCGTCCGATTCGCCCGACAGGAACACGATGGGCGTGTGCAGGAACGGGTCCTGGTCGCGGATCAGCACGGTCAGCTCGATGCCGTTGGCATTGGGCATGTGCAGGTCCATCAGGATCAGGTCGGGCTGGAACTGGTGCAGGGACTCCAGCACGTCCAGCGGCTCGAGCACCACGCGCGTTTCCATGCCGGCATTGCGCAGGATGCCTTCGGCGAAAAGCGCCTGGCTGCGGTCGTCCTCGACGATCAGGATGCGGTACGGCGCCTCGCTGCCGGGGTCGAGCAGCAGCGACAGGCGGCGAAGCACGTCCGAGGCGCCATTCGGGTCCACCAC
The DNA here is from genome assembly GCA_026398695.1 of Arenimonas sp. Taxonomy (GTDB): domain Bacteria; phylum Pseudomonadota; class Gammaproteobacteria; order Xanthomonadales; family Xanthomonadaceae; genus Arenimonas. The sequence continues at coordinate 5,298 of JAPLSJ010000131.1, forward strand.
CAGCGAGTCCACGCCGGCGCGGCTGGCGGTGAGGCGCAGGTTGATGTCGTCGGCCTGCGACAGCGCCACCAGCAGCAGGCGCTGCTTGCTGCGTTCGCGGGTGTCGCGCACGGCCTGGCCGATGGACTCGAGCTGGTCGCTGAACGCGGCGTCCACCAGCGTGAGGTGCGCAGGCAGCGCACCCAGCAGTTCGCGCAGTTCTTCCGCGGATTCCAGCAGCTCCACTTCGTAGCCCAGCGCCTCCATGCGCTGGTCGAGCTCCAGCGACAGCGGGCCGTGGTCGGTGAGGTGGTAGACGCGGATGCCGGCGCCGACCGGGGCGGCGGCCACCGGCTGCGGCTTGGGCGCCGGCGCGGTGACGCGCGTGGGCGGCGGTGCGGCCTTCGGTCCGGGGGCCACGTGCAGTTTGTCGGCGCTGGCAACGGCGGCCTGGGGCGGCGGCGCGGGCGTCGGCGCGGGCGGCGGAGTTGGCGCGGGCACGGGTGCTGGCGTTGGCGCGGGCGCGACGGGCTCGGCCGCGACCGGCTCGACCACCTGGGTCGGGCGGGCAGCGGGCGCATCGTCGCCCCAGCGGCGCCAGTAGTTCGGCGGTGGCGTTTCGCCGCGGCCGCCGTGGTCGGACTGGCGGGGCACGCTGGCGTCGGCGCCGGGCTCGGCGGTCATGGGCACCGCGTCGCCGATGTCCTCCACCAGGTGCCAGAGCCGCTCGCCCAGGCCGGGGTCGGGCAGGGCCTGGCGCTCGAGCGTGTCGCCCAGCAGGGCGTGCATCTGTGCGAAGTGGGTGCCGGCGGCGTCCAGCCCGTGGCGGGCACAGGCCTCGCCGAGCCAGCGCGCGTCGTGGTGCATCAGGGACAGGCCGTTGATGTCCCAGCCTTCCTGCAGGAACCGGTGCAAGCGCCGGCCAATCATCTCCACGCGCCTGGGCAGCAGGCGAAGGAAGGCGTGGCGGTGTTCGGCGAGTCTGGACTCGTCGTGCGGATTCATCGGAGTGCCCCCGGTTGGCCTTGGATTATGCCCCCGGGGCCCATCGCTGTCAGTCTGCCGTCGGTCATGTAGGGAGGCTAACGACGTTCGCCATAGTCAGCGGACAGTACGAGCCATCGTCAGGACCCCGCCCCCACGCCGCTGGGCCTGGCCGGTGAAGCGCGCCGCAGCAGCCAGCGCGCAAACAGGAAAACGCCGCCTGCAAACGCCAGCAGCACCGCCATCAGCAGCCCCAGCGCCAGCAGCGGGTGCGAGAACACCAGCGCCATCGCGCCGAGTGACGCGGCGTCCTCGCCCAGCGACGTGGTCCAGTTGGACAAGGGTTCGGGCGAGGCGTTGATCAGGGCGCGCGTGCCGGACTTCAGGGCATGGGTGGCCAGTGCGGCACCCGCGCCCATCGCCAGCGCGCCGCTGCCCAACTGGCCGTCGTCGGACAACGTGGCCGCCGCCAGGAATGCGCCGGCCGGCACCCGGGCCAGGGTCTGCAGCAGGTCCCAGCCTGAATCCACGCCCGGGATCTTGTCGGCGCTGAACTCGACCACGGCCAGTGCGCCCGCGGTGCCCAGCACCCAGGGCGAGGTGGTGACCTGCAGCGCGGTCGGCAGGTCCACCCAGCCCATCAGTCCGGCCAGGCCGACGCCGAATACGGTGAAGTAGGCACGCACGCCGGCCAGGCAGGCCAGGGCGAGTCCCAGGGCAAAGATGTGTGCTTCGGTCATGACGGGCTCCCGGAGGGTGATGCAGTTCACAGTATAGTGACGCGGTGCCTTGACGCTGGCCCCGCTGCCCGGCCTCATTCACGATCCCCTCACTTCCCCGGCCCCCGCCGTACCGATGAGCACCCCCGTCCCCGACAAGCCCCGCTTCGTGATCGTGCCGCACCGGCCGCACGCGCGCGTGCTGCTGGTGGCCGGCCTGGTGCTTTGGCTGGTCAGCCTGGTGGCGGTGTATTCCTGGGCCACCCTGCGCGCCGCGCCCGGCCTGGCCAAGGCGCAGGAAAGCCTGGTGGTGAACACCAAGCGCGCCGCACAGGCCGAGGCGCTGGTGAAGCAGCTGCGGCAGACGGTGTCCACCCTGCGCCGCAGCGACCAGATCAGCCGGAGTGCGAATACCGAGCTGCAGGCCAGCTTGGCCGAGCGCGAAGAGGAAGTGTCGGGCCTGCGCGCCGACGTTGCCTTCTACGAGCGCCTGGTCGGCGCCACCGGCCAGCGCCGCGGCCTGTCCGTGCACGAGGCGCTCTTCACGCCCGAGGAAGGCGGCACCTGGCGCTACACCGTCACCCTCACCCAGAACCTCAACCGCGGCGCCATCAGCAAGGGCGAGGCGCGGGTGTCGGTGGAAGGCGTCAGCGACGGCCGCCTGCGCAGCCTGCGCTGGGAAGATCTACTCCAGAAGCCGGGTGCACCCGGACAGCCGTTCTCGTTCCGCTATTTCCAGCAGCTCGAAGGCAGCGTCGTGCTGCCCGAGGGCTTCACCCCCCAACGCGTCCGCGTGCAGCTGCGCGCGGACGGCAGCACCGTGGACCAGGCCTTCCCCTGGCAGGCCGAGGCGCCACGAGGAGATTGAAATGCTAGGCATGGGCGACAAGAAGAAATCCCCCCGCAGCGGCGGCCACGCCGTGGAAACCCTCATCGGCCCGCACGCGGTCATCCGCGGCGACATCAGCTTTTCCGGCGGCCTGTACGTCGAGGGCACCATCCACGGCAAGGTGAGCGCCGACGACGGCTCGGCCGCCGTGCTCACCATCGCCGAGAACGGCCACATCGAAGGCGAGGTGCGCGCACCCGTGGTGGTCATCAGCGGCCGCATGACCGGCGACGTGCATGCCGGCGAGCGCATCGAGCTGGCCGCGCACGCCCGGGTGAACGGCAACATCCACTACAAGGTGGTCGAAATGGCCGCCGGCGCCATGATCACGGGCCGCCTGATCCACGCCGACGCGCCGCTGGCCCAGCTCACCGGTCCGGACGCACCGGCCGCGCCGCGCGTGAAGACCAAGGCCGAAGTGCAGGAAGCTTGAATCCCGCCGCCGGAGCGCCCATCTTGGCGGGCATGGAAATGCATCCCAGCTACCAGCAACTCGACGCTCCGCTCGAGTTCACGTCCGCCGCGGCCGCCAAGGTCGCGGCGCTCATCGCCGAAGAAGGCAACCCGGGCCTCAAGCTGCGCGTGTTCATCAGCGGCGGCGGCTGCTCGGGCTTCCAGTACGGCTTCGAGTTCGACGAACAGCAGTCCGAGGACGACCTGGCGCTCAGCCGGGACGGCGTCACCCTGCTGGTCGACCCGCTCAGCCTGCAGTACCTGATGGGCGCCGAGGTCGACTACCGCGAAAGCCTGCAGGGCGCGCAGTTCGTCATCCGCAACCCCAACGCCAAGACCACCTGCGGCTGCGGCAGCAGCTTCTCGGCCTGAGCCCGGCATGGGCAGCACGCCGCCGGGCTACGCCTTCCGCGGTCCGGGGCTGGACCGTTCCGAACTGATGCGCGAGCGCCCGGACGACCTCCGGGTGCGCTGGGCCCGTGCCCGCGTGCTGGTGGTGGACAGCGACGGCAATGCCCGGTTCCCGGGCAGCGCCGAAGCGCCGGAATTCCTGTTCGGCGCGCAGCTGATGGAAGAGATGCCCGAGGCCGCCAGCTTCCTCGGCCTGTCCGACGACGGGGCGTGGTTCGCGCTGCCGCATGAAGTCCTGCCCGAGCCACTGCCGGGCCGCCTGGACCTGCGCTCGGCCGCGCACCTGTGGCCGGCGCTGGACGCCGCCGCCCTGGCCCAGGCGCGCGCCCTGCTGCACTGGCAGCAGCGCAACCGGTTCTGCGGCGGCTGCGGCCACGCCCTGGCCCTGTGCAAGAGCGGCTACTGCGCCCGCTGCGGCCAATGCGGCCTGGAACACTACCCGCGCACCGACCCGGCGGTGATCGTCGCGGTGAGCGACGGCGAGCGCCTGCTGCTGGGCCGCCAGGCCAGCTGGCCGGCCAAGCGCTGGAGCGTGCTGGCCGGCTTCGTCGAGCCCGGCGAATCGCTGGAACAGGCCGTGGCCCGCGAAGTGATGGAAGAGGCCGGCGTGCCGGTGCTGGAAAGCACCTACGCCGCCTCGCAGCCGTGGCCGTTCCCGGCCGCGCTGATGGTGGGCTTCCATGCCCAGGCGCTGCCGCTGGAGCCCTCTGTGGGCGACGAACTCGAGCAGGCGCGCTGGTTCAGCGTGGCCGACATCGACGCCGCCGTGGCCTCGGGCGAGCTGCAGCTGTCGCCCCGGATGTCGATCGCGCGCTGGCTGATCGACGACTGGATGGCCGAGGCCCGCGGCCGCGAGGGCGACGGCTACCAGCCGTTGGGCTGAGGCTGTCGGGGCCGAAGGATTTCGGGGATAGAATCAGACCATGTCCGCTGCGCTCTTCGCCGTCGTCGTCTCGCTCCTGCTGGGGCACGTCTTTCCGTCGCTGCCTTCGCTGCGGCGGTACGACTGGTTCATTGGCTGGCTGCACTGGCTGGGCCGGCAGTCGGGCGGCGAGTGGCCCAACCGCGTGGGCCTGCTGATCGCGGTGGGCTTGCCGCTGCTGGCGGTGGGCGCGTCGCAGTTCCTGATCGACGACCTCTGGTACGGCCTGCCGGCCTTTGGCTTCGCGCTGCTGGCGCTGCTGTACACCTGGGGCCCGCGCGACCTGAGCCTGGACGTGGAGGAAGTGATCGAGGCCCGTGGCCCCGAGGCGCGCCGCGCCGCGGCCGTGGCGCTGTTCCCCGACGGCGGCGAGCCGGTGGTGGAAGGCCCGACGCTGGTGGCGGCGGTGTTCCGCTGCGCGCTGTGGCGCTGGTTCGGCGTGCTGTTCTGGTTCCTGGTGGCGGGCGCGGTGGGTGCGCTGGGCTACCGGCTGATTTCCCTGTGCGCGCAGGGCGAAGCGCGCCGCAGCCTGCCCGAAGGCCAGCGCGGCCTGGCGCGCACCACGCTGGCGCTGCTCAACTGGCCCGTGGCGCAGCTGATGACCTTCGCGCTGGCGCTGGCCGCCGACTTCGACCGCGTGCTCAGCGCCTGGCGCGACTGGCACACGCAGGGCGTGCGGCTGGACCCGGGCTTCCTGGACGCCGCCGCGCGCGCCAGCGTGGCCAGCGAACTCGCCGAAGAAGACGCCTACGCCGTCGACGGCCCCGCGCAGGCGCCCGACCTGCTGGAGCTGCGCGACGCGATGAGCCTGGTCTGGCGCATCCTGCTGCTGTGGCTGGGCGTGCTGGCGCTGCTGGTGCTTGCGGGCTGGGCGATTTGATGGAGCCGGCGCGGGCGCCGGCCTACCTTGAACCGACGCGATCGGGGCGGCTGCGGCTGGTCCTGACGAGGGCGCTGCTGTTCCTGTGGTTCATGTCGCACCTGTGGTGGATGCCCGCCGTGGTTGCCCGTATCGATTTCGACAACCCGTGCGCGAGCCTGGCGACCCTTCAGGGGATCTTGGCCTACCTCCTGGTGGTGCCCTGGGTGCCCGTGGTGCTGTTTGCCCTGTGGTCCTGGCAGACCTTCCGTGCCGGGCAGTCCCCGACGCCAGGGTCGCGGGTCCTGTTCCGCACGCGTATCCGGACAGGGTGGTGGGCGAGGCTGGACGCCCTCGGCTTCGCGGCATTTGCGGCCATGTTCGCCGTGGTGGCAATGATCGTCTGGCGCGAGCTGGACGTCCTCGCGATCTTCATCAACCACGGCTGCTGACCCAGCGCAGCCCTTCCATCCAGGCGCGAAGCTGCCCCAATCCGACGTCTGGCGGCGAGGCTGAGGCCTCAGCCGAAGCCACCCGGCGCGAGCCAGGAAAAAGGCGGCCAAGGCAGGTTGCGCAATACGCCGTAGCCGATCAGCACGACGGCCCAGACCCGCGCGTTGCCCAGGTGCCGGGCCAGCGGCGCCATCGCCTGGGGCAGCAGCTGCAGCTCACGCGCCACGAGCACCGCCACGGGCGGCAGCGACACCACCATCAGCGGGTTCATCGCCAGCGCGCCCGGCAGGTCGCCGTGCAGCAGCGCGTGCAGCGCGCGCGTGGTGCCGCAGCCCGGGCAGAACAGCCCGGTGAGCCACAGCGACGGGCAGGGCGGCAGCGGGTTGCCGGCCTCGTGCGGATCGAATATCCACAGTACCGCTGCTCCGGCCGCCGCCGCGGCCAGCAGGCCCAGCAATGGCCACCAGCGCGGACTCAACGGGACAAGGCGCCTGCGTTCGCGGTCACTGGCTACCGCCGCTGATCACGGCCGCCATCACCAGCAGGAAGTAGCCCGCAGCGATGACCAGGATGCTGCCGGCGGAGATCCAGGACCACAGCTTGGCCTGGTCGGAGGCGTACTGTGCACCGGCCACGTCGCCGGCCATGAACTTCGAGTCCACCTGCGCGGCATAGACGATGGCCACGATGCCGCCGGGCAGGCAGCAGAACAGCGTGACCAGGATCGCCCACACCAGGTGGTTGGGCGGGCCGACCACGTGCGTGCGCGCCGGCGCATACGGCGCCGCGGGCGGCAGCGTGTCCATCGGCGGCTTGGTCACGGGCACCAGGATTTCGCCGCAGGCGGCGCACTGGAGCGCCCGGTCGCTGTTCTCGTGGCCGCACTTCTGGCAGTACATGGGTTCCCCTGGGTGGCGTCGAAGCGACGCCTTGCGCGCAAGCTGCCCACGTTAGCGGGATGTGACGAGCGCGGTCAATCGCGCGCTTCGCTGCGTCTGCGCGCGCGCCCGTGCGCTAGGCCTTGTCGCCGCGCAGCTGTCGCACCGTGGCTTCCAGCGCTTCGGCGGTGGCGGTTTCGCCGGGTACCGCGGGCACGGCCACCACTTCGATGCGCGCGCGGAAGCGGCGCGGCAGGCGCAGGCGGCGCATGCGTGAATCCTGCCGGCTCCACATGCTGTCCCACATGCCCTTGAGCGCCATCGGCACCACCGGCACGGCGCGGCGCTCGAGGATCTTTTCCACGCCGCCCTTGAACGGCGCGATGTTGCCGTCCTTGGTCAGTGCGCCCTCGGGGAAGATGCACACCAGCTGGCCGTCGGCGAGCGCCGCATCCACTTCGTCAAAGGCCTTCCGCATCATCTCCGGGTCTTCGCGCGCGCCGGCGATGGGGATGGCCTTGGCGGTGCGGAAGATCCAGCTCATCACCGGGATCTGGAAGATCTTGTAGTACATGACGAAGCGGATCGGCCTGGGCACCGAGGCGCTGATGACCAGCGCGTCCATGTAGCTGACGTGGTTGCACACCAGCAGGGCCGCGCCTTCGTCGGGCACGTGTTCCTCGATGCCGTCGGTGCGCACGCGGTACAGCGTGCGCACGTAGATCCAGGCCAGGAAGCGCATGAAGAACTCGGGCACGATCGTGAAGATCCAGATCGTCACGATGGCGTTCATGATCGCCACCGCCAGGAACACCTGCGGGATCGACCAGCCCAGCTTCTGCTGCACCAGCAGGCTGCCCATCGCGGCGGCCACGATGAACACGGCGTTCTGTACGTTGGTGGCGGCGATCACGCGCGACAGTTCGTCGCCCGGCGTGCGGCTCTGCACCAGCGCGAACAGCGGCACCACGAAGAAACCGGCGAACATGCCGATCATCGTCAGGTCGAACATGATGCGCGCGCTGCCGGGCTGGGCGATGAAGCCGCCCACGTCCAGCCCGCCCACCGGGGCCAGCCCCGTGCGCGCGAAATACAGGTCCAGCGCGAAGGCGGTGATGCCCAGCGCGCCCATCGGCACCAGGCCGATTTCCACCGTGCGCCCGGACAGCTTCTCGCACATCAGCGAGCCCACGCCGGTGCCGATGGAGAACAGCGCCAGGCACAGCAGGTACACCGTGAGGTTGCCGTCGGCCGCGCCCAGGTGCAGTTCGGCGTAGTTGGGCAGCTGCGCCGACAGCGCCGTGCCCACGAACCAGAACCAGGAAATGCCCAGCACCGAGTTGCTCACCGACTTCTGCTTGCGCATCAGCCGCATCACGCCCAGCGTTTCCTTCACCGGGATCCAGCTGACCTTGAGCTCGGGGGCGCCGGCGGGCGCGCGCGGGATGGCGCGGCTCACCAGGTGGCCGATCACCGCCAGCGCGATCACCGCCGCCGCGGCGTACACCGGGCCCGACTCGGCGTTCATCAGCAGCACGATGCCGGTGATCATGCCCAGCAGGATCGAGATCGAGGTGACCATCTCGATCAGGCCGTTGCCGCCCGTCAGCTCCTCGGGCTTGAGCACCTGCGGCAGGATCGAATACTTCACCGGCCCGAACAGCGTGGACTGCAGGCCCGTGAGGAACAGCACCACCAGCAGCAGCGCCGGCCAGCCCATCACGAAGCCCACCGCCGCCAGCGACATGATCGCGATCTCCATCGCGGTGGTGACGCGGATCAGCGCCGCCTTCTCGTACTTCTCGGCGATCTGCCCGGCCGTGGCCGAGAACAGGAAGTAGGGAAGGATGAACAGCGCCGGCGCCAGGTTCGAGTACAGCGCCACCTGGTCGTTGCTCAGGCCCAGGGCGATGATCAGCCCCAGCATGGCGTTGCGGAACACGTTGTCGTTGAACGCGCCCAGCGCCGCCGTGAGGAAGAAGGGCAGGAAGCGCCGCTGTTTCAGCAGCTCGAACTGGTTGTGGGCCATGGATCCCCCGGAAGCAATGCCCGGAGCCTACCAGCGGCCCCCATTCCCGCCTAGCCAAAAAGAAAGGGGCCGGTTTCCCGGCCCCTTCGTTGTTGCGATATGGCGCTTGGCTTAGAACTGCTTCTGCACGTTCACGCTCACGCCGTTGTCGGACTCGCCGCTGCTGCCGACCTGGCCGCGATACTCCAGGCGCCAGCCCCAGCCGCTCTTGAGGTCGAACAGCGCACCCAGGCCCACCATGAAGCGGTTGTTGTCGAAGCCCGTGGAGGACAGACCGTACACCGGGCCGCCGACCAGGTCGGCGTAGCGGATCAGGGCGTCGGAGCTGCCGCTGAAGTCGTGCTGGTACTCCAGGCGCACCTGCGGGGTGAAGCGGCCCCAGGTCTGCTCGAACTGCCAGTCCACGCGCATGCCGAGGTTGCCGGTGGTGGTGTCCACGTCCATCTCGTCGAAGCTCAGCGCGTAGATCGGGTCACCGGTTTCGGTGTACGCGTCCAGGCGGGCCTGGGCCACGTCGAGGCGGGCGTACGGGGTGAACAGCATGTTCTCCCGCACGATGTCCGCGCCCACCGACACCGAGGCGAACTTCTGGCTGCCGTCGCGCTGGCCGTTGACCAGGCCACCGTTGGCGGTGACGTAGCGGCGCAGGTCGTAGTCCAGCGACTGGTAGCCCAGCAGCGTGTCCATGAACCAGCGGCCCGGGTGGTAGCTGGCGTAGATCGCCACCGTGCGCGCGTCGCCATCCAGGCGGCTGCCGTCGTTGCCGATGGCGTTTTCGTCCGTGCCGTAGCCGAAGCCACCGCCGATGACGAACTCCTCGTTGACCCGGTAGTCGATGCCGGTGCTCAGGCCATCGGTCTCGAAGTCGATGTCGGCACCGCCGTTGCGGCCGTCCTGGCTGCCCGAGCGGATCATGCCACCCAGCCACGTGCCCACCGGGCCGCCGTCGCCGCCGCCGCTGCCGCTGGCAGCGCCGTTGGCATTGGCGCCATTGGCCAGGCCGTTGCCGCCGCGGAAGCCGTTGGCGTCAGGCTTGCACGGGTCGGCGCCGTAGCCCACCAGCGGCTCGATGCAGGGGCGGTCGATGGCGAAGCTGAGGCCGTTGTCGAAGCCACCCTCACCACCGTTGTGCAACCGCTCCAGGCGCTGCTGGAAGTTGTTGATCTGCGTGGTGGCGAAGCGCTTGGTGGATTCAACCTGTGCATCCACCAGGCCGCGCACTTCCGCATCCTGCGACGGATCCGGACGCGGCTGCACGGTGATGGTGACCGTGGCCGGCGTGGAGGTGGTGAAGGCATTGCTCAGCGTGTAGGTCACCACCGAGACGCCGCTGAAGGCGCTGTTGGGGGTGAACGTGAGCACGTAGTTGCCGCCCGAGGCCGCGATGGCCGTGGTGCCCGAACCGGCCGGCGACAGCGAGACCACCGCGGCACCGGTGAACGGACCGCCGGCGGCGCCACTGTTCAGGGTCACCTGCACCGGCGTGGCCGGCGTGGTGGTGGCCGTGAGGTTGGTGGCGACCGGCAGCGGGTTCACCGTCACCGTCACGGTGGCCGGCGCGGAGCTGCCGCCCGGGCCGCTGGCGATGTAGGTGAAGGTGACCGTCGGCGAGGCCGTGGTCGGCGCGGTGTAAATGATGCTCAGGCCCGACACCACCGCGGTGCCCTGGCTGGGCGGCGTGGCGATGGCGATGCTGGTGATCGGCGCGGCCGACACGTCGTTGCCGGTGACGGCGATGGTGATGGCCTGGCCGGCCAGCACCGTGGCGGTGTCGTTGTTGGCCACCGGCGGTGCGAACACGATCTCGACCGAGTACGCCTGGGCCACGGTGGCCGCGGTGCCGCCGGTGCTGTCGGTGGCGGTGACGGTGAAGTTGGACGTGCCCGCCGCGGTCGGCGTGCCGCTGATCGTGCCGGTGGCCGACAGGTTCAGGCCCCCCGGCAGCGTGCCGGCGGTGACCGCGTAGCTGTACGGAGCCACGCCGCCGGTCGTGCTGAACGTCTGGCTGTAGGTCACGCCGACGATGCCCGAGGGCAGGGTGGCGGGCGTGAGCGTCAGCACCGGCACGGCGATCACCAGCGTGTAGGCGCGGGTGCCCGTCTGGCCGTTGGCGTCCGTGGCGGTCACGGTGAAGTTGAAGGTGCCGCTGGACGTGGGCGTGCCCGAAAGCGCGCCACCGGACGACAGCGTCATGCCGGCCGGCAGGGCGCCCACGGTGACCGTGAAGCCATACGGACCCACGCCGCCGGTGGCCGACAGCGTGGCGCTGTAGGCCTGCGCCGCGGTGCCGTTGGCCAGCGTGGCCGGGTTCACCACGATGGTCGGTGCCGGCACGCTGATCGTGTAGTTCCGCGCGATCGAGAACGGCGCACCCGCACCGGTCAGCACCGTGTCGGTGGCGGTGACCGTGATCGGGTAGCTGCCCGGCACGGTCGGCGTGCCCGACAGCGTGTTGCCGCTGAAGGTGACGCCGGCCGGCAGGGCGCCGGTGGCCACGTAGCTGAAGCTGCCCGAACCGCCGCCGGCGGTGAACGCCTGCGAGTACGCCACGCCGTAGGGCGCGTTGAGCGTGCCCGCGGCCGGAGTCAGGGTCAGCGTCGGCGCCGCGAGGGTCACGGTGTAGGCCCGCGAACCGGTCTGGCCGTTGGCGTCGCTGGCGGTGACGGTGAAGTTGAACGTGCCCACTTCATTGGACGTGCCCGACAGCGCGCCGCCGGAGGCCAGCGTGATGCCGCTGGGCAGCGTGCCCGCCGTGACCGCGAAGCCGTAGGGAGCGACGCCGCCGGTGGCCGTGAGCGTCTGGCTGTAGGCCGAGGCCGCCACCGGGTTGGGCAGGGTGGCGGGATTCACCACGATGGTCGGGGCCGGGACGTTGAGCGTGTAGTTCACCGCCACGGTGAACGGCGCGCCGGTGCCGGTGGAGCCGGTGTCGGTGGCGGTCACCGTGATCGGATAGTTGCCCGGTGCGGTCGGCGAGCCCGACAGCGTGTTGCCCGAGAACGTCATACCCGCCGGCAGCGCGCCGGTGAGGGCGTACGTGTACGGGCCGGTGCCGCCGCTGGCGGTGAACGCCTGCGAGAACGGCGTGGCATACGGCGCCAGGAAGCTGGCCGCAGCTGGCGTCATCGTCAGCGTCGGCGCAGCGACGGTGAGCGTGAACGCCTGGCCGACCGTGTACGGGCCGTTGCCGGTGGAGCTGTCGGTGGCCGAGACGTTCAGGTTGAAGCTGCCGGCCTGCGTGGGCGTTCCGGAGATCGTCACCGTGTTGGCGGTGGTGCCGGTGATCGACAGGCCGGCCGGCAGGTTGGTCACCTGGAAGCCGCTCCAGGGCTGCGCGCCGCCGTTGAAGGTGAACGTCTGCGTGTACGGCGCTGCGACCGTGGCCGCGAAGCCGCCGCTGGGCGTGATGGTGATCACCGGGTCGTTCACCGTCACCGACACCGTGGCCGGCGCGGAGGTGCCGCCGCTGTTGGTGGCGGTGTAGGTGAAGCTGTCCGGACCGGCGTAGCCCACGTTGGGCTGGTACGTGATCGAGGTGCCGGTGGCGATGGCCGTGCCGTTGCTGGCCGGCGTGACGATGGCGACCGAAACCGCCGTGCCGCCGCTGATGTTGAGCGGCGCGTTGGTGGCGGCGGCGTTGTAGGCCACGGTCAGCGACGAGTTGTTGGCCACCGGCGGGAGGTCGATCACCACGATGCTGTAGCTCTGCGTCGCGGTGTACGGACCCGTGCCGGTGCTGCTGTCGGTGGCGGTGATGCTGAAGTTGAACGTGCCCAGCGCGCTCGGCGTGCCGGTGATGGCGCCCGTGGCGGCGTTGAGCGTCAAGCTGCCCGGCAGCGCGCCGGCGGTGACGGCGTAGCTGTAGGGCGAGGTGCCGCCCGAGGCCGGGGTGATGGACGCCGAATAGGCCGCGCCCAGCGTGCCGCCCGCCAGCGGCGTGGCCGGCAGGGTGATGGTCGGCGGCGCGATGGTCACGGTGTAGGCGCGGCTGCCCGCGAACGGACCCGGGAACGCGCTGCTGTCGGTGGCCGTGGCGGTGAAGTTGAAGGTGCCGCCCGCGGTCGGCGTGCCCGACAGAATGCCGCTCGGGGAGAGGGTCGTGCCCGCCGGCAGCGCGCCGGCGGTGACGGCGAACGAGTAAGGCGCCACGCCGCCGCTGGCCGTGAGCGTCTGCGAGTACGCCGCCGCAACGGCGCCGTTGGGCACGGTGGCCGGGTTGACGGTCACCGGCACGTCGTCGTTGCTGATGGTGCCCAGGCCCTGGTTGTCGCTGATGGTGGCGTTGACCGCACCGCTGAGGTTGACGAAGAAGGTCTCGTTGGCCTCGGGCACGATCTCGCCGATCACCGGCACGGTGATCGTGCGGGTGGTCTGGCCCGGGGTGAAGGTCAGCGTGCCGGAGGTGTTGGTGTAGTCGGCGGGCTGGGTGGCGGTGCCGTCGGCGGTGGCGAAGTTCACCTGCACTGTCTGGCCGCTGGCGGCGCTGAGGGTGACGGTGAACACCGCGTTGACGGTGCCGGCATTGCCTTCGATCAAGGTGACGTCGTTGATGGACAGGCTGGGCAGCGGGTCGTCATTGACGATGGTGCCCACGCCCTGGCCGTCCACCACCACCGCATTGACGACGTTGGTGATATTGACGAAGAAGGTCTCGCTGGTCTCGTTCAGTGTGTCGCCGTTGACCAGTACGGTGAAGGTGTAGGTGCTGCTGCCGGCCGGGATGGTCTGGCTGGTGAGGCTGCTGGCCACGTAGTCGACGCCGGCGGTGGCGCTGCCGTTGGCGGTGCCGATGTCGAAGGTGACGCCGCCCGGGCCGGCCGGGGCCGACAGGCTGACGGTGAAGGTGAAGTTGGTGATGCCGGCGTTGCCCTCGTTGGCGGTGACGTCGTTGATGACCAGGTTCGGCAGGTCGTCGTTGAGGATCGTGCCGGTGGCGCTGTTGGGCACGCCCACCGTGTAGCCGGTGCCGGCGTTGAGGGTCAACGTGACCGTTTCGTTCGATTCGATGGTGGCGTCGGCCGTCGGGTTGACGGTGATCGTGCCGGTGGTGTTGCCGGCCGGGATGACCAGCGGCGACGTGATCGTGGCGTAGTCGGTGCCGTTGGTCGCCGTGCCGCCGATCGTGTAGTTCAACGACAGCGCGCTGAAGGAGGCCTGGTTGAGCGTGACGGTGTAGACCAGGTTGGGCGCGCCGTCTTCGGCAACGTTGGCCGGGGAGACGGAGATCGTGGCCGACGGCACGTCGTCATTGAGGATGGTGCCGGTGGCGGTGGCCGGTGCGCCCACGGTGTAGCCGGTGCCGGCCGCGACCGTCAGGGCAACGGTTTCATCGGCTTCCACCGTGCCGTCCACCGCCGGGTCGATGGTGATGGTGGCGGTGGTGGCGCCTGCGGGGATCACGACGGTGGCCACGCCGCCGGCGTAGTCGGTGCCGGAGGTCGCGGTACCGGCGGTGGTGATGTTGACCGTGGTCGGCGAAGCCAGGTTCAGGCTGCGGGTGACGGTGTAGGTGAAGTTGGTCGCGCCGTCTTCCGACACGCTGGCCGGCGCCACGGCGATGGTCACCGTGGGCGGCGGGCTGACGGTGAGCGTGAACGTCTCGAGCTCGAAGTAGCTGCCCGGGCCCGTGCTGGCGTCGGTGACGCGCAGGGTGACCGGGTAGTTGCCCGGCGCCGCGGCCGTGGTGCCGCTGACCACGCCGGCCGAGGAGACGGAAATGCCGGCGGGGAAGGTGCCGGTCTCAAGCAGGTAGCTGTGCGGGGCAACGCCGCCGGTGGTGGACAGTGCCTGGGAGAAGGGCACGTTCTGGATGGCGGTGGCCGTGGCCGGCACCAGCGTCAGGGTCGGGCTCTGAACCGTGCCGCCGTACGCCTTGTCGGCGAACTGCGCCGTGGGCGTGGTGGAATCGGTCGAGCGGACGGTGAAGGCGTAGCCGCCGCGCTGGGTGGGGGTGCCGGACACCACGCCGCCGGCCGTGAGGCTGGTGCCGACGGGCAGCGTGCCGCCCACCAGCGTGTAGGTGTAGGGCGCGAGGCCGCCGGTGGACGACAGCGTCTGGCTGAAGGGCGTGCCGGCGGTCAGCGTCGGCAGCGAGGCCGGCGACACGACGATGGCCGACGTCGGTGCGCTGATGGTGACGTTGACAGTGATGAAGTCACTGTTGTCGTCCAACACCACGAACTGGTCGGTACCGCCGCCTGCGGGCGTGCTGTTGTTGTGGTTGTAGTTGTAGGTGTCGATGGGCGCCGGGTCGCCCGGGGAAACGGTGCCGTGCACCGGATTGGTGGACACGACGCCCAGGCCGAAGAAGTGGCAGGTCGTCAGGTTCACGTTCACCGTGCCGCCGAAGGGGACGGTGACGTTGCGCGTGGCGCAGCCGGGGTAGGTCGACGGAAGGCCGACCGCCGAGGCCATCGAGGCCCAGAACAGTCCCATCAGCAGCGTCAGCCACGTCAGCGCCTGCAGGCGGTGGGCGGGGCGGTGGGCGAACGTGCCCGTTGAACCATTCGGTGTCTGACGCATTGCTAACTCCCCTGTGTATTCCCTGGAATGCCGGTGACGTCGTCACGGCCAGCCTGGAGACCAACGCGGACCCCCCCGGCGTCCGGCCACATTAATATCCTGCCCGTCCCGGCGCCAGCCTCTCCTGAGCGAAAGTTGCCGGGGCGGGCTTGTATTGCCCCCGGGGTCGCGTCAAAGTGACCGCTGGGGATGGAATGCAGGCGCCAGCGTCACCGGCAGCCTGCCAACCAGCGCATAGCCACGGGGGAAGGGAACATGAGCGAGTTCTTCATCGGCCAGGTCATGATGGCCGGCTTCAATTTCGCGCCGAGATTCTGGGCGCTGTGCAACGGCCAACTGCTGCCGATCAACCAGAACCAGGCCCTGTTCTCGCTGATGGGCACCCAGTACGGCGGCAACGGCACCACCAACTTCGCGCTGCCCGACCTGCGCAGCCGCACGCCGATCGGCTATGCGTCCTCGGTGGATCCGTCCTGGCAGCCGCCCGCGGTGCAGATCGGCCAGTCGGCCGGCGTCGAGAACGTCACCCTGCTGTCGACCAACCTGCCGGCCCACACGCACACGCTCAACGTCACCACCGCCGCCGGCACCACCCGCAATCCCAACAATGCGGTGTACGCCAGCACCAGCGTGCTGCTGCATGGTCCGTCCACGGGACCGCTGGTGCCGCAGAACCCGTCGACCATCGCCCCGACGGGCGGCAACCAGCCGCACCCGAACCTGCAGCCCTACAGCGTGCTGAATTTCTGCGTCGCACTGAGCGGTATCTTCCCGTCGCGCAACTGAGCCTGACCACCGGGTCCGCGGCGCGAAGACCGCGCGCGACCGACCGAAGCACCACTGGAGCCCAGCCCCATGAGTACCCCTTACATCGGTGAAATCCGCATGTTCGCCTTCGGCACCCGCGGTGCGCCGAACGGCTGGCAGGCCTGCGACGGCAGCCTGCTGCCCATTTCAGAGTATGACGCGCTGTTCGCGCTGATCGGCACCATCTACGGCGGCGACGGCCAGACCACCTTCGCCGTGCCCGACCTGCGCGGGCGCCTGCCGATCCACCAGGGCCAGGGCCCGGGCCTGAGCAACTACGTCATTGGCCAAAGGGCTGGCACCGAGACGGCCACCGTGCTGCCCACGCAGATGCCTGCCCACACCCACATCGTGTCGGCCACCAGTGCCGCCGCCACTACGGGCGGCCCGGGAACCAGCGTGCTGCCGGGGGCGGTGTCGGACCAGACGATGTACCTCACCACGACCGCAGGCGCCCTTCCGTTCACCCAGGCGGCCCAGAGCGTTTCCCTGGCCGGCGGCTCGCAGCCGCACGAGAACAGCATGCCGACGGTGGTGGTGCAGTACTGCATCGCCACCCAGGGCATCTTCCCCTCGCAGGCCTGACCCCGTGCCCACCCTTCGCTTCCCGTTGGCCCAGGCAGCAACTTCGCCGCGCCCGCAATTCTGGAGAGCTACGCCATGACCCAGCCCTATATCGGCGAAATCCAGCTGTTTGCATTCAACTTCAATCCGCGCGGGTGGGCGTTCTGCAACGGCGCCACGCTGCCGATTTCGCAGAACACCGCGCTGTTCTCGCTGATCGGAACGATTTACGGCGGCAACGGCCAGACCACGTTCCAGCTGCCCAATTTCGCCGGGCGCGCGGGCTGCCAGCAGGGCAATGGTCCCGGGCTCTCCCCACGAACCCTCGGCCAGGCGTTCGGCGTCAACACGGTCACCCTGACCAGCAACCAGATTCCGCAGCACACCCACGGCATGACGCTGTACGCGCAGAACGACATCACCCTGCGCTCGGGAACGCCGCAGTCCAACGGCGGCATCTCGGTGTCTTCCAACGCGGCGGCCACGTCATTCCTGCCCTCGGGTGCGCCCAACACCACCTTCGCGCCGAACATGCTCCAGCCCAGCGCGGGCGGCGGGCAGCCGCACCAGAACCAGCAGCCCTATCTGGGCATCAACTTCTGCGTCGCACTGCAGGGCATCTATCCCTCGTTCCCCTGAGCCCATGGCCGGGCTTGCGCCGTTCCCGGCGCCCACCGGCCCTGGCCTGGACACGCCTGCTGCGCTGGTGGCCCTGGGCTACCGGCTGCGGCAGGCCACCCAGGCCGACCTGCCGGCACTCCAGCGTGTCTACGACGACACCCGCCGCGACGAAATGGCCGGCGTGCCCTGGCCGCCCGAAGCCAAGCGCGGCTTCCTGGCCCAGCAGTTCGCGCTGCAGCACCAGCACTACGTTTTCCACTATCCCCAGGCCGACTTCCTTGTGATCGAGCACCAGGGCGTGGTGCAGGGCCGCTACTACCTGCATCGGGCCGCGCCCGAGCACCTGGTGGTGGACATCAGCCTGGTGGCCGCGCATCGCGGCCAGGGCGTGGGCCGCGCGCTGATCGAAGAATCGCAGGCACAGGCGCGCTCGCTGGGACGGGGCATGACGCTGCACGTGCTGAGGACGAACCTGCGCGCCAGCAAGCTTTACGAAGCCCTGGGGTTCACCGCCTGCGAGGGCGGCACCGACACCCACCAGCGCATGCGCTGGCCGGCTAGTTGAAGACCGCCTGGTAGAGGAAGCCCTCGCGCTCGCGCGCGATCGGCACCAGGAAAATGCCGACATTGCCCACCCGCGGATGCCGCATCTGGTAGATCTGCTGGGGGAACAGCAGCGCCGCGCCGTTGCGGAACAGCAGCGAGAACGGCACCCGCGCCGCGCCGGGCGCGGCGCCCTGCAGCGGCCTGGCTTCCACCAGCACGAATTCGATGTCGCCGTCGTTGAGCGCGGCGTGGAAGGTCTCGTTCACGCATCCGGTGAAGTGGTCGAGCGTCAACAGTTCCATGGTTCAACTCCCCGGGGCAGCCGTCAGTTTATTCAATTGCACGGCACGGGTGGTGGCCTCCACCAGCGCCATCTCCGGCGCCGTCAGGGAGGCGGGCGGGATGTAGTCGTTGTGCCCATGGCGCGTGTCCAGGCCCTGGGTGAGGTTGTTGATGCGCTGGTCGAGCACGCGCGCGTCGATGCCGGACACGCCCAGGAAGTCCTGCAGCCGTGCCAGCTCCGCGGCGGGCTCGGCCAGCAGCGCCTCGAACGACAGCACCAGCACCGGATGCTCCTGCTGCCAATGCTGCATGAAGGCCACGCCCTGCGCCCACTGGGCGCACAGCGCCTGCAGGTCGTGCACGTCGGCGATGGCGCCCCAGGCCTTGGCCGAGCGCGCCGTGTCGGCCAGGTCGCGCACCAGGAACACCACGCGCGTACCGGGCAGGTGCTCGAACAGCTGGGGCGTGAGGTGCGGCGGCCAGCCGGGGTATTTGAATCCCCAGACCGGGCGGCCTGCCTGTTCGGCGCGCTGCCGGCAGTAATCGAGCCCGGCGAAGGCGCCGCGATGCAGCGCGTCCAGATACCCGTCGACATCCGGCATCAGGTCCAGGATCCAGTCACCGCTGTCGCCCGCCAGCACCCGCTCCAGGCTGGCGGCGAACCGCTGCCGTGAGTGCGCGTACACCAGCCTGCGCGAAGAGAAGATCTGCAGCTGCAGGTCGAGGTCCTTGCCGATTTCCTCGCCGTACACCAGCGCGTCGGGCGACGAACACAGCAGGCGCTGCAGCAGCGTCGTACCCGACCGCACGGTCGGGGACGTCACCAGCACCGGCGACAGCCCGCGCACCGTCGTGTGGCGCGCGGGAGCGGGGCGTCAGGCCTCGGCCAGGGCCATCACTTCGCCGGCAGCGCGCAGGCCCGACAGGGCCGCACCTTCCATGAAGCCCTGCCACTCGTAGAAGCTGCTGGTGTGCTCGCCGGCGAACATCAGGTTGCCCACCGCCTTGCCCTCGTTGTGGGCATTGGTGGTGAAGTAGCCGGGGCGGTTGCAGCTGTGCGAGCCCTTGCTGAGCGGATTGTTGGTCCAGTTCTCGACGTGGGCCAGGAGCGTGCCGGCGCCGTCGCGGGCCGCGGAGGCATTGGCGCCCGGCAGCACCTGGTCGAGGTTGCCCAGGAACGCACTGGCGTCGGCCTGCAGGGTGCTGGCGTTCATGGCGCGCGCCTGCGCACCGCCGAAGTGGCCCGCCAGCACGGCGCGGGTGAGGCCCGAGTTGCCGGGGTTGGCTTCCCACGTGGACTGCAGGGCCGTGCGGTCGCTGAAGCCGGTGCCGCTGGCGCCGTGGCGGGTCTTCCAGTAGGCCTGGTTGAAGCCGACCAGCAGCTTGCTGTGGTCGCCCATGTCGGTGGTCTTGATGGCCAGGCGCTTCCAGGCCGGGAGATCCAGGCTGGAGTGCAGCTCGATGTCGCGCAGCACGCTGAAGGGCAGGGTCATCACCACGGCCGGGTGGTCGGTTTCGACCGTGCGGCCCTCGGCGTCGAACACCAGCCGCAGCTTGCCGCTGCCCAGCTTGCGCACCGAGACCAGCCTGTGGCCCAGCGCAACCGGCGCCGGCAGGCGTTCGGCCAGCCCGGTGGCGATGGCGTCGTTGCCGCTTGCCACGCGCAGGCGCTGCGAGCCGCCGACGCCCAAGGGCGCCTGCTTGCTGCGGTTGTCGCCATAGACGAAGCGCAGGAAGCTGATCGAGCTCAGCTCGTCGATGCTGGCGCCGTATTCGGCCAGGTAGGCGCTGCCGATGACGTTGCGCAGCAGCGAACCCGCGCCGTGCAGCGTCAGGTATTCGTCCAGGCTCATGTAGTCGAACACCGCGTCGCTTTCGGAGAAGCGATCGGCGGTGGGGTGGCTCAACGCGCCCAGGTCTTCCTGGATGGACGACGCGAAGGCGCGGTATTCCTCGACCACCTGGGCCTCGGAATACTTGTGGCCACCGAAGTAGTAGTAGGCCGAGCCCGAGAAGGTGCTGTAGTCCTCGAGCGGCAGGCCCAGGTCGCGGGCGTAGCCAATCATGGTGTGGTGCGAGGCGCTGATGAACTCGGCGCCGCGCTCGGCCACCTGGCCCGGGAAGAAGCCCCGCAGGCTGGCCACGCGGCCACCGACGCGGTCGGCGGCCTCGTAGACGCGTGAATAAATGCCCAGGCGCGCCAGCTCCGTGGCGCAGGCCAGGCCGGCCATGCCGGCGCCGACGATGGCGACGTTGCCCGACAGCCTGGGGCGGATCGGCGTCAGGCGCGAGCCGGCGACGGCCGCCAGTGCGGCGGGTGCCATCGACCACGCCGCGGCGGTGGTGGTGGCGGCCAGTACGCCCTTGCCGAAATCACGCCGGCCCGGGTTGTGCGCTTCGCTCTGGCCAATGGCCTCTTGCGGGTTTTCGCCGGTGCGCTCGCAGCGCTCCGACAGGCGTGCCATGCGAAGCAATCTCGCCATCGTGTCACTGCGGCTCATAAACACCCACCCCCCTGAGTAGTATCGTTAGATATAGCGCGATAGCGGCGCTGCTTCAAGTCAGTAACGCTGCCCCCCATGGGCTTTTTCGGCACGGGAACCACGCCGTGGCCCCCGCCCCTGCGCGCGCCGGCGCCGGGCGCCGGGTCACGGCAGGTCATCGTTGACCAATGTGGCGCTGGCGGAGCCCCCCGCCGTGTAGCCCACGCCGGGCAGCACGGCCAGGACCACCGTCTCGTCCAGCTCGGCCACCGTGTCGGGCTTGGCGCGGATGCGGAGGGTGGCCGAGGTCGCGCCCGCGGGGATGGCCACCGTGGTGCGCGCCACCGTCCGTGCGCTGCCCTGCCAGGCCAGGTTCACCAGCGTGCCGGTGCCCAGCTTCGCGCTGCGGGTCACGGTGAAGACCAGGACGGTGCGGTCGTCCTCGGCCACGGCGGCCGGGCTCACCGAGGCCGACACCGTCGGCACCGCGCCGGCGTTGACGATGGCGGTGAACGTCCTGAGCTGGAAGTGCGTCCCGATGCCCGCGCTGCTGTCGGTGATCCGCAGCCTGACGGGATACTCGCCGGGCGAGGCCTGCGTGGTGCCGCTGAGCACGCCGTTGCCGGACAGCACGATGCCGGGCGGCAGGGCCGCGCCGGCCTCGAGCTGGAAGCGATAAGGCGCGACGCCGCCGGCGACTGCCAGGGCCTGCGAAAACGCCACGCCCTGCCGGATGTTGGCGCTGGCGGGGTCGATCGCCAGGGACGAGGGCGCCACGGTGCCGCCATACGCCTTGTCGGCGGAGGCTCCCGCGGCGTCCTTGGCGCGCACGACGAAATTGTACGGCCCGCGCTGGGTGGGCGTGCCCGACAGCAGGCCGGTCCGATCCAGGGCCAGCCCGGGCGGCAGCGCGCCGGACGCCAGCACGAAGGTATACGGCGCCCGGCCGCCGCTGGCCGACAGCGGCTGCTGGAACGCCGTGCCCGCACGCATCGCCGGCAGCGCGGCGGGCGCAGCGACGATGGACGAAGCGCCGCCCTGGAGGGTCACGCGCACGGTGATGAAGTCGCTGTTGTCGTCCAGCACCACGAAGGTGTCCGTGGCGCCGGCCGCCACTTCGCCGCCGCCGTGGCTGTACACGTAGCTGTCTACCGGCTCGCTGTCACCGGGGGTGGCCGTGCCGTGCACCGGTGCCCGCGCCACGAGGCCCAGGCCGAAGGAATGGCACTCGCCCATGTTCACTTTCACGCTGCCACCCTTGGCCACGGTCACGCTGCGCGTGGCGCAGCCCGGGTAGGTCGAGGGCTGGCCCACGGCCAGCGCGGCCGGAGACCACAGGCCGGCCAACAGCAGCAACGACGCCCGGCCGATCATCGCGCGCCCTCGTCGCGTTCGCGGGCGATCGCGCGCCAGCCGATGTCGTGGCGATGGAACTCGCCGTCCCAGTCGATGTTGGCCACCGCCAGGTAGGCGCGCTGCTGCGCCTCGGCCACGGTTTCGCCCATGGCACAGGCGCAGAGCACGCGCCCGCCGGCGGTCACCACCTTGCCGTCCCTGAGCGCGGTGCCGCCGTGGAAGACCTTGGCGCCGTAGCCCGGGTTGGCGCCCAGGCCGCTGATGACGTCGCCCATGCGCGGCGTGCCCGGATAATTCTCGGCGGCCATCACCACGCCCAGGCTGGGGCGTGCGTCCCAGTCGGCCTGCACCTCGTGCAGGCGGCCGTCGATCGCGGCGTCCACCAGGTCCATCAGGTCGCTGCGCAGGCGCAGCATCACTGGCTGGGTTTCCGGGTCGCCGAAGCGCACGTTGTATTCGATCACCTTGGGCGCGCCGTCGGCCGAGATCATCAGCCCGGCGTAGAGGAAGCCGGTGAACGGGATGCCGTCGGCGATCATGCCGCGCACGGTGGGCTCCACCACTTCGCGCATCACGCGTTCGTGCACTTCCGGCGTCACCACCGGGGCGGGCGAATAGGCGCCCATGCCGCCGGTGTTGGGGCCGGTGTCGCCGTCGCCCACGCGCTTGTGGTCCTGCGAGGTGGCCATGGGCAGCGCGGTGCGGCCGTCCACCATCGAGATGAAGCTGGCCTCCTCGCCCTGCAGGAATTCTTCGATCACCACGCGCGCGCCGGCCTCGCCGAAGGCTTCGCCTTCGAGCATGTGGATGATGGCGGCCTCGGCCTCTTCCACCGTCATGGCCACCACCACGCCCTTGCCCGAGGCCAGGCCGTCGGCCTTGATGACGATGGGCGCGCCGTGGTCGCGCACGTGCTGCAGCGCCAGCGCCACGTCTTCGAACACGGCGTAATAGGCGGTGGGGATGTTGTGGCGGGCGAGGAAATCCTTGGCGTAGGCCTTGCTGCCCTCGAGCTGCGCGGCGGCGGCGCTGGGCCCGAAGATGCGGCGGCCGTCGGCGCGGAACGCGTCCACCACGCCCTGCACCAGCGGCGCCTCGGGGCCGACCACGGTGACCGCGATGCCCTCGTCGGCAGCCAGCTGCAGCAGGCCCGCGATGTTGGTGGCGTTCACCGCCACGTTGCGGCAGCGCGGCTCGGTGGCCGTGCCGGCGTTGCCTGGCGCGACAATGACTTCGCTCACCCGCGGGGACTGCGACAGCTTCCACGCCAGCGCGTGTTCGCGACCGCCCGAACCAATGACCAGTACCTTCATGCCGTGTTGCCCCGTGTGTTCGCCGGGCCGCTCACGCGCCCGACCCGCCCGGCTGGCAATCGCTTGCCGCCAGTGTGATGTCGAAGAAAAGCCGGCCCTGGGTGTCGAGGTAGCGGCGGCGAAGGGTGACGCCCTGGTCGATCAGCGCGCGCACGTCGCGGTTGGCGCAGAAGGGCAGCATCAGCGCCTTCTCGTCGCGGCGCGCCTGCTCGAAGCGCAGCTTGTCGCGGGACGCGGCGTCCAGGCCGATCCGCGTGCTGCGGATCACCATCACGATTTCGGTGCCCTGCAGCGTCACCGACTCCAGCACCAGGCCGTTGCCGTAGTCGCGCGGCAGGCCGCGCTGGAACTCGGCCACCACGGCCAGGCTGGCCACTTCCACCGGCCCCACCCGGGGCCCGCGCAGGTAGAGCCACGCGGCCCCGGCGATCACCGCACCGCCCAGCGCCAGCACCGCCCACGCCTGCCACGGCAGGCCGCGGCGGGGCGAAGGCGGGGGCGTGGCGTTGGCGGCGGGGCGCGTCATGGCGGTGGCCTCAGTGGCGGAAGTGGCGGCGGCCGGTGAACACCATCGCCATGCCGGCTTCGTCGGCGGCGGCGATGACTTCGGCGTCGCGCATCGAGCCGCCCGGCTGGATCACCGCGGCGATGCCGGCCTGCGCGGCGGCGTCGATGCCGTCGCGGAACGGGAAGAAGGCGTCGGACGCCATCACCGAGCCCGGCACCACCAGCCCGGCCTCGTCGGCCTTGATGCCGGCGATCTTCGCGCTCACCACGCGGCTCATCTGGCCGGCGCCGATGCCCACCGTCTGCAGGTCGCGGGCGTAGACGATGGCGTTGGACTTGACGTACATCGCCACCTTCCACGCGAACAGCAGGTCGCGCAGCTGCGCCTCGCTGGGCGCCACCTTCGAGACGACCTTCAGGTCGGCGGCGGTGAGCGCGTCGGTGTCGGCGTCCTGCACCAGCAGGCCGCCGGCGATGCGCTTGTATTCGTAGCCGCTGGTCGCGCGCAGCTCGCCGCAGGCCAGCACGCGCACATTGGCCTTCTTGGCGAAGTGCGGCAGCGCGTCGGCGGCGATCGACGGGGCGATCACCACTTCAACGAACTGGCGCTTGAGGATCTCGGCGGCGGTGTCGGCGTCCAGCTCGCGGTTGAAGGCAATGATCCCGCCGAAGGCCGACGTCGGGTCCACCGCAAAGGCGCGGTCGTAGGCCGTCATCAGGTCGGCCGCCACGGCCACGCCGCAGGGGTTGGCGTGCTTGACGATGACGCAGGCGGGCGCGTCGAAGGCCTTCACGCATTCGAGCGCGGCGTCGGCGTCGGCCAGGTTGTTGTACGAGAGTTCCTTGCCCTGCAGGAAGCGCGCGGTGGCGACGATGCCCTGCGGCGCGTTGCGCTCCAGGTACAGCGCGCCGCGCTGGTGCGGGTTTTCGCCGTAGCGCAGCGACGACGCCAGGCCCAGCGAAAGGTTGAAGGTGTGCGGCCAGGCCTCCGGCGTGGCCGGATCGGCCGCGCGCGGCGACAGCCACTGGGTGATCTGGCCGTCGTAGGCGCTGGTGTGCGCGTAGGCCTTGGCGGCGAAGCCGCGGCGCTGGGCGGCGTGGGTGCCGCCGGCCTGCAGCGATGCAAGCAGCGCGGCGTAGTCGGCCGGGTCCACCACCACGCTGGTGCGGGCGTGGTTCTTGGCGGCGGCGCGCAGCATGGCCGGGCCGCCGATGTCGATGTTCTCGATGGCGTCGTCGTAGCTGCAGCCGGGCTGGGCCACGGTGGCTTCGAACGGGTAGAGGTTCACCACCAGCAGGTCGATGGGCGCGATGCCGTGCTGCGCCATCACCGCATCGTCCACGCCGTCGCGGCCGAGCAGGCCACCGTGGATCTTCGGGTGCAGGGTCTTTACCCGGCCGTCCATGATTTCCGGGAAACCGGTGACGTCACTGACGTCGGTGACCGGGATGCCGGCTTCACGCAGGGCCTTGGCGGTGCCGCCGGTGGACAGCAGGTCCACGCCCAGCGCGGCCAGGCCGCGGGCCAGGTCGACCACGCCGGTCTTGTCGGAAACGGAAAGCAGGGCGCGGCGGACGTTCTGGCGGTCGGGGGTCATCGGGCACCTCGTGGGGAAGCCGCGATTATACCGGCAGGAAAACCGGGGTCAGAGCCCGATTTTGTGCGAGACGCGGCTACCTCGTCAGTGAGTCGCCCAAAATCGGGCTCTGACCCCGGTTTTCAGGCCAGGTCGTAGGACTTGAGCTTCTTGCGCAGGGTGGCGCGGTTGATGCCCAGGCAGGCGGCGGCGCGGCTCTGGTTGCCTTCGCAGTAGCGCATCACTTCGGCGAACAGCGGCGCCTCGATCTCGCGAAGCACGACCTCGTACAGGTCGTCGAGTTCGCAGCCGTTGATGTCCTGCAGGTAGCGCCGCACGGAGCGGGCAACGTGGTCACGCAGCGGGGTGTGGCCGGTGGCGTGGCTCGGGGACTCGGCACGCGCAACGTGTTGGGCATTCACTTCGGGGAAGCTCCGGAAAGGTTGTGTCCGCTTCCTTGCGGGCCCCGGGCCGATGCCTGAGGGGGGAGGCAGTCTACGTCAAAGTTTTCCGCCGTGCGACCTGAGATTTTCCGCCGCGCGGCGGGCCATCGACGGTCTGGTTTCAGTAGAAATCGAAGGTGAACGCCACGGCGCGCTTGCCCGGATCCAGGATTTCCAGCGTGGCGATCACCGACTGGCCGGGCTCGATCAGGCGCGAGGCGGGCGGGCTGCCCAGGTACTCGGCCGGTTCGAAACGGCGCAGGCCCAGCGCCTGGCCGTCGAGGTCGTGCAGCGCCACTTCCATCAGCGGCCAGGCCTGCGGCCAGCGCGCGTCGTTGCGGAAGCTGGTGGTGACCAGCAGGGTGCCGGGCGCGGTGGGGTGCGGCCGCACCTCGCGGTTGGTGACGCGGAACGCATCGGGTTCATGCCAGGGCGGCAACGAGCAGCGCAGCAGCCCGCAGACGGTTTCAAGCTGTGGCCGCCACGCCGGGTCGCGGGCCAGCCGCGCGCGGTCGGCCAGCACCAGCTGCAGCATCAGCCCGGCCGCGAGGCCCAGCGCCACCAGCCACCAGCCCCACGGCAGCGGGCGGGCGGCGGCGGGGGTGTCGGCGGTGGCGGCGAAGCGGGGGGTGCGGGGGGGCATGGGGGAAAGCATAGCCACTTCAGCGGCGACGCACGCCCGTGATCCGCATCCAGTCGCCGTCCTGCACGGCTTCGAGGTCGTCGAACCACGCCGCATAGCGCTCCAGCAGCGGGCCTTCCTGGCCGTGCAGGATGCCCGACAGCGCGATGACGCCGCCGGGCGCGACGCGCGCCGCCAGGGTCTCGGCCAGGGCATCGAGGGCCGAGGCCAGGATGTTGGCGACCACCACCGGGTAGGTGGCGGCGGGTTCGGTTTCCGGGGAGTACACGCTCAGCAGGTCGCCCACGCCGTTGCGTTCGGCGTTGTCGGCGCTGGCGGCCAGGGCCTGCGGGTCGTTGTCCACGCCCACCGCGCGTTCGGCGCCCAGCTTGAGCGCGGCCAGCGCGAGGATGCCCGAGCCGCAGCCGAAATCGAGCACGGCCTTGCCGCGCAACACCAGCGAATCAAGCCAGCGCAGGCACAGCGCGGTGGTGGGGTGGGTGCCGGAACCGAAGGCCAGGCCCGGGTCGAGCCGCACGATCACGGCGTCCCTGGCTTCCGGCGGCGCTTCCATGTTCCAGGGCACGATCCAGGTGCGGCGGCCGAAGCTCAGCGGCACGTACTGGTCCATCCACGCCCGCTCCCAGTCCTGGTCGGCCACCTCGCGGAAGTCGGCCTGCGAGAGGTCGATGCCGTCGTCGAACGACTCCAGCGCGTGCAGCACCAGGTCGGGCAGGGTGTCGCCCGGGAACAGCGCGATCATCGTGATTTCCGGCCACAGCGGCGTTTCGCCCACGCCCGGTTCCAGCACGGCCTGCTCGTTGGGCGTGGCGGCGTCGGCGTCCATCAGCGTCACGGACAGCGCGCCCAGGTCGTTGAGGGCGTTCTCGACGCGGTGTTCGTCGTCGGCGCGGCAGCGCAGGGAGAGTTCGATGAAGGGCATGTTGGGCAGCGGCGGGAATGAGCCGCCATTGTCGCATTCCCGGGCCCGGCGGGCCTCAGGCCGGGGCGCAGCCGGCCAGGGCGTCGAGTTCCGGGCGGTAGGCGGCGGTCTGCAGGTTCAGCAGGCCCAGCACGGTGTGGAAGAAGTGGTCGTGGCTGATGGCCGCGCCGCTGCGGGCGGTGGCGCAGCCGGTGTCCAGGCCGCGCCAGTCCAGGAAGGGCCGTGACGTCCACAGCAGCATCGGCACCTGGGTCTGTTCGTCGGGGGCAAGCATGTACGGGGCGCCGTGCAGGTACATGCCGTTCTCGCCGGTGGACTCGCCGTGGTCGGACACGTACAGCAGGGCCGATGCGCGCTTGGACGCGTTCTGCTCGAGCAGCGTCACCAGGCTGGCCAATACGTGGTCGGTGTACAGGATGGTGTTGTCGTAGCTGTTGCGGATCTGTTCGGCGCTGCATGACTGCAGCGCCACGCTGTCGCAGGTGGGCGTGAACCGGCGGAATGCGGCGGGATAGCGCTTGAAGTACGCCGGCCCGTGGCTGCCCAGCTGGTGCAGCACATAGACCTTGTCGCCCGAATCGCGGGCCAGTTCGGCGCGCAGGTGCTGCACCAGGATTTCGTCCAGGCAGCCGTCCACGTCGCACAGGCCGGTGCTGTCGAAGTTCGCCATGTCCTCTTCGCGCTGGCGGGTGGCGATGCCCTTGCTGCCGGTGTTGTTGTCTTCCCATTCCACCGCGAAGCCGGCATGGGAGATCACGTCGAGCAGGTTCTCGGATGAGTTCGCCGCTGATTCGCTGTAGCCGGCGCGGCCAAGGTTGGAAAACATGCACGGCAGCGACGTGGCGGTGTTGGTGCCGCAGCTCGAGACGTTGCCGAAGTAGGTCACCCCGCGCGTGGCCAGCTCGGGGTTGGTCTGGCGCGCATAGCCGCCAAGGCTGAAGCTGGCCGCGCGCGCGGATTCGCCGATCACCACCACCAGCAGCCGCGGCCGCGCGTCGGGATAGCGGGTGCCGCCGCGTGCGTCCCGGCCGAGCGCGGCCGCGATCACCGGTACGGCCGGCGCACGGTGCTTGGCGTAGCCGCGCACCGCGTTGAACAGGTTGCCCGGCGTGGCCAGGTGGCGCAGCTGGGCGTGGTTGCGCGCGGTGGATGCCATCTCGCGCGAGAACGGCAGCACCGCCAGCCCGATCAGCGCCAGCGCGCCGAGCATCATCAGTGCACGCGACAGCAGCTCACGCGGCCACGCACGATACTCGACCCGCACCCACCACAGCGCCGCAGCCGGCACCACGCCCAGCACGACCAGGTAAACCACCATCTTCCACGACAGCCACTGGGCGCCCTCGCGCGCGTTGGTTTCCAGCACGCTCTGCAGTGCGTGGCGGTCCACCACCACGCCGTAGCTGTCGATGAAGTACGCCGCCGCGGCCGACAGCGCAAGCACCAGCGTCAGCGCCGGGCGCTGCACGAACCGCCACGCCACCAGCGACAGCAGCAGCACGTTGAAGCCCACCATCAGGGCGCCCGCCGCCACCAGGAACAGCGCGCCGCGCAGGCCCGGCGGCAGGTCCGCCGCCGCCAGGTGCTTCCAGAAACCGGCGCTGTAGACCAGGGCGAAAAGCACCGAAACGATCGCCGTCAGCTGGTTCGCCGACAGCGTGAGGCGCTTGCGCGGGATCGACTTCGTGGCTTTGCCGCGGAACAACATTCAGCACCATCCCACATACGCCGGCCCAGTGCGGGCGATGCGGCATCTTGGGCGGCTGGCATTAAGACAGCCTTAGGCGCATGTTCGGATGGCGTTAACGAAAGCGGCCTTCACGCCGCGTTTATTTTCACCAAGGCGCCGCGCTAGCCGTCGGGCAGGCGATCGTCTTCGATGTCGAAGCGCACGCTCACCACCGCCTGGCCCGGCCCCGGTTGATCCGCAGGCAGGGCCACGCGCCAGCGGCGCGCGGCGTTCACGGCGGCCTTGTCCAGCACGATGCTTCGCGAGCTTTGGTGAACCCACGCGTCGCGAACCTCGCCGCAGGCGTTGAAGGCCAGCGCGATCCAGACCACGCCTTCGCTGCTTCGCGCCAGGGCCACCGGCGGGAAGCGCGGCGCGGGCATGTGCACCGGGCCGGGTTCGCAGGGTCCGTCGGTGAGGATGCGAAGCCACTGCGCCCAGTTGGCCTGCTGCGTGGGGCGCGGTGGAAGCAGTTCGGCCAGTTCGCGCCGAAGCGCCAGGCAGTCGCCGGCGTCGTCGTCGCAGTAGATCTGCACGTTCACCCGGTACGGCGGCGTTTCGGAAAGCACCAGCCGCCAGGCCGCGTGCGGCAGGTCCGCACCCTCGCGCGCCTGGAATCGCCACTGACCGGCGTACTCGCCTTCGTCGGCGCTGAGTTCGACGTAGGGGAGCGGCGCCGTCGGGTTCTCGGAAAGCCGCACCGCCATGGTGGACACCCCCACCGGCTCGGTCAGGTAAGGCCGGCCGGAGCGCAGCACGGCGTCCCATGCCGCCGCCAGTTCGGACGGTGGCCTCGGCGGGCCCACTGCCAGCCAGTCCGGCAGCGCCGGGGCCGCGTCCTGCAAGGCGGCCGGGGTTGGCGCCGGGGCCGCGGTTTGCGCGTTCGCCGCGGTCGCGGCGAACGCGCCCAGCATCAGCAAGGCTGCGCGCGCAAGGTTCGGTGCCGCCGCGCCAGGAGCCATTGCCTCAACCCAGCCCGATGGCCTTTTCCTTGCGCTCCGCCAGCCGCTTTTCCAGGTAGTGGATGTTGGTGCCACCCTGCTGGAAACCGATGTCGGCCATGATGCGGCTCTGCAAAGGTACGTTGGTCTTGATGCCGTCCACCACCATCTCGCTCAGCGCCACGCGCATGCGGGCGATGGCCTGGGCGCGGGTGGCGCCGTGCACGATCAGCTTGCCGATCATCGAGTCGTAGTTCGGCGGCACCTTGTAGCCTTCGTAGATGTGCGAATCCACCCGCACGCCCGGGCCGCCCGGCGCGTGGAAGTGCTTGATCAGGCCGGGGCAGGGCAGGAAGGTTTCCGGGTCCTCGGCGTTGATGCGGCACTCGATGGCGTGGCCGCGGATCACGATGTCCGATTGCTTGATGCTCAGCTTCTGGCCGCTGGCGATCAGCAGCTGCTCGCGCACCAGGTCCACGCCGGTCACCAGTTCGGTGACGGGGTGTTCGACCTGGATGCGGGTGTTCATCTCGATGAAGTAGAAGCGGCCGTCCTCGAACAGGAACTCGAACGTGCCGGCGCCGCGGTAGCCGATGCGCACGCAGGCCTCGGTGCAGATGCGGCCGATTTCCTCGCGCTGGGCGTCGGTGATGCCCGGGGCCGGCGCTTCCTCGACGACCTTCTGGTGGCGGCGCTGCATGGAGCAGTCGCGCTCGCCCAGGTGGATGGCGTTGCCCTGGCCGTCGCTCAGCACCTGGATTTCGACATGGCGCGGGTTCTCGAGGAACTTCTCCATGTACACCATGTCGTTGCTGAAGGCGGCCTTCGCCTCCTGCTTGGTCGCGGCGATGGCGTTGAGCAGCGCGGCCTCGGTGTGCACCACGCGCATGCCGCGGCCACCGCCGCCGCCGGCGGCCTTGATGATCACCGGGTAGCCGATCTCGCGGCCGTGGCGCAGGCAGATGTCGTCGTCGTCGGGCAGCGGGCCGCCGGAGCCGGGCACGCAGGGCACGCCGGCCTCCTTCATGGCGCGGATGGCTTCCACCTTGTCGCCCATCATGCGGATCACCTTGGGGGTGGGGCCGATGAAGACGAAGCCGGATTTTTCCACGCGCTCGGCGAAGTCGGCGTTCTCGCTCAGGAAGCCGTAGCCGGGGTGGATGCCCTTGGCGTCGGTGACTTCCGCGGCGGCGATGATGGCCGGGATGTTGAGGTAGCTGTCGGCCGAGGGCGCCGGGCCGATGCACACCGACTCGTCGGCCATGGCCACGTGCTTGAGGTTGCGGTCCACCGTGGAGTGAACGGCCACGGTCTTGATGCCGAGCGAATGGCAGGCGCGCAGGATGCGCAGCGCAATCTCGCCGCGGTTGGCGATGACGATCTTGTCGAGCATGGGCGTGGCCTTCAGCTGATGACGAACATGGGCTCGTCGAACTCGATCGGCTGGCCGTTCTTGACCAGGACAGCGCGAACGGTGCCCGAGACATCGGCTTCGATCGGGTTGAACATCTTCATCGCTTCGATGATGCCCAGGGTGTCGCCGGCCTTCACCGACTGGCCCACCTTCACGAACGGCGGCTTGTCGGGGCTCTGGGACTCGTAGAAGGTGCCGACCATCGGCGAGCGCACGGTGTGGCCATCGGGCACGTCCTTGGTGGACTTGCCCACGGCGTCGGCCGACAGCGCCGGGGCCGGCGCGGCGGGCGCCGCGGGACGCGGGGCTTCAACTTGCTGCACGGGCGCCGGGGCGGCCATCACGGTGCCGCGCGGCACCCGGGCCAGGCGCACGGACTCCTCGCCTTCCTTGATTTCGATTTCGGCGAGGTTGGATTCCTCGAGCAGGTCGATGAGTTTCTTGATCTTGCGAAGGTCCATGCCGGCCTCGTCTTGGTGTTGTGGAAAGGGGGAAGGGCGGCCGGGCTTACGCGCCGGCCGGGGTGCCGCCGGTGGACAGCCGCTTGATGGCCGCCTCCAGCGCGTAGGAATAACTGTCGGCCCCGAAGCCGCTCACCACGCCCAGCGCCAGGCTGGAGAAATAGCTGTGCTGGCGGAAGGGCTCGCGGGCGTGCGGGTTGGAAAGGTGCACTTCGATGAAGGGCAGGGCCACGGCCGCCAGCGCGTCGCGCAGGGCCACCGATGTGTGCGTGAAGGCGGCCGGGTTGATCAGGATGAAGGCGGTGCCGTCGCGGCGGGCGGCCTGCACCCGGTCCACCAGCACGTGCTCGGCGTTGGACTGGAAGCTTTCCAGCGCATGGCCGGCGGCCTGGGCGCGTTGGGCCAGCCGCTGGTCGATGTCCGCCAGCGTGGCATGGCCATAGATGCCCGGCTCGCGTTCACCGAGCAGGTTCAGGTTGGGACCATGCAGTACCAGGATCTTCGCCACGCCGACCTCCCCAGGGGAGGCACAGTCTGCCGGCAAGCCGGGGACCTGTCCAGACGATACCCGCGACTTCGCGGATTTTAACGGGCGTTTGAATTCCCGTTGGCGCTAGTCCGCAGCCCAGCGGCGCACCGCTTCGGCGTCCGGGAAGGCGCCGTAGTGTGTTTTCACCAGGCGGCCCTGTGCGTCCAGCAGCACGGTGTAGGGCAGGATGCCACGGGCATTGCCCAGCCGCACCGAGCTGTCGGCCAGGCCGGCGGTTTCCAGCAGCAGCGGGAAGGCCACCGGCACCTGGCGCTGGAAGGCCAGCGCGTCTTCGCGGACGTCGAGCGCGATGCCGATGACTTGCACGCCGTTGGCACCCTGTTTCGCGGCGAAGGCGTCGAGTGCCGGCATTTCCTCGCGGCACGGGCCGCACCAGCTGGCCCAGTAGTTGATCAGGCGCGGCCGGCCGGGGCCCGAGACGGTGAAGGGTTCACCGCTCTCGAGTTCGGGCAGGACCAGCAAGGGCAGCAGGTCGCCTTCCTTCACCACCGTGACGCCCGGCGGCGGCGCCTTTTCGGCGGGGATCAGCACGCGATGGCCGAGCCACCAGCCCAGCCCCGCGCTCACGGCGGCCAGCACCGCGATGGCCACCCAGGTCAAAACGGCCTGGCGATTCATGTCAGCGCGCGGCCTCGGCGAGGGCCTGTTCCACCGTGGCCTGGGTCAGCACGGCCGGCAGCACCACCGGCTCGCCCTGGCGCGGGTAGACCACGTACAGCGGCACGCCCACGGCGCCGTGCGATTCGAGGAAGGCGGTGATTTCCGGGTCCACGTCGGTCCAGTCGCCCTTCATGTAGACGGCGCCGGCGGCGTCGAGCGCGGTGCGGAAGCCGTCGCGGGCCAGCACGGTCTTTTCGTTGGCCTTGCAGGTGACGCACCAGTCGGCGGTCATGTTCACGAACACCACGCGGCCGTCGCGGCGCAGCTGCGCCAGGGCGTTGGCCGAGTAGGCCACCACGCCGGTCTCGGCGGCCGCGGCGCGCTCGGGCGTGGGCATGCGCTGCACCATCACCACCGTCCACAGCGAGGCCAGCACCAGGCCGGCGGCCAGCACGCGGGGCAGCATGCGCTCGCGCCAGCTTGCCTTTTCCCACCACCACAGGCCCAGCGCCAGCACCACCGCGCCCACCAGCACCAGGCCAATGGCGTCGGCGCCGCGCTGCTTGGCCAGCACCCACAGCAGCCACACCGCGGTGAGGTACATCGGGAAGGCCAGCACCTGCTTGAAGGTGTCCATCCACGCGCCCGGCCGCGGCAGGCGGTCGGCCAGCGCCGGCACGAAGCCAATCAGCAGGAAGGGCAGGGCCAGGCCCAGTCCCAGGAACACGAACACCAGGATCGCCACCGCCGGCGAGGCCGCGAACGCGAACGCCAGCGCCGTGCCCATGAACGGCGCCGTGCAGGGGCTGGCCACCACCACCGCCAGCACGCCGGTGAAAAAATCACCCGCCGGGCCGGACTTCTCGGTGAGCGACTGGCCGGTGCCGGCCAGCGAGGCACCGAAGGTCACCACGCCCGACATCGACAGCCCGATCGCCACCATCACCAGCGCCAGCGCGGCGATGACGCCCGGCTGCTGCAGCTGGAAGCCCCAGCCCAGCGCCAGGCCGGCCTGCCGCAGCGCCAGCGCGATCGCGCCTACCGCGGCGAAGCTGGCCAGCACGCCGGCCGTGTACCACAGCGCCTGGCGCTTGGCCTGGCCGCCGCCCTGCGCCAGCGACACCGCCTTGAGCGACAGCACGGGCAGCACGCAGGGCATCAGGTTGAGGATCAGGCCGCCGCCCAGGGCCAGCAGCAGCGCCGCCCACAGCGGCGTGGCGTCGCGCACGGGCGGGGTTTCGCGGGCGTCGGCGCTGGCCGTGTCGCTGGCCAGCGTGCCGCCGGCGGGCAGCTGCAGGGCCACGGTGCGGGTCATCGGCGGGTAGCAGATGCCTTCTTCCTGGCAGCCCTGGAAGGTGACCGTGAGCGTGGCCGGCATCGCGCCGGTGTCGGTGCGCAGCACGGGCAGCGGCACGTCCACGGCGTCGAAATAAACCTGCACGTCGCCGAAGTGTTCGTCGAAATGCGGCTTGGACGGCGGCCAGGCAATGGCGCCGGCGCGCGCGCCCGTTGCCTCCAGCAGCACCGTGGTGCGGTCGCGGTAAACGTAATAGCCCGGCGCCGGCGTGAAGCGCAGCAGCAGCTGGTCGGGCGTGTCCACGATGGCTTCGAACTGGAAGGCCTGCGCTTCCGGCAGCGGCAGTCCCTCGCTGGCGCCCGGCGTGGCCGGCCCGCCGAACAGGTCGCCGCCGCGCGGTGCGTCCAGCGAGATCAGGCCGCCGGCCGGCGCCGCGACGCCCGCAGGCAAGGCGATGGTGAGCACCTTGGCATGCGGCGGGTAGCAGATGCCCACGTCGGCGCAGCCCTGGTACTTCACCTTCACCTGCACCGTGTCGGCGCTGGCCGTGCCCTCGAGGGTGCCGGTGACCGAGCTGCGGTAGGTTTCCACGTCGCCGAAGAATTCGTCGGTGTAGGCGTTGCCCTTGGGCAGCGCCAGCGGACCCGACGCGGTGAAGCCGGCCTGCGGCTCGGCGCCCATGCGGTGCCTGTAGAGGTAATACCCGTCGGCGATCTTCCAGGTGAATTCCAGCCGGCCGCGGTCGCTGGCCTGCGCGGTGAGCGCGAAGGCTTCGTCGATGGGCAGCAGGTCTTCCTCGTCCAAGGCCTGGGCGGCCGGGGAAAGCAGCAGTGCGGCCGCCAGGGCCAACAGCCAACGGGTCATGCGGAGTCTCGGGTGGGGGCGGGTCCGGCCAGGCGTTCCCGACCGGACTCTACGACCGCCAGTATCCCCGGAAGTTCGTCGCCAAGGCGAGAACGCCCCCGGCGGCGACCCTCAGGACCGGTCGGTCATGGCCTCCACGAAGTCCACCAGCGGCTGCTGCTCCGGGCTGCGCAGGGAGCGGAACGCCACCAGCAGCCGCTCCTCCAGCCCGCACTGGGCGTAGAAGTTGAGCATCATCGCCGGCGTCTCCTCGTCGCCGCCGATCCAGCGGCCGCCGCGGCCGGTGGCCAGCCATTCGAAGCTCACGGCGGTGGCCATGGCGATCTTGGCCATGTTGTCGGTGGTGGGCTTGGCGCCGTCCTTGCGCTCCCACTGCGCCACGGCGCTGCGGGCCACGCCCACGGCAATGGCCAGTTCGGACTGCGACATCTCGGCGCCTCGGCGCGCCTGCCTGATGCGGTTGAACAGAATCGTCATCGGTGTTTCCCCGGAAATACATCAATCGCACACCGCCGCGTCGCTTTGCATCGACGTCGTCGTGATCGCCGGGAACCGGAGCAAGTCCGCATGCGGCCTCCCCTGAGGACCGTGCGGCATCCGATGCCCGAGCAGGTTGGCCTGCGCGTGTTCGCGTCAGGCCGGCAGGGCTGCTGCCGTCAGTATTGCGGCAACCCGCACCCTGCCCCGATTGTAGGGGCAGGGTCCGGTGTCCGTGCAAGCCAGGCCTGGGGCCCGGCTTGCACGGTGTTTCAGTTGAGGCTGCAGGTGGCCGGCTTGGCCGAGGTGAACAGCGACGCCGTGGCCCACTCGGGGTGGTCGATGAACGGGTTGCGGTTGCCCTGGAAGCTGTAGATCACCTCGTTGCGCCCGCGCTCGGCGGCGTCCACCGGGTCGGCCTGGTGCCAGGCCAGCAGGGTGGACATCAGGCCCATGTAGGCCGGCGACGCCGAGGTGATGACGATCTGCGCGCGGTTGTCGGTCAGCTCCAGGTCCGGCTCGGTCTGGCCGGTGGTCGGGTGCAGGCCGCCTTCGTAGCGGATGGCCATGTAGAGGATCGCGCGCGCCATGTCGCCCTTGCGCTTGCCCCACACTTCGAACGAGCCGCTGTTGCCGTCCGGACCCTTGAACCAGTTCGAGTTGCCCGGGTACACGCCGCTGCCGCCGCCCCGGCCGTTGTTCACCTCGGTGACGCGCTCGCCGCACTGGGCGCTGAGCGCGCAGTCGGCATAGGGCTTGTTGCCACGGTCGGCGTTGTAGCCGGTGTCGGTGAGGTAAAGCATGTGGGTGTCGGTGTACGGCGAGTGGGGCAGGCCCAGGTTGCCGGTGGCGCTGCCGAAGCCCAGCGAGTTGGGCCAGGTGTGTTCGCGGTTGTAGGTGATGCCGGTGCCGGTGCCCGCGCGCTCGCTGCCCTTGGCGAAGCTGCGGTTGCGGTAGGCGTCCAGGATGCGGCCGGCGTTGTTGGGATCCTCGTCGGCGATTTCCAGGATCGACCAGGCGCTGGTGCCGGTGCCGCTGTACGGGTACGCGGTGTGGCCGCGGATGGTGGCGTGCAGCGAGCAGCGCAGCTGCGAGGCGCTGGAGGTGTTCACGCGGCTGTAGTAGCCCGTCTGCGCGGCCTCGGCGACGGTGAAGCCGACCGTGGCGTTCTGCGCGAGCTTGGCGCCGCCGGCGTCGGTGACCTGCGTGGCCACCACGGTGAGGGTGCAGGTTTCGCCGCTGCGCAGCGCCGTGTTGGTGCTGATCAGGAAGCTGCTGCCGCTGGTGCCGCGGGTCAGGGCCACGTTGCCCGACAACGAGCACTGCAGGGTGATGGCGCCGGTGCCCAGGGTGACCGACTCACTGAAGCTCACGCTCAGGTCGCCCGAGGCCGGGAAGCCGGTGGCGCCGTTGGCCGGCGTGGTGCCGGTGACGGTGGGCGGCGGATTGGGCGCGCTCACCACCTGGCTGTTGTTGCAGGCGTTGAACTTCTGCGTGGCCGAGGCGCGCCAGGTGAAGCCGGCGTAGCCGGTGGCGGTGCCGCCCAGCTGCAGGGACGTGCCGGCGGCCGTGCTGTTGGTTTCCGACACCGGCAGGTTGACGCTGGTGCGCCCCGCGGCCGGGCCGTTGGAGGCCTTGATGGCGCCTTCGTAGCTCAGGAACTGCACCACCTGGCCGCTGGCGTTCACCAGGGCGAAGCCGTCGTTGGCGCCGTTCTGGATGCCGTTCACCGGGTAGGTGACCGTGGCCACGCGCACCGTGGCGCCGCAGGCCACCAGGCTGCCCGCGGGCACCAGGTCGTTGTCGTAGTAGGTGGCGGCCGTGGTGGAGCTGGTGCCGTTGTACAGATAGATGCGGTAGCCGCTGAGCGATTCGCCGGCAGTGGCCATCACCTCGACGCGCTCGCCGGTGTCGCCGGACGCGGTGCTGTCGTCGTAGTGGATTTCGTTGATGAACACTTCGGCGCGGGCGCCAAGCGGGGACAAGGCAGCGCAAAGCGCCAGGGCGGCCAGGCCGCGGTGGGTCATCGACATCCGGTAACTCCAGTGCAAGGTTTGGAGGGGGGACTGCGGTGCCCGTGCCGGGCGGCCGATTGTGCCAGTGATTTGTGACAGCCGTCACAAAGGGCCGGGAACGGGGTCAGGTCCACTTATTCCGGCGCGTTTGGCGCCGTTTCGCCAACGGGAGCGTATTTCGTACACACACACGGGCGTCCTCACTCGCTCGGCAAGGTACTGACGTCGTATAGTCGTCTTATTGACGCGACCGGGAAACTGGCCATGAGCAAAGAAGCCGTTTTCACCATGAAGCTCGAGCCGGAGCTTCGGGACGATTTCATGGCCGAAGCTCAGGCCAGCCACCGTCCTGCCTCGCAGATCCTGCGCGAGCTGATGCGGGAGTACGTGCAGCGCCAGCGCGAGGCGCGCGAGTACGACCAGTTCCTGCAAAGCAAGGTGGCCGAAGCGCGCGCGCAGGTTCGCGCGGGTGACTACGCCAGCGCCGACGGGGTGGAACTTCGCGCAGCCCAACGCCGCACCCGGCTCCATGGCAAGGCCGGTAGTGCCGATGCATGAAGGTGTTCTGGTCCTCGGCGGCGGAACGGGATCGCGCCGATATAGTTGACGTCATCGGACTCGACAACCCCCTGGCCGCCATCCGCATTGACGAGTTGTTCGCCGCGGCCGCGAGCAGGCTGGTGCAGCATCCAATGCTCGGGCACTCAGGTTTTGTCCCCGGCACCCGCGAACTGATCCCGCACGAAAGTTATCGGCTGGTCTACGAAGTGGAGGGCGACGTCGTATGGATTCTGGCGCTGGTGCACACGGCACGAGCCTGGCCCGCAAGGCAGGAATGAAGCGGGTTTGTCCAAAGGCAGGGTGCTGCGCATGAAAGCTTTTGCGGGGGTCTTGCTATTGGCTCTGTGCGTAGCTTGCGTTTCAACGGGAAATGGAAAGGAAGGGGTCGTGTACCTGCCGCGTGTCGTGGCCTTGGACGATGACGTCCACTACCCAGACCCGCTCCACTACGGCGGCGAACCGCCGGAAGACCTTCAGGAAGCAGTGACAGTTCTATTGCAGTCGATGAAGTTGACGCCGCGCGCCTTGCGGGGGTCGGACGCTTGTGACTTTTCCGACATTGACGATCTTGAGCTACGGTTTGGGCAGTGTCTCGAGGTCGCCTGCGAACGCGTACCCAGGACTTCGCGAGAGAAAGGGTGTGGCTACCTGGTGCGGGTTGCCGATTGGTACGAGTCAGAATGGTTGGGCGGTCTTTGCAGGATGCAGTCTGAACCCCGGTCCGGGACGTTGCCGAGATGGTTCCGGGGTCGCGGGATAGACCAGTGCCATTCAATGAGCACGGCCATCTCCGTTTCGCTTGCGCAATCATTGGTTGGAGGCAGCAAGGATGAAGCAGCGCTTCTGGCAATCCTGAAGTCCGGGCAGTCGGGTGGGCAGTGATGGAGGCGTCCGGGCGAGGGTTGAATCGGATCGGCCGCCGTACGTGCCTTTGGTCCTGAGCCCCCAACGTGGGCTGCACCTGGGGTAGCCCCCGCCCGCCGAGCGCTTGAAAGGTGCCTTCCCGGCCCCATTGAGTCGGGGTCGCCCGGCTTCCTGTCCCCAAGCCGTGCGCGTATCATTGGCACTCACCGGGGCCGAGTGCTAATACATTCGGCCATGTTGTTGAATTTATTGGAATAACGAGGAATACCCATGAACATCAAGCCGCTCTACGACCGCGTGGTCATCAAGCGTATGGAAGAAGAAAAGATGTCCGCTGGCGGCATCGTCATTCCGGATTCGGCCACCGAGAAGCCGATCAAGGGCGAAGTGATCGCCGTTGGCGCCGGCAAGGCCCTGGACAACGGTTCGACCCGCGCCCCGACCGTGAAGGTTGGCGACAAGGTGCTGTTCGGCAAGTACGCCGGCACCGAAGTGAAGGTCGACGGCCACGAGATCCTGGTGGTCAAGGAAGACGACATCCTCGCCATCCTCGGCTAAGCACCCCGCCGGTCCGCGCTTGCGCGACCGGCCCCGCACCAACCCCCAAAGAATTCTGGAGTTAAAGAAATGGCTGCCAAGGAAATTCGTTTCGGTGAAGACGCCCGCGCCCGCATGGTGAAGGGCGTGAACATCCTCGCCAATGCCGTCAAGGCCACCCTGGGCCCGAAGGGCCGCAACGTCGTGCTCGACAAGAGCTTCGGCGCCCCCACGATCACCAAGGACGGCGTCAGCGTCGCCAAGGAAATCGAGCTGGCCGACAAGTTCGAGAACATGGGCGCCCAGATGGTGAAGGAAGTCGCCTCCAAGACCTCCGACATCGCCGGCGACGGCACCACCACCGCCACCGTGCTGGCCCAGGCCCTTATCCGCGAAGGCATGAAGGCCGTCGCGGCCGGCATGAACCCGATGGACCTCAAGCGCGGCATCGACAAGGCCGTGGTCGAGGCCGTCGTGGAGCTCAAGAAGATCTCCAAGCCGTGCTCGACCTCGAAGGAAATCGCCCAGGTCGGTTCGATCTCGGCCAACTCCGACGCCAACATCGGCGAGCTGATCGCCAAGGCCATGGACAAGGTCGGCAAGGAAGGCGTGATCACCGTTGAAGAAGGCTCGGGCCTGGACAACGAACTCGACGTCGTCGAGGGCATGCAGTTCGACCGCGGCTACCTCAGCCCGTACTTCATCAACAACCAGCAGTCGATGTCGGCCGAGCTGGAAGACCCGTTCATCCTGCTGTACGACAAGAAGATCGCCAACGTGCGCGAGCTGCTGCCGGTGCTGGAAGGCGTCGCCAAGGCCGGCAAGCCGCTGCTGATCGTGGCCGAGGAAGTGGAAGGCGAGGCCCTGGCCACGCTGGTGGTGAACACCATCCGCGGCATCGTCAAGGTTTGCGCCGTGAAGGCCCCGGGCTTCGGTGACCGCCGCAAGGCGATGCTGGAAGACATGGCCATCCTCACCGGCGGCACCGTGATCTCCGAAGAAGTGGGCCTGCAGCTCGAGAAGGCCACCATCAAGGACCTGGGCCGCGCCAAGAAGGTGCAGGTTTCCAAGGAAAACACCACGATCATTGACGGCGCCGGTTCGGCCGACCTGATCCAGGCCCGCATCGCCCAGATCAAGGCGCAGATCGAAGACACCTCTTCGGACTACGACCGCGAGAAGCTGCAGGAGCGCGTTGCCAAGCTCGCCGGCGGCGTCGCCGTGATCAAGGTCGGTGCCTCGACCGAGATCGAAATGAAGGAAAAGAAGGCCCGCGTCGAAGACGCCCTGCACGCCACGCGCGCTGCGGTGGAAGAAGGCGTGGTCCCGGGCGGCGGCGTCGCCCTGATCCGTGCGCTGGCCAACCTGGGCTCGCTGCGCGGCATCAACGAAGACCAGAACCACGGCATCGTGATCGCCCTGCGCGCCATGGAAGCCCCGCTGCGCGAGATCGTCACCAACGCCGGTGAAGAGCCGTCGGTGGTGCTGAACAAGGTCAAGGAAGGCAAGGGCAGCTACGGCTACAACGCCGCCAACGGCGAGTACGGCGACATGATCGAGTTCGGCATCCTGGACCCGACCAAGGTGACCCGTACCGCGCTGCAGAACGCCGCGTCCATCGCGGGCCTGATGATCACCACCGAAGCGATGGTGGCCGAGGCTCCGAAGAAGGACGAAGGCGGCGGCGCCGGCGGTGGCATGGGCGGCGGCATGGGTGGCATGGGCGGCATGGACTTCTAAGTCCCGCCGTACCGCGCACTTCGCAAGACGAAAGGCCCCGCTCCGGCGGGGCCTTTCACGTTTCAGGGCCCCAGTCCCCCTGTCGCGCCAACGAAGGGCCCGACAGGGTGGTCGCGCAGCCGCCTGCCCTTCGTTTGACCGGGAAGACCACGCGTGATAATCCGGTCCTTGCCACCCCATCGAGCTCAGGAGAATTCCATGCGTCGTCACCCGCTGACCCTGGGCCTGCTTGTCGCCCTCGCCGCACAACCCGCGCTGGCACAGGACGAGCCCGCCGATCAGCAGGAAGCGGCCGTCCTCGACACCATCGTCGTCACCGGCACCCGCGCGGCCAATCGAACCGTCGCCGAGTCCACCGCGCCGATCGACGTCATCACGCCCGAAGTGCTGCAGGCAACCGGCACCACCGAACTGGCCACTGCGCTCTCGCGGGCCCTGCCTTCCCTGAACTTCCCGCGCCCGGCCATCACCGACGGCACCGACGCCGTCCGCCCCGCACAGCTGCGAGGCCTGGCGCCCGATCAGGTCCTGATCCTGGTCAACGGCAAGCGCCGCCACACCACCGCGCTGATCAACCTCAACGGCAGCCAGGGTCGCGGCTCCTCGCCGGTGGACCTGAACGCGATTCCGATCGCCGCCATCCAGCGCGTGGAAGTCCTGCGTGACGGGGCCTCCGCACAGTACGGATCCGACGCCATCGCCGGCGTGATCAACGTCGTGCTCAAGGGCAGCGGCGAGGGCGGCAGCATCGCCGCCAATGTCGGCCAGTACAGCGCCGGCGACGGGCGCGGTTACCAGGCGCAGGGAGATGCCGGCTTCGGACTGGGCGCCAGCGGCACGCTGCACCTCGCCGGCGAATTCGCCGACAGGGACCAGACCGATCGCGCGCGGCCCTACGTGCTGGCACCGGGCGTGGTCGTCCGTCCGATCACCGCCCCGCCGCCGGGCGAAGTGGTGCAGCGCTACGGCGACCCGGAAATCCAGCAGTACGCGCTCTCGGCCAATGCCGCACTCGACGTGGACGACGCGCTGACCTTCTACGGCTTCGCCACCGCCAGCCGCCGCGACGCGCTGTCCAACGGCTTCTATCGCACCGCCGCCGACACGCGCAACGTGCCGGCCATCTACCCCAACGGGTTCCTGCCGCAGATCCGCAACATCGCCGAGGATCGCGGCGCGGTCCTGGGCATGCGCGGGGTGATCGGGTCGGACTGGAACTTCGACATCAGCTACAACTACGGCAACAACGACCTCAGCTTCGATGTCGAGAACAGCCTCAATCGCAGCCAGGGTGCGGCTTCGCAGCGCGATTTCTACGCCGGTGCGCTGGAGATTTCCCAGCATGTGTTCAACATCGACGCCAGCAAGGGCTACGACGTGGCCTGGATGGACTACCCGCTCAACGTGGCGGTCGGCGTCGAATGGCGCGGCGAGGAATTCACCCAGTCCGCAGGCGAGCCCAACTCGTACCTCAATGGCGGCGTGCTGCTCGGCGGCAACCCGACGCCGTCCGGCTCGCAGGTATTCCCCGGCTTCCGACCGTCGGATGCCGGCCAGTTCGACCGCCACAGCTATGCGGCCTACCTGGACGTCGAAATGCCGTTCACCGAGGCTTTCACTCTGGCCGCTGCGGTGCGGGCCGAGGAATACAGCGACTTCGGCAACACCACGTCGGGCAAGCTCTCGGCCCGCTACGCCTTCGGCGACGCGGTCGCGCTGCGCGGCACGGTGGCCAGCGGCTTCCGTGCGCCGTCGCTGCAGCAGCAGTTCTTCCGTTCCACCGCCACCAACTTCATCGGCGGCGTGCCCTTCGACATCCGCACCTTCCGCGTCAACGACGCCGCCGCCGTCGCGCTCGGCGCGGAGCAGCTCAAGGCCGAGGAATCCACCAACCTCAGCCTTGGCCTCGTGCTCACGCCGATGCAGAACCTCTACGTCACCATCGATGCCTACCGCATCGACGTCGACGACCGCATCGTGCTGTCGGAAAACCTCACCTCCACCGCGGTTCGCGCCTTCCTCAACGCCACCGTGGACCCGTCCATTGGCGGCGGCCGCTACTTCACCAATGCCATCGACACCCGCACCCGCGGCATCGACGTGATCGGCACCTATCGCTGGGAACTGGCCGACAGCAC
The DNA here is from genome assembly GCA_026398695.1 of Arenimonas sp. Classification (GTDB taxonomy): domain Bacteria; phylum Pseudomonadota; class Gammaproteobacteria; order Xanthomonadales; family Xanthomonadaceae; genus Arenimonas. The sequence continues at coordinate 48,648 of JAPLSJ010000131.1, forward strand.
GCTCGACCTCACCGCGGGCTACAACTACAACAAGACCGAGGTGGAACAGATTGCCGCCAACCCTGCGGCCCTGGTCGCTATCGACCCGACCGCGGTGCGCATCGGCCGCGTCGAAGTGGGCCGCCTGACCGTCGGCGCGCCGCGCGACAAGTTCCAGCTCGGCGGCCTCTGGAGCGTGGGCGACTGGAAGTTCAGCGCCAACGCAACCCGCTTTGGCGAGTTCACCGTGCTGTTCGGCAACAATCCGGCCGACACCTCGCGCGACCAGACCTTCGACCCGCAGTGGACGCTCGACCTCTCGGGCAGCTACGCGCTTGGCAACTGGGACTTCACCCTGGGCGCCGACAACCTGCTCAACAAGTATCCGGATGAGGTGCTCTTCCCCAACTCCACCAACGGCCAGCTGCCCTACAGCGCGTCCTCGCCCAACGGCTTCAACGGCGCCTACGTGTACGGACGCATCGGCTACAGCTGGTAAGTGGCGGAAGGCGCCACGCCGCGGATTCCCGGCCTGCCGGGGTGTTCGCCAGCAGCGCCGGGCGGCATGGCCTTCCGGCCCGTTATCAACCCGGGTTGGTGAACCCAGCCCCGGGCTACTGCCAAGGCAGGTTGGGTTTGCACACCGAGTTGTCCGAGGTGGAACGCTCGCAGGCTTTCATGGTTTCGTCACGCGAATTCTTGGTCGACTCATACTGCGAATACTGAGGCTGCCCTTTGCAGTAAAGATCAAGCAGGTCCATGCGTTTCTGGGTCATGTACAGCAACACCTGCATGCCTGGAACCACCGCTGGAATGCTTGTGCCCATGACAATGCTCTGCGTATTGGGATTGCGTGCGTTGATGTCCTTGAATTCAATTTCTTGCGCGTCCAGCTCCCGTTGACAGCTCTCGAAGCCATCCCGATTGCCTGCTGCGGCGCTTTCCTTGCCAGAAGCATCTGCCGAGGCTGTTTCCAAAGTGTCACTTGCATTGGACAGGGTGGGGGAGCCTGCAGGAATGGCGTTGCCATTCTTCAACTTTGACAATCGCATTCTGGCATTACAGGCATTCAACCTTAATGCTGCCATTTCCTCGGCGGTATAGGGCTTGTCGGTTACCGAATTGATCGTGACCGTGCCAAGCTGGGTCATCAGTTCAATCATTTCCGCGTCATTCACGGCTTCCAACTCGTCGACCGCGTCGCTCATGGTTTGCAGTTCAGAATCGGTCAAGGTTTTGGCTTTTTCCTTGGCGCCGGGAGCCAGGGCTTCGTATTCGTCCAGGCAGCCGGCAAGGTAGTATTTGATGACTTCCAGTGTTGCAGCATTCGTCTGTGGTGCGAATGTGGAAATTCCGATAGTCACGAATGTGGTCGCGGCAACGAGACGGATCTTGCTGAAACCCATGGGCCTTCTCCTGGACGTCGGTTCGGATGGGTGGGACGGAGCGGGCACCGGGATACGAACCGCCCGACATGTGGTTTCCTGCTCACTGGGGCGATGGTATCGCCACCCCACGAACAGCACCATGACCCGTCACATCCGCCCGCCAATGGGTCCACGTTTCGGAACCGGCCGGCTGTTCAAACGGCCGGACCCGGCTCTCTGAGCGGTTCGGGCCACGAGACCTTTTTTATTCCCATCCAAGACGCCGTCGCCATTCTTCGCAGGCGACCCGCGGGTCACGCCGCGGGAACGCGCCGTGAAGACGTCGGTACGACTAGACTGCGGGGCGCCGGCGATTGCGCCACGCGGGGTGCTTGCGCTTCCCTCACGGCCATGAGGGCAACCTCTCGCCCCGTCCTCATTCCTGACAAGAAAGGTAACTGCAATGCCCAAGACAACGTTGATCTTCGCGATTCTGCTGGTTGCCCTCGGTGCGGGTGCGTTTGGCGTTTCGTCGAGCCGCACCGCGCTTCTGCCCGCCTACGTGGGCCTGGTTCTCGGGCTGCTTGCCGCGCTGGCCCTGGCCTTTGAGGGCGCACGCAAGCATCTAATGCACGTGGCCGCCATGGCCGCGCTGTTGGGCGCGCTTGCGCCCGCCGCGGCGCTGGCCATCCGTGCCGCGAAAATGAGTCCGCTGGCACTGGGCGTCAACCTGGGCATGCTGCTGCTGTGTGCGACGCTCGTTGCCCTGATGGTGCGCTCATTCATCGCCGCCCGTAGTGCCGGATCCATCGGGCTGGGCTAAGCTTTGGCAGGGCCGCGCCGCACCTGTTGGCGCCCCATTGGCCTGTTCCTCATCGCCAAGGCAGTCAATGAAATGCACGGCAAGCTGGAAGGTCCCGACGGATCTTCCGCGGCCCCGAAGCAGGTCGCGTTCGCCGTCGTCATCCTGCAGATCATGGTGCTCGACATGGTCTTTGCCCTGGATTCGATCATCACCGCGGTGGGCATGACTTCGTACATCAGCGTGATGGTGATAGCCATCCTGGTTGCAACTGCCGTGATGGTGTTCCTTGCCAAGGCCATCCACGAGTTCGTGCAGCGGCATCCCACCGTGAAGATCCTGGCGCTGTCCTTCCTGCTGCTGATTGGCGTGGTGCTGATTGCCGACGGCATGGGCCAAGCGGTGCCGAAGGGCTATCTCTACTTCGCGATGGCGTTTGCAGTGTTCGTCGAGCTGCTGAACATCCGCTACCGCAAAGTCAGTGCGCCGCCCGTTTCGCTGCACGAGGTCATCCGCGAGACGAAACCCTGAGCAGCCGGCGCCCGGTTCACTGGGCGCCAGGCCTGACGTCCGTGGCCCGCCGCCCGCCTTCTTTGGCGGAAGGTGCGGGCGCGGCTATGCTTGGGCGGCGGGGCCGTGGGCGCCCCATGACCGGGGGACTTCGATGAAGCAGTGTGTGCTGATGGTCTTGTTGGCGGCGGCGCCCGCCGTGGCGGGGGCGGCGCAGCCTTTCACGGCCGAGCGCAGCTGGGAAATCCAGCGCATCGGCAACCCCGAGGTGTCGCCCGACGGCCGGCACATCGTGGCGCCGGTGTCGCGCACGGTGATGGCCGACGACAAGCTGCTGTCGGACCTGTGGCTGTGGAGCAGCGACGGCAGCGTGCAGCGCCCGCTCACCGGCGACCCGGCGTCCGAAGCCACGCCGCGCTTCAGCCCCGATGGCCAGACGCTGGCCTTCGTCGCCCAGCGCGACGACGACAAGGCGCCGCAGCTGTACCTGATGCCGATCGCCGGCGGCGAAGCGCGCCGGCTCACCACCTTCGCCACCGGCGTGTCGGTGCCGCGCTGGATGGGCAACGGCAAGCTGGTGTTCGCCTCGCGGGTCTGGGCCGACCTGCCGCTGGACCAGCAGGCCAAGCGCCTGAAGGAGCGCGAAGAGTCGAAGATGAAGGCGCAGGTCTGGGACGCCGGCCCGTTCAGCGTCTTCGACACGCTGATCGACGACCGCCAGGGCCACGTGTTCTCGGTGGACGTGGCCACCGGCGCCGTGGCGTCGCTGACGCTGGGTCGCGGGCTGCAGCTGCCGCGCTTCTCGCAGGGCTTCGATGGAACGTTCGACGTTGCCCCGGACGGCAGCGAGATCGCGCTCACCGCCGACAGCAACCCGGCCGTGAACATCGACGACATCGACGTCTACCGGCTGCCGCTGGCCGGCGGCGAGCCGCGCAACCTGAGCCAGGGCAACGCCGGCACCGACGGCAACCCGCTCTACAGCCCCGACGGCCGCCACCTGGTGTTCCTGCAGCAGCGCATCCCGGGCTTCTACGCCGCCAAGGCGCGGCCCATGCTGCACGACACCCGCAGCGGCGGCACCCGCGAACTGCACGCCGACTGGGACCGCAGCGCCTCGGGCCTGGCCTGGTCGCGCGACAGCCGCACGCTGTACGGCGCGATTGACGACGCCGGCACCACGCGCGTCTACGAACTGCCGCTGAGCGGCAAGCCGCGCGCCATCACCGGCGAGTCGTCCTTCAGCGGCCTGTCGGTCGCATCCGGCGCGATCGCCGCCGTGCGCCAGAGCTTCACCGAGCCGCCGACCCTGGTGAGCCTGGACCCGCGCCGCGGCAGTGCGCGCAAGCTGTCCACCCTCAACGACGCGCTGATGGCCGATACGGCGATGGGCACGTTCGAATCGGTGACCTACGCCGGCGCCAAGGGCGAGGACATCCAGATGTGGGTGAACTACCCGGCGGGCTTCGACCGCAGCAAGAAGTACCCGGTGTACGTGGTCATCCACGGCGGTCCGCACAACGGCGTCGTCAACGCGATGCAGTTCCGCTGGAACGCCCAGGTGTTCGCCAGCTGGGGCTACGTGGTGATCCAGCCCAACTTCCACGGCAGCTCGGGCTTCGGTGAGAAGTTCACCGACTCCATCAATCCCGAGTGGGCGCAGATGCCCTACGAGGACGTGATCAAGTCTGCCGAGTGGGCGGCGTCGCAGCCCTGGGCCGACGCCGACCGCATGGTGGCCGGCGGCGGCAGCTACGGCGGTTACCTCACCTCGGTGATCCTGGGCCGCGAGCACCCGTTCAAGGCGCTGGTGGCGCACGCCAAGGTCTACAACCTCTACACGCAGTACGCGGCCGATTTCGCCGCCACCGTGCCGCGCTTCGGCGGCTTCTGGGAAGAGGGCAACCGCGAAATCACCGACCGCAACTCGCCGCATCTCTCGGCCGGCAACTTCAAGACGCCCACGCTGGTGATCCACGGCCAGCGCGACCTGCGCGTGCCGGTGAACCACGGCATCGAACTGTTCCAGACCCTGCTGGTGAAGGGCGTGCCCACGCGCCTGGTGTATTTCCCGGACGAGAACCACTGGGTGCTCAAGCCGCAGAATTCCGTGTTCTGGTATTCCGAGGTCCGGCGCTGGCTGGACCAGTACAACCCGCCGGCGAAGTAGCCGCGGCGGCCGATTTGATCCATGTCAGGCCCGTCTGCCGCTCCGGGGGCAGACTGGGCCGACTCAACCGGGAACAACACCATGAAAACCAACGTTGGCGGCATCGATCGTGGTCTCCGCATCGCCGTGGGCGGCGGCCTGATCGCCTGGGCCGCGGCCTTTGACGGCCCGGCCCTGGCCTACCTGGGCGTGATTCCCCTGCTGACCGGCGTGTTCGGCATGTGCGGCCTTTATTCGCTGCTGGGCATCAACACCTGCCGCATCAAGGACTGATCGGCCGCACGGCGGTCACTTCGATTTCCACCAGGAAGCCCGGGTTGGCGAGCCCGGCCACCTGCATGGTGGAGCGCACCGGCAGCTTGGGCTGTGACTGCGTGCCGAAGAACTCGCTGTAGCCCTTCATGAAGCCGCCGAAATCCATCCGGCCTTCCATCGCCGGGTCGCCGACCAGGAAGACCTGCATCTTCACCACGTCGCCCATGGTCAGGCCCAGGCCCTTGAGCTGGGTTTCGATGGCCTTGAGCACGCTCACCGTCTGCGCCTGGGTGTTGCCGTAGGCGGCGACGGTGTTGGCGGGCGCAGCGGCGTCGGCCACCGGCGGCACCATGCCGCTGAGGTACACCGTGGTGGCGCCCGCGGGCACTTCCACCGCGGCGGCGATCGGGAAGGTGCTGTTGTTGGGCAGCTTGTGGCGCACGACTTCGCCTGCGCAGGCAAACGTCGGGGCCAGGACCATCAGCAGGGCGGCGGCGGACTTGATCATTCCGGGGTTCCTTTCTGGGGGTGGAGTGCCTTCACTTCGGCGGCCGTGATCGGGTCGCGGTAATCGTTGCCGAAGTTCGTGCGGATGTGGTTGATGACGTTGGCGACCTGCACATCGGTGAGGAACACCGGCTCGAAGTACGGGCCGATGGTGCGCTCGGGCGAGAACGCGGGCATGTTGCGCCGGCCACCCAGGATCACCACCGCCATGTAGCGCGACGAGGCCATGTTGGCATTGCCGGCGAAGGCCGGGTAGCTGCCGCCACCGACCGCGCCCTTGCCGTCGGGCATGTGGCAGCCCTGGCATACCTGGGCGTAGATTTCGGCGCCGCTCGTGGTGCCCAGGTTGCCCTCGGGCGGCGGCTCGGGCGCCGCCTCGTCGGCCAGCACCGGGGCGATGGCCAGCGCCAGCAGGCACAGCGCGGCGGTCCAGCGGGAGCGGTGTTTGCGCGCGGTCATGCGGTGGCTCCCGACAGGGCCTTGTGGTGCAGGCGGCCGATGGCGTCGATGGCCGAGGTGACCGCGCCCTCCTGCCAGGCCGGCAGGTACGAGGCATGTTCGCCGGCCAGCACGATGCGGCCGTCGATGGCGCACAGGTTGTCGTAGTGCTGGTCGCGCGTCTCCTGGGTCCACAGCGCGAAGCAGCCCATCGCGCCGGGCGCACGGTGCCAGGCCAGCGACACGCCGTTGTCGAACTCCTGGTCGTACTGCGGGTGCAGCTGGCGGCCCTGGCGCACCGCTTCGCGCACGCGGTCGGCGGCCGACAGCGAGGTGAAGCGCGCCGCGTCCTTGCCCCACAGGTAGCCGCCCAGCAGCACGCCCTTGCCCGGCGCGTGGTAGCCGGTGCTGGGGTAGCCGATGTTGCCGATGGGCTGGTTGGTGTAGCTGATGCCGCCGTAGATGTGCTCGTCCTGTTCCCAGAAGCGGCGCTTGAACTGCAGGCCCACCTTCACCGCGGCCGCGTAGGGCAGGGCGTTGATGGCGTCGGCCATGGGCCGGCCGACGTTCATCGGCAGCTGGCCCAGGATCGACAGCGGCAGCGTGCACACGCACCAGTCGGCGCTGGCGGTCTGGCGGCTGCCCGGCTGGGTGGTGTCTTCGAAGGTGGCGCGCACGCCGTTGCCGTCCTGGTGGATGTCCACCACCTTGGCATTGAAGCGGATCAGGCCCTTGAGCTCGTGCGCGAAGGCTTCGGCGATGCGGTCCATGCCGCCCACGGGCTGCAGCAGCGTGCTCTGCATTTCATACAGGTCGCCGATGGGCAGCGAGAACCAGAGCTTCGAGTCGAGCATCTGCTTCAGGCCCACCGGCTGCGATGGCACCGGGCGGCCGCCGAGGCCGCCGCCGGGGTCGCGCTCGAAGCCACGGCGTTCGCTCGACATCAGGTTGCGGGAATACTTGAAGTCATCGTCCAGCGCGCCCCACCAGCGCAGCGACTCGAGCAGTTTTTCCTGGTCTTCGCGCTCCAGCGGCGCGTCGAGCTTGCCGCCCTGGGTGGCCTTGGCCAGCAGCTCGGCCACGTGGCCCTGGTAGTCGGCCTTGACCGCGCGGTGGCGCTGCGGTTTGCCGTCGAAGGCGTCGGTGTGGTGCAGCAGGGCCTGGTGGTTCACCTGCACGAAGTTTTCCAGCGGCACGCCGAACTGGCGGCAGTAGCCCAGGATGCCGTGGTGGTGGTGCGGCAGCCGCCACGGGCCGGGGTTGATGTACAGGCCGGGGTCGAACTGGCAGTGCTGGGTTTCCCCGCCCAGCTCGGTGTAATGCACGCCGCCGCGCAGCGTGAGGTTGCGGCCGCCGGCGCGCGCGGCGTATTCGAGCACCTGCACTTTGTAGCCGGCCTTGCGCAGCTCGTACGCGGCCACCATGCCGGCGATGCCCGCGCCCAGCACCAGCACCGACGCCCCGGGCGGCGCCGCGCCCAGCTGCGGCGTTCCGCTGAAGGTGGATTCCTCCGCCAGGCCCAGGCTGGCCATGGCCTGGTACATCGCCGCGCTGCCCGCGCTAAGCCCGATCATGCGCAGCAGACGCCTGCGCGTCATGCCTTCCGCCATTGCGCCGCTCTTCATTCCCTGTCCCCTGGGGAGGCCGCCGATAGGGCGGCCAAGGTGAAACATACTCCTGAAACCACGCAAAACCCCCGGCACTCCGGCCGCACGCCGGTGGGTCCAGCCGCATCCCGGCCCTTCTGCTAGTGTCGACACGCAAGGATCGGCCGGGGGTTGGGGTATGAAAACTTCGCTCGAAATCCAGGTGTTGCAGCTGTTCGAGCAGGCGCTGGCCCAGCCCGCCGCCGAGCGCATGGCCTGGCTGGCCGGGCAGGCCCTGGGCGATGACGTGCTGGCGCGCGTGGTGCGCCTGCTGGACGCCGAGCGCGCCGCCACCGCCGTGATTGAACAGACTGCCTTGGCGCCGGACGACGTGGCGCCCGAATTCCCCAAGGTGGGCGAGCGGCTTGGAAACTATGAGCTGCTCAGGCCGCTGGAAGCCGGCGGCATGGGCGTGGTGTACCTGGGCCGCCGCGCCGACGACGTCTACGAGCAGCAGGTGGCGATCAAGCTGGTGCGTCCGGTGCACCTGCTGGCGGCCGCCGATTTCCGCCGCCAGCTGATTTCGCGCTTCGAGGACGAGCGCTCGATCCTGGCGCGCATGAGCCACCCCAACGTGGCGCGCATCCTGGACGGCGGCAGCACCGCCGGCGGCATTCCCTATCTGGTGATGGAATACGTCGACGGCGTGTCGCTGACCGACTACTGCCGCAACCAAAAGCTCGACGTGCCGGCGCGCCTGGCGCTGTTCTGCAAAGTCTGCGACGGCGTGCAGGAGGCGCATCGCCACTTGATCGTGCACCGCGACCTCAAGCCCGACAACATCCTGGTCGGTGCCAATGGTGAGCCGCGCCTGCTCGATTTCGGCATCGCCAAGATCCTCGAACAGGAGCCGCTCAACGCCGACAAGGGCACGTCGCTTTCTGCCATGACGCCCGCCTACGCCAGCCCCGAGCAGGTAAGGCAGGAAGCGCTCACCACCAGTTCCGACGTCTATTCGCTGGGCGTGGTGCTGTACCAGCTGCTGGCTGGCGTGCGTCCCTACGAGCTGGCCGGCCTGCGGCCGGCCGAAGCCGAGCACCTTGTCTGCGAAACGCTGCCCGAGTCGATGCACAAGATGCTGGACAAAGCGGCGATCACCGACGGCGAGCGCAAGCTGCGCCGCAGCCAGCTGGCGCCGGACGTGGAGCGCATCGTCGCCAGGGCGATGCACAAGGAGTCGGCGCGGCGCTACGGTTCGGCGCAGGAGCTGGCCGACGACATACGCCGCTACCTGTCCGGCCAGCCCGTACAGGCACACCCGGATTCAGTGGGCTACCGCGCGCGCAAGTTCCTGGGCCGCCATCGCATCGGTGCGGCCGCGGCGACGCTGGCGCTGGCGGCCATCCTCACCGCCAGCGGCGTGGCGTTCTGGCAGGCGGGCCAGGCGCGCCGTGCGGCCAGTGACATGGGTGAGATCAACGGGTTCCTGATGGACGTGCTGCGCATGTCCAACCCCTACGAAACGGCGGGCGAGCTGAGCCTCAGCGATGCCGTGGACAGCGCCCTGGTGCAGGTGGACAAACGCTTCGCCGGGCGCCCGGCATTGTCCGCGGGCGTGCGCTTCGCGCTGGGCTACAGCATGCTCAGCCGCAACCAGCTGGCCCTCGCCGAGCCGCAGCTGGCGCTGGCGCTGGCCGATAGCCAGGCGTCGATGGGCGCGCAGGCGCTGCGCACCCTGCAGATCCGCGAGGCCATCGCCCAGCTGCGCATCGCCCAGGGCCGCACGAAGGAAGCCGAGGCCGACCTGCTGTCGGTGCTGGCCGACATCGAGGCCAGCGGGCAGACAGCAGATCCGCTGTACCTGCTGGTGCTCAACAACATCGGCCAGCTCTACCTCGACCAGGAGCGCTACCCGGAGGCCCGCAGCTACCTGGAGAAGGCGCGCGCGCAGCCGGAGCCCAAGGCCGGCACGGCATCAGCCGACACCCGGGCCATCCTGGTGTCCAACCTGGCCTACGTGGCCCATGGGCTGGGTGAGCTGGACCAGGCCGACCGGTTGTTCGACGAGGCCGAGGCCGAGTTCCGCAAGGTGCGCCCCGGCGGCAGCGCCGAGCTGGCGTCGCTGATGAACAACCGCGCCTTCCTGCTGGACGAACAGGGCAAGGCCGACGAGGCCTACGCCCTGCGCCAGGCCTCGCTGGCGATGCGCGAAGCGGCGCTGGGCGGCGAACATCCCTCGCTGGTGCCGCCGCTGATGGACCTGGCGCAGAGCGCCCTGATGCGGGGCGACGCGGAAGTGGGCCTGGCCCTGGCCACCCGCGCCGTGGCCATTTCTCGCACGGCGTTCCCGCAGCCCCATGCCGACACCGTGTTCGCCCTCGGCATCCAGGCCGGCGCGCTGATCAACAACAAGCGCTTCCTCGACGCGGGTGAAGCCATCAGCCTCGCCGAAGCCGATCTGGCCCGGCTCGACGCGCCGCCGGAGTACATCGTGCAGGGCATCGGCTACGTGCGGCAGGGCCTGTGCAAGCGGCCGCGCACGCCGCCGGTGCCTTCCTGCGCCGGCATCGAGCCCACGGAGCCCGCCCTGCCCTGAGCCGCGCTGGCCGCCGGACTGCGCGAATCGATTTGCCGAGGGGCGGGCCTGGCGCTGGCGGGCTGCGGCGTCGCCAAGGGCCAGCGGTCCGGTGCAGACTAGCCGGAGGCCGTCGTCCGTCGCGGCCATGGCTTTCGAGCCATCCTGGCACTGTCATCCAAGGGATTGGACCCACCATGAGCCGCGTTGCCGACAGCGAACCAGGGGCCCGGCTTTCGGGCAGGCTGGCCGATGCGTGGAGTTCGGGCCGGAACAACTTCGGCCTGATCCGGCTGTGCGCCGCCTGGCTGGTGATCTGGTCCCATGCCTGGGCCATCACGGGTACGCCGGGCACTGACCTGTTCGGCCGCTTCTCGACCCGTTCGGCCGGCGCGCTGGCGGTGGACGTGTTCTTCCTCGTCAGTGGCTTCCTGGTCGCGGCCAGCCTCCAGCGCGGAACGGTGCGCCAGTTCCTGCTGGCGCGCGTGCTGCGCATCTTCCCGGCGCTGATCGCCTGCATCGGGCTGACCGTGCTGGTCCTTGGCCCGCTGCTGACCACATCAGGCACCTATTGGCGCGAGCCCGGCACCTGGAACTACCTGTGGTCGAACGCCACGCTGTGGCGGGCCGAATTCTTCCTGCCGGGCGTCTTCGAGACGCTGCCGCGGACCGCCGTCAACGGCTCGCTTTGGACACTGCCGATCGAAGGCCGGCTCTACCTGCTGCTGCTGGTTGCCGGGCTGCTGGGTGCGCTGGCGCCGCGGCGCTTCGTTGGACTCTGGCTGCTGGCGATCATCGGCGCGGGTGCCTGCGCCTGGTGGCAACGGCCCCTGCCCCAGCATCTGGAGTACCTGTTCTGGGCGACGGCCTTCTTCATCACCGGCAGCCTGTTCTGGATCGTGCGTGACCGGGTGGTGCTGAAGCCCTGGCTGCTGGTGCCGCTGTTCGCAGCGGCTGTGTTGCTGCGCGGAAGCCCCTGGTTCGTGCCGGCCTACTTTGCCGCCGTTGCCTACGGCACGTTCTGCCTGGCTTTCCTGGCCCGGCTGCCTGTCATCGACCGGACCGACTTGTCTTATGGGCTGTACCTCTACGGCTGGCCGATGCAGCAGTTGGCGCTGTTGCTTGGCGCCACCAGCGTGATGGCAAACACGCTGGTGGCGAGCGTCATGGCGCTGGCCTGCGCGGCACTGTCATGGTTCCTGATCGAGAAGCCTGCGCTGGCGCTGAAGCCTCGCCGGGCAGCGAGGCCAGCCGCCGCCTGAGCGCGCCGGCGATCAGGCCGGGCGGTGTCGGGTGAACCGCCGCGTGAAGTCTTCCATCGCCGCGAAGGCCGCCGGGATCACCACCAGGCTCAGCAGGGTGGACGTAATCAGTCCGCCGATCACGGCCACGGCCATGGGCTGGCGGAAGGCGGCGTCGGCACCGAAACCCAGGGCGATCGGCAGCATGCCGGCGGTCATGGCGATGGTGGTCATGATCACCGGGCGGGCGCGCTTGCGGCAGGCGTCCACCAGGGCGTCGTGCATGCTCATGCCGTGCTGGTCTTCGGCGATGACGGCGTAGTCCACCAGCAGGATCGAGTTCTTGGTGGCGATGCCGATCAGCATCAGCAGGCCGATCAGCGCCGGCAGCGACAGCAGCGTGCCGGTGATGAGCATCAGCCCGAACGCGCCGCCGGCCGACAGCGGCACCGCCATCAGGATGATCAGCGGGTGGCTGGCGTGGTTGAACAGAAGCAGCAGCACCGCATAGACGCAGAACAGCCCGGCGGCCATCGCCAGCGCGAAACCGACGAAGAGTTCGACGAAGATTTCCGAGTCGCCGGTGTTCTGCACCTGCACGCCCGGGGGAAGCCGCTGCAGCGAAGGCAGCTTTTCCACCTCGGCCATCACGTCGCCCAGCGGGCGGCCGTTGAGTTCGGCGGTGAAAGTGATGTTGCGCTGGCGGCCGAAGCGGTTGACCTGCGACGGGCCGGTGCCGGCGCGGATGTCCGCCACGGCCGACAGCGGCACCGTGCCGCCCTTGGCGCTGGGCACGCGCAGCAGCGACAGCAGCGCCTCGTCCGACAGCGCGTCCTGTTCCAGGCGCACGCGGATCGGCACCTGGCGGTCGGGCAGGTTGAGCTTGGCCAGGCGCTGGCGGAAATCGCCGCTGGTGGCGATGCGCGCGGCTTCGGCGATGTCCAGCGTGGACACGCCCAGGTCGGCGGCGCGCCGCGCGTCCGGCACGATCACCAGCTCCGGGCGCAGCAGCGAGGCGGTGGAGCTGATGGTGCCCAGGCCCTGGATCGAGCGCAGGTCGCGCTCGAATTCGCCGGCGGCCTGGTACAGGCGCACCGGGTCGTCGCCGCTGAGCACCAGCATCAGCTGCTCGCCGGGCTCGCTGCTGAGGAAGCGCTGGCGCACGCCGGGCAGTTGTTCCAGCCGCTCGCGCACTTCGCGCTCGAGCTCCTTCTGCGAGCGCTTGCGATCGCTGTCCGGGCCCCAGTCGAGCACCATCGTCACCTTGCGCACTTCGCCGATGCCGTTCACGGCCGGGTCGCCCAGGTCCAGCACGCCGCCGACGGTGGCGTAGGCCTGGCGCAGTTCGGGCATGTCCTTGATCAGCGCGCGGGCGCGCTCGCTCATCGCCGCGGTCTGGTCCAGGCGCGCGCCCGGCGGCAGCTCCAGGCTCAGGTTGCTGCGGCCCAGGTCGGAGCCTGGGATGAAGGTGGCCGGGATGAAGGGCAGCAGGCCCAGCGAGCCGATGAACATCAGCAGCGCCAGCCCCAGGGTCTTGAAGCGGTTGGCCAGCGCCCATTCCACCAGCACCAGGTAGCGCTTCATCAGCGCCGATTCCTTCTCGGCGTGCGGCTTGGGCTTGAGCTGGTAGGCGGCCATCATCGGCGTCAGCAGGCGCGCCACCATCAGCGAGAACAGCACCGCCGTGGCCGCGGTCCAGCCGAACTCCAGGAAGAACTTGCCGGCGATGCCGGGCATGAAGGCCACCGGGATGAACACGGCGGCCAGCGTGGCCGAGGTGGCGATCACGGCCAGGCCGATTTCATCGGCGGCTTCGGTGGCGGCCTGCTTGGGCGACTTGCCCATGGCCAGGTGGCGGTCGATGTTCTCCACCTCCACGATGGCGTCGTCCACCAGGATGCCCACCACCACCGCCAGCGCCAGCAGCGTGATCATGTTGAGGCTGAAGCCGAACAGCCAGATGGCGCCGAAGGTGGGGATGATGGACAGCGGCAGCGCCAGCGCCGAAATCCACGTGGCGCGCCAGTCGCGCAGGAACCACCACACCACCAGCACCGCCAGCAGCGCGCCTTCCCACAGCATGGTCATGGACGAACTGAACGACGCGCGCACCTCGTCGATGGCGGTGCTCACCAGCTTGAACTGGATGCGCGGGTTTTCCGCCTGCAGCGCCTTGATGGCTTCCTCGATGCCTTCGCCCACTTCGATCTCGCTCGAGCCGCGCGTGCGGCTGATGCCGAAGCTCACCACCGGCTGGCCGTCGATCAGCGCCAGCTGGCGTCGTTCGGCGTGGCCGTCGGTGATCGTGGCTAGCGCCGACAGCGGCAGCTGGCGGCCGTCGGGCAGCACGATCGGGAACTGTTCCAGGGTCTGCGCGCTGTCCACGGTGCCGACGGCGCGGATGGCCTGCTCGCTGCTGCCCTGGGTGGCGCGGCCGCCCGAGCGCTCCACCTGCGAGCGCGCCAGCTGCGCCGACACTTCGCCGGCGGTGATGCCGTACGCCGACAGCACGCCCGGGCGCAGGTCCACCTGCACCTCGCGGGTGATGCCGCCGCTGCGCACCACGGTGCCCACGCCGCGCACCGAGAACAGTTTCTTGGTGACGTCGTTGTCCACGAACCAGCTCAGCTCGTCCTCGCCCAGGCTGTCGGACGCCACGGCGTAGGTGACCAGGGTGCCGCCGACGATGTCGATCTTGGCGACCAGGGGTTCTTCGACGTCGGCCGGCAGGTCGGCGCGGATGCGCGTGACGGCGTCGCGCACTTCGTCCAGCGATTCGTTGAGGTCCTTGCCGATGCGGAACTCCACGAACGTGGTGGACGAACCTTCGGTGACCGCGCTGACGAGCTTGTTGATGTCCGGCAGGCTGGCCACGGAGTCTTCGATCTTGCGCGTGACTTCGGTCTCGAGCTGGCTCGGCGTGGCGCCGGGCAGCACCACGGTGACGGTGACGCCGGGGTAGGACACGTCCGGGAAGCGCGACACGGCCAGCTGGCGGTAGCCGAACAGCCCCACGATGGTCAGCAGGATGAACAGCAGGATCGCCGGCAGCGGCCGGTTGATGGACCAGGCGGAGAAATTCATCGGCTCACTCCGCGGTGGCGGCGACGACGCGCACGCGGTCGCCGTCGGACAGGAAACCGGCGCCTTCCACCACCACGCGTTCGTCGGCCTGCACGCCGTCGGTCACTTCCACCAGGCTTTCCTGGCGGGCGCCGAGGGTGACGCGGCGCTGTTCCACCACGTCGCCTTCGCCCAGCACGAACACGTAGCGGTAGCCGTCGCGCTCGACGATGGCCTGGTCGGGCAGCGTGCGCGCGGGTTTCGCGCCGAGCACCAGGTCGCCCTGGGCATACGTGCCGGCGCGCAGTGCGCCGGGCGCGGGCAGGTCCACGTAAACGGTGCCGGTGCGGCTTTGCGCATCCAGCGCGGGCGACACCACGCGCACGGTGCCTTCCACCGGCGCACCGTCCGGGCCCACCAGGCGCGCTTTCGCGCCCGGGGCCAGCTGGATCAGTTCGCTCTCGGGCAGTTCGGCGCGCCACTCCAGGCGGCCGTCGCGGATCAGGCTGAGCAGTTCGGTGCCGGCCGACACGACCTGGCCGGGCTGCACATTGCGCTGCGAAATGACGCCGGCGTGCGGGGACGCCAGCGTGGTGAAGCCCAGCCGCAGGCGGGCGTTCTCCAGCTGGGCCTGGGCGGTCTGGCGCTGGGCCTGGGCGCCCAGTTCGCCGGAGATCAGCTGGTCGGCCTCGCTGTCGGCGATCAGCTGCTCGCGCTTGAGGCGCTCACCGCGGCGCGCGTTGGCGCTGGCCACGGCCAGGGTGGCATTGGCCTGGGCGAGGGCCGCCTCGGCCTGCCTGAGTTCCATCGCCAGGCTGCGGTCGTCGAGCCGAAGCAGCGGTTGGCCGAGGGTCACCACGTCGCCCACCTCCACCAGCACCTGGGAAACGCGCTGGCCGGACAGCTCCACGCCCAGCGACACCTGTTCCCAGGCCGCGACCGAACCCGAGGCGGTGATGCGGCGCGGCAGGTCCTGCTGGGTCGGCGTGGCCACGCTCACCGTGAGGCTGGGTTGGCTGGTGGCGGGCGCGGGATCCTTGGCGCACGCGGCCAACACCAGGCAGAGCAGCAGGACCAGCGGGCGCGCGACGGGGAAGCGGGTCATGGGGGATGGGCCGGAGGGAACAATGGCGGGATTGTCTCAAACGCCGGGCCACGTGGGCGTGAGCGTGGGAATGTCCGGTGGGCTACCCTTAAGCCGTTATTTCCTGCGTCTTTCGGAGAGCAAAGTGAGCGAAGCGACCAACGGCCCGTCCGCACCGCCAACCCTGGCCAAGCGTGTCGCCTCCCTCGACACCCAGACCGCGCTCAAGCGGCTCGACAGCATCGACCCGGCCGAAATCGCCCGCATGCTGGCCACCATGCCGCCGGCCCGCGCCAACAGCCTGCTGGCCGCCATGGAGCCCGACTGGCGCGCCCGCATCATGGCCGCCGCGCCCGCCGGCACCGACTGGCGCGACGGCCAGCGCTACGCCGAAGGCACCGTGGGCCGCCTGCTCGAGGATCCGCCCGCGCTGTTCACCTCCGGCACGCCGGTGTCGGTGGCCATCGAAACCCTGCGCGAGGTGGTCAAGCAGCGGCTGGTCACCTACCTGTGGGTGGTGGATGCCCAGCAGCACCTGCTGGGCGTGGTGGCCTTCCGGGACCTGCTGTACGCCGACCGCGAGCGCGCGCTCGACGACATCATGATCCGCTCGCCTTTCGCCCTGCGTCCGAAGACGCTGCTGGTGGACGCGATGCGCGAAGTGGTGACGCGCCACTACCCGGTCTACCCCGTGTGCGAGGAAGACGGCCGGCTGGTGGGCCAGGTGCGCGGGCAGGTGCTGTTCGAACAGCAGGCCTTCGAGATCTCCGCACAGGCCGGCGCGATGGTCGGCGTGGAGAAGGAAGAGCGCCTGGCCACGCCGCTGTGGCGCGCCTTCCGCTTCCGCAATCCGTGGCTGCTGGTGAACCTGCTCACCGTGTTCGTGGCGGCGGCGGTGGTGGGCTATTTCGAGGACACCATCAACCGCGTGGTGGTGCTGGCGATGTTCCTGCCCGTGCTGGGCGGGCAGAGCGGCAACCTCGGCTGCCAGGCGCTGGCGGTGATGCTGCGCGGCATGACGCTGGGCGAGCTGCGCGGCATGGGCGTGGCCAGGCTGGTGGCGAAGGAAGGCCTGCTGGGCCTGCTCAACGGCGCGGTCACCGGGCTGCTGGCCGGCGTGGCCATGTACTGGGTGGTGGCGCGGAGCGGTGGTTCGGACGCGCTGCTGCTGGGCGTGATCACGCTGGTGGCGATGGCCGTGAGCTGCATGGTGGCGGGCCTGTCCGGCTCGCTGATCCCGGTGGTGCTCAAGCGCCTCGGCGCCGACCCCGCCACCGCCTCCAGCATCTTCCTCACCACCATGACCGACGTGGTCAGCATGGGCAGTTTCCTCGGCCTGGTGACCTGGCTGGTGCTCTGATTCCTGTACCGGCCGGTGCATGTTGCGCTGCAACGTGCAACGTCCCCCGACGCCGGGCCACGATGCTTGCGCTTCCGACGTGGGGGAGGGAGCTGAAGGCCCGCAGCTGCATCAGCGCTGCGGGCTTTCTTTTTTTCCGCGCCCGGCGCGCGTGACAGAATCAGCCCATGCCTGCGCCCCCGTCCCTCGACCCCGTCCTGTCCGCACTGGTGGAACGTGCCCTTGCGCGGCTGGTCGAGCGCGCGCCCGGCGCTTTGGCCTCGCCCGCGCGCCGCGACGCCCTGGCGCGGCTGGCGCTGTGCAGCGACTTCGCCATCGACACGCTGTGCCGCCAGCCCGAACTGCTCGACTCGCTGGACGCGCCGTTCGCCGCGCCGCCCGCGCTGGACCCGGGCCATGAAGCCGATTGGCCGGCCCGCCTGCGCCGCTGGCGCGCCGGCGAATCCACCCGGCTGGTGTGGCGCGACCTGCACGGCGTGGACGACGTGGACGCCACCCTGGCCGGCAGCAGCCGCATCGCCGACGCCGCGCTGCAGACGGGCCTGGCGGCGCTGTCGGCGTCGCTGGCCGAACGCCACGGCGTGGTGCGCGACGCCGGTGGGCGCCAGCAGTCGCTGGTGGTGTTCGGGCTGGGCAAGCTGGGCGGCAGCGAACTGAACTTCAGCTCCGACGTCGACCTGGTCTACGCGTTTCCCGAGCACGGCCAGAGCGACGGCGCGCGCCCGCTCGACGCCGAGGGCTGGTTCACGCGGCTGGGGCAGCGCCTGGCCCAGCTGCTCGGCGAAGCCACCGCCGACGGCTTCTGCCACCGCGTCGACCTGCGGCTGCGGCCGTTCGGCGCCAGCGGCCGGCTGGTGCTGAGCTTCGGCGCGATGGAGCAGTACTTCCAGCGCGAGGGCCGCGACTGGGAGCGCTACGCCTGGATCAAGGCGCGACCGGTGGCCGGCGACATCGCCGCGGGCGAGGCGCTGCTCGAGTCGCTGCGGCCGTTCGTCTACCGGCGCTACCTCGACTACAGCGCGCTCGACGGCCTGCGCGAGATGAAGTCGCTGATCGCCGCGCAGGTGCAGCGGCGCGAGTTGGCCGAGGACCTCAAGCTGGGCCCCGGCGGCATCCGCGAAGTGGAGTTCCTGGTGCAGGCGCTGCAGCTGATCCGCGCCGGCCGCGAGCCGGCGCTGCGCGGGCGGTCGCTGCTGCCCACCCTGGCCGCGCTGGCCGACGCCGGCCACGTCGCGCCCGCCACGGCCGACCGGCTGGCCGCCGCCTACCGCGCGCTGCGCCGGCTGGAGAACCGCGTGCAGATGCTCGGCGACCAGCAGGTGCACGCCCTGCCTGACGATCCGCTGGGGCGCCTGCGCATCGCCCGCGCGCTGGGCTACGCCGACACCACGGCCATGCTCGATGAGCTGGACGGCCACCGCAGCGTGGTGGCCGAGGAATTCGCCGGGCTGCTCGAGGCGCGTGGCCGGCGCCGCGCGCCCGTCAATGCCATGGTGGACTACTGGCGTGCACTGCCCGACGGCGGTGATGCGCAGGTGCTGGCCGACGCCGGGTTCGCCGATGCCGCGGGCCAGGACGCCGCACTGCGCGACTTCGCCCGCACGCCGGCGGTGCGCGCGCTGTCGGGCCGCGGCCGGCAGCGGCTGGACACCGTGCTGCCGGAACTGCTGGCGGCCGCGGCGCGCAGCGATGCCCCCGACGCGTCGCTGCCGCGCGGCCTCGCACTGCTTCAGGCCATCACCCGCCGCACCAGCTACCTGGCGCTGCTCGAGGAACAGCCCGCGGCGATGGCCCGCCTGGCCGACGTCACCGCGCGCAGCGCCCTGCTGTCCGAACGCCTGGCGGCGCACCCGCTGCTGCTCGACGAGCTGCTGGACTCGCGCGCCGCCGGCCCGGTACCCGACGAAGCGCAGGTGACGGCCCTGGCCGCCGCCGTGCCGCACGCCGGCGACACCGAGGCCGCGCTCAATGCCCTGAACGAGCTTCGCCAGGCCATCGGTTTCCGCGTCGGCCTGGCCACGCTGGGCCAGCGCCTGCCTGCCGGCGACGCCGCGCACCGCCTGGCCGCGCTGGCCGAGGGCCTGCTGGTGGCGACGCTGGACGTGGCCGAGGCCGACATCATCGCCGCGCACGGGCGGGTGCCCGGTGCCGGGCTCGCGGTGCTGGGCTACGGCAGCCTGGGCGGGCGCGAGCTGGGCTTCGGCTCCGATCTCGACCTGGTGTTCCTGCACGACGCTCCCGTCGACGCCAGCTCCGACGGCGTGCGCCCGCTGGACGCGGGCCGCTACTTCGCGCGGCTCGCGCAGCGCCTGGTCAGCCTGCTCGGCACGGTGACCGGCGCCGGCAAACTCTACGAAGTGGACGTGCGCCTGCGGCCCGACGGCGCCAAGGGCATGCTGGTGTCGAGCGTGGAAAGCTTCGCCGACTACCAGCGCCAGCGCGCCTGGACCTGGGAGCGGCAGGCGCTGGTGCGCGCGCGGCCGATCGCCGGCGCGGCGCGGGTGCAGGCGGCGTTCGAGGACATCCGCGAACAGACGCTGTGCCAGCCGCGCGACCACGACACGCTGCGCGCGGACGTGGTGGCGATGCGCCGGCGCATGCGCGGCGAGCTCGACCGCAGCCATGCCGGTCGCTTCGACCTCAAGCAGGGCGAGGGCGGCCTGGTGGACCTGGAGTTCCTGGTGCAGGCGCTGGTGCTGGAACACGCCGCGGCGCATCCGTCGCTGGTGGTGCCGCGCGACACGCCCGGCCTGCTGGCGGCGCTCGGCGAGGCGGGCGTGCTGCCGCCCGGCGACATCGCCGCGCTGCTGCAGGCGCATGCGCTGATGCTGGGCCTGGGCCTGGACTGCACGCTCGACCAGCGCCCGCGCCTGGTGCCGCCGGACGAAACGCTGGACGCCGCGCGCGCCGTCGTCCGCGACGCCTGCGCCGCCCGCGGCCTTGCGTTCTACTGATCAGCGCGCGAGGCGGGCCCGCACTTCGGCGGCCACGCGCGCGGTTTCGCGCAGGGGCTCGGCGGCGTAATCCTCGGGGTGCTTGCCGAGCGCGCGGATGCGGCCGCGGCGCAGCAGTTCGTCGAGGTATGACTTCACGCGGCCGGTGGCCCGGCCCGGCTCGGCCACGTACACCGGCGCCGACGTGGCGCAGGCTTCCGACACCATGTTCACCGAATCGGGCGACACCACGATGCGCTCGGCCCAGGCCAGTGCACCGGCATACGGGTTGGGGCCGTCGCCGTCGTCGAACCAGCGCAGTCCGGGCGTGTCCGCCCAATACGCGCGCGACAGCTGCGCCAGCAGCGGCGGCGTGCGCCGCGAGCCGATCACCAGCAGGCTGCCGCCCGATGTCGCCAGCCAGTGCTCGAGCCGCGACTGCATCACTTCGAACGCGCCGCGGTCGAAGCGCACCGCTTTCGTGCGGCCGCCCAGCAGCACCACCGTGCGCGGCGACGGCAGCTCGCCCAGCGCGGGAAAGGCGGCGCGCGCGTCCTGCAGCCACGCCTCGTCCACCGGGTGGAGGCTGCCGCACAGCGTGACGACGTTGGCGCCGCGCAGCCCGTCATGTTCGGGCGCGACCACCAGGTTCCAGTGCGCCGCGTCCAGGCGCGGGTCGAGCACCTGCACCGTGCGCGCGCCGCGTTCACCCAGCAGGCGGGTGGCCAGCGCGGCGCGACGGCCGCAGCCGATCGCCAGCGCGGGCGGTTCGGCCAGGGCCTGGCGGAAGGCATCGCCAAACGCACGTTCGCTGCCCGGCAGCCGGCGCGGCGCCAGCCAGGACCAGGGTGCGGCGGTGTCTAGCGGCCACTCGCGTGGCTGCGGGGAAAGGGCCTGGGCCAGGGCCAGCACCTGCCGGCGATGGCCGGCGGCGCCGTCGTGCAGGGCCCAGCAGGCATCGGAAGCGTTCGGCATGCCCGGAGGGTAGCCGGAAAACCGGCGGCACCGCGAGGTCGCGGTGCCGCCGCCGGGGATCAGTCACCGGTGATGCGGGTGCCGAAGTTGATGTTGGCGTTGTCCACCATGCGCGCCTGGCCACTGATGCTCAGGGTGATGGTGATGGGCTTGCGGAAGAACTGCGTGGCCTGCGCCTCGGTGAGGCCGTACTGGTCCACCAGCGACGCCTTGCTGACCAGGCCGCCGATGCACATGCGCGTGCTGGTGAGGGTCTCGGACTCGAAATAGCCCGGCTCGACCAGCTTGGACTTGGCGAAGGCCGTGAGCGGCAGCTCGAGCTGCCCGCCGAACGCCACGCCGGTGCTCGGGTTGATCAGGGCCGGGTCGTCCAGCACTTCGCTTTCGATGCGGTAGCGCGGCGTGGCGCGGAAATTGGCGATCTGCGCGGACAGCGTGTCGTTGGCGAAACGGTAGCTGACGATCGGCGTCTGCCAGTGGCACAGCAGGGTCTGGCTGCTCTTGCCGGGCAGGGTGATGCTGGCCAGGTCCACGGCGTTGAAGACGGTGGTGGCCGGCGCCGGGTTCAGCGTGACGCAGTTCGGGTCGGCGGGTTCGCCGGCCGGCGGCGTGCAGTCGGTGGAAAGGTAGACGAAGCCCGACATCAGGCCGAGCCACTTCACGGGCTTGCCGAACGAGCCGGCGTCGCCGACTTCCTCGACGGTGACGGCGGCCGGGCTGATGCGGCCGGCCTTGGCGGCGCGGTCGGCGCGGGCGGCGGCGAGCTTGCCGGCGCCCTTGGAATCGGCCACGGAGGGCGAGCGGAAGGTGTCGTCGGCCGAGGCCGGTGCGGCAAGGCCAGTCGCCAGGACGGCCAGGAACAGGGTGCTGCGGATCATGCGAGTCTCCATGCACGGGGTCGCGCGCCGGATGGCGCGTCGAAGGCCGGCGCACGGGGACGCGCTGGGCCTGTTTCCTTTCACGGAAATAGGCGGGTGGATCCGGCCGTCCTCGACGGCAAGCGCAACGATACGTTGCGTAACTCCCGGCTGCGTTGCAGCTACGGTGTCACTACACTCCCTTCATTCGCCTGCCGTCACCTTGGGGGCTTACCTTGGAGCCACCATGAACCAGCCGCTGAACGCCGCCGCCCTCGACCAGCTGTTCCTGCAGGCCCGCACCTTCCGCGGCTCCTCCCAGGCCTGGCGGGACACCCCGGTTACCGACGACCAGCTCGCCCAGCTCTACGACCTGATGCGCATGGGGCCCACCAGCGCCAACTGCTCGCCCGCCCGCATCGTCTTCGTGCGCTCGGACGAGGCCCGGGAGAAGCTGCGCGACGCGCTCAACCCCGGCAACGTCGAGCAGACCATGGCGGCCCCGGTGACGGCGATCATCGGCCAGGACATGGCCTTCTACGATCACCTGCCGCAGCTGTTCCCCTACGCCGACGCCCGCAGCTGGTTCGCCGGCAACCCCGCGGCCATCGAGGACGCGGCCACCCGCAACGCCAGCCTGCAGGGCGCCTACCTGATCCTGGCGGCCCGTGCGATCGGCCTGGACTGCGGCCCGATGTCGGGCTTCGACCGGGCGAAGATGGACGCCGCCTTCTTCGCCGGCACCGCCGTTACGACCAACTTCATCTGCAGCCTCGGCTACGGCAACCGCGACACCCTCACCCCGCGCGGCCCGCGCCTGTCCTTCGACCAGGCCTGCCGGATCGCCTGATCCCCTTTCCAGGAGAAACGCCCATGTTCGCCCGCCGCCTCGTCCTCGCCACCCTGATCGCCGCCGCTTCGTTCTCCGCCCAGGCGGCCGACAAGTACGACATCGACCCGACCCACACCCAGGTGCAGTTCACCTACAACCACTTGGGCTTCTCGAACATCACCGGCCGCTTCGACGAAGTGACGGGTGAATTCCTGTTCGACGCCGCCGATCCCACCCAGTCCAGCGTCAGCATCACCATCCCGGTTTCGAGCATCAGCACCGGCGTGGCCAAGCTCGACGAGCACCTGCTCAAGGCCGACTTCTTCGACGCCGCCCAGTTCCCGACCGCCACCTTCAAGAGCACCGGCGTCACCGCCGCGGGCGAAGGCAAGCTGGCCGTGGCCGGCGACCTCACCATCCACGGCGTCACCCGCCCGGTGGTGCTGGACGTGACCATCAACGGCATCGGCGAGCACCCGATGCGCAAGGTCCCGGCCGCGGGCTTCGACGCCAGCGCCCGCATCAAGCGCAGCGACTTCGGCGTGGGCGCCTACGTGCCGGCCGTGTCCGACGAGGTCACCCTCTCGATCACCGTCGAAGCCACCAAGGCCAAGTAAGCCCCGCAATCCTGTGGGAGGGACTGAAGTCCCTCCCACATTCCCGTCCAAGGGGCGATGCCCCAGCCTGGCGCCGGCGGGTGTAAAATCGCCGCCTGCCTCCTGGGAATACCCGCCATGTCGCGTACCGACACTGCCACCGGCCGCGCGCCGGCCAACGCCGAGCGCCGCTACGAAGTCACCCGCGCGCAGCTGCCGCTGTCGTGCCCGACCCCGGCGATGGCCCTGTGGAACTCGCATCCGCGCGTGTACCTCGCCGTGGAAGCCACGGGCAGCGCCACCTGCCCGTACTGCGGCGCCGTCTACGTGCTCAAGGACTGAGGGCGGGGCGGGGCATCGCCTTGCGCCGCCTGACCGTCGTGCAACTGCTGCCGTCGCTGCACAGCGGCGGCGTCGAACGCTCCACCCTCGAGATCGCCGCGGCCCTGGTGGCCGCCGGGCACCGGTCCGTCGTGATTTCCGCAGGCGGCCGGCTGGTGCCGGCGCTGGTGGAGGGCGGCAGCGAACACATCACGCTGCCGATCGGCCGCAAGTCCCTGGCGGCGTTCGCGGTGATGCGCCGCCTGCGCGCCGCGCTCGCGGTGCTGCGGCCCGACATCGTGCATGCGCGCTCGCGGCTGCCGGCCTGGCTGGCCTGGTTCGCGCTGCGCGGCCTGCCGGCGCCGCGGCCCCGCTTCGTCACCACCGTGCACGGCATGAATTCGCCGTGCCTCTACAGCGGCGTGATGCTGCGCGGCGAGCGCGTGGTGTGCGTATCGGACACCGTGCGCCGCTACGTCGACCGGCACTGGCCCGAGGCCGACCATGGGCGCCGCGTGGTGATCCCGCGCGGCATCGACCCGCGGGCCTTCCCCCGGGGCTTCGCGCCCGACGCCGACTGGCGCGCGCGCTTCGCTGCCGACTGGCCCGCACTGCAGGGCGGGCGCCTGCTGCTGATGCCGGGTCGCGGCACGCGGCTCAAGGGCCACGCCGAAGCCATCGAACTGCTGGCCACGCTGCGCGCCGCCGGCGAAGACGCGCGCCTGTGGCTGCTGGGCGCGGACGAGCCGGGCCGGGAGGCCTACCTGGCCGAACTCCGCGCGCTGGCCGGGCGGCGCGGCGTGGCCGCGGCGCTGGTGATCAGCGCGCCGCGCAGCGACATCCGCGAGGCCTACGCCGTGTCCGACCTGGTGCTGCAGCTGTCGGGCAAGCCCGAAGCCTTCGGCCGCACCGTGGTGGAGGCGCTGGCCATCGGCCGGCCGGTGCTGGGCTGGGACCATGGCGGCGTGGGCGAGCTGTTGGGCGCGCTGTACCCGGCGGGCCGGGTGCCGCTGGGCGACGCCGACGCGCTGGCGGCGGCCGCGCGGCGCCTGCTTGCCGCGCCGGCGCCCATGCCGGTTACCATCCCGCACACCCTGGCGGCGATGCAGTCCGCCACACTGGAACTCTATGACCGCCTCGTCGCCGACTGAAGCCAGCCTGCGTTGGGCCCCGTGGTGGGTGCTGGCGTTCGTGGCGCTGTGGCCGCTCGTCGGCCCGGCGGAGCTGGTGCTGTCGCTGGGCGCGCTGGTGGCCCTGGCCGTGCTGGCGATCCATCGCTTCCGCGGCGGCATGGCGCTGCTCAGCCGCGAGTCGTGGGCGCTCACCACCGTGCTGTTCGCCAGCTACTGGCTGCCCGAGCTGCTGTCGTCGCCCGACGCGGTGAACGGCCGGCGCGCGCTGCGCGAATCGCTGCTCGACCTGCGCTACCTGCCGTTCCTGTGGCTGGTGGCGATCGCGGTGGCCAACGAGCGCGGGCGCCGGCTCACGTTCGCAGGCATCGCCACCCTTGCGGTGCTGTGGACGGTGGACGGCCTGGCGCAGGCGCTCACGGGCTGGAGCCTGGGCGGTTACGCCAGCGCCGACCGCCTGAGCGGCGTGTTCGGCGCCGACAACCTCAAGCTGGGCCTGGTGCTGGCCAGCCTGGCGCCGTTCCCGCTCAAGTTCGCCGCAAAGCGCCTGGGCATGGCCGGTTGGCTGATGATGGCGGCGGCGCTGGGCCTGGTGGTGCTGCTGGCGGGCGCACGCGCGTCGTGGGTCACGCTCACCCTGGTGCTGGCGATCAGCGGCTGGCAGCAGTTCGGCAGCAAGCGCGCGATCGCGCTGCTGGGCATCGGCGGCCTGATGGTGTTCGCGCTGTCGATGGCGTTCTCGGACAAGTTCCAGGATCGCGTGGAGCGCACCGGCGCGGCGCTGGACGGCGGCAGCGAGGGGCTGAACTTCGCGCTGTCGGGCCGGCTGTCCATCTGGCGCACGGCGGTCGACATGGCCGTGGCCAATCCGGTGAACGGCGTCGGCGTGCGCGGCTTCCGCGATGCCTACGCCACCTATGCCGCCAAGGACGATCCGTGGCTGGCCGACGTCAAGCATGGCGCCGGGTACCACGCGCACCAGATCGTGCTCGAGGTGTTGAGCGAAACCGGCGTCATCGGCCTGCTGCTGTGGCTGGGCGGCGCCGCGCTGGCCTGGCGCGCGTGGCGCTTCGCCTCGCCCGAAGGCCGTGAACGGGCCCGCGCGCCCGCCCTGGCGCTGCTGGTCACGGTATTCCCGTTCAACACGCACCTGGCGTTTTATTCGACGTTCTGGGGCGGACTGACGCTGCTGCTGGCGGCGCTGTTCGCCGGCAGCCTGCTGTCGGACCGACGGGCGGACGCGCCGTCCGGCCCGGGCTGAGCGGCGCCCCGATGCGCTGCCTGTTCACGGTGCCGCTGGCCTGGGGGGCGAAGGTCGTGGCCCGCCTGCCCCAGCGCGCGCTGCTGGGCCTGGGCCGTGGCACGGCCTGGCTGGCCTGGCCGCTGCTGCGCAAGCGGCGCCGCATCGCAGCCATCAACATCGCACTGTGTTTCCCCGGGCTCGATGCGCAGCGGCAGGCCGCGCTCGTGCGCGAAACCCTGGTCAACACGGTGGTCGGCGTGTTCGAGATGATGCGCGCGTGGTACGCGCCGTCCGCCACGCTGGCCGGCATGGTGCGCATCGAAGGCATCGAACACCTTCGCGCCGCGACGGCGCAAGGCCGCGGCGTGATGCTGCTGTGCGGCCATTTCACCCACGCCGAACTCGCGGCGCGCCTGCTGGGCGAAGCACTTGGCCATCCCTTGCGCGGCATCATCCGCCGCTACAACAACCCGTGCCTGGAACAGTGGTTCAGCCAGGCCCGCCGCCCGGTGTTCGGCACCACCCTGGCCAAGCGGGACGTGCGTGGCCTGCTGCGCGCCCTGTCGGATGGCGAGGTGGTGTTCTACGCGGCCGACCAGGACTTCAATTTCCAGCATGCCTTCGTGCCGTTCTTCGGCGTGACGGCCGCCACGCTGGCGGCAACGCCCGACCTGGCGCGCCGCGGCCGCGCCACGGTGCTGCCGTTCTGGTTCCGGCGCGAGGACGACGGCCGCTACCTGCTGCGGATCGAGCCATGCTGGCCGGGCTGGCCCAGCGGTGACCCGGAGCGCGACGCCGCGCACTACATGCAGGCGCTCGAAGCGGCCGTCCGCGAGAGCCCCGGCCAGTACCTTTGGGCGCACCGTCGATTCAAGACCCGGCCACCGGGCGAGCCGCCGCTGTACTGATCAGCCGTAGCGGCGCTTGCTGCCGTCGGGCTGGCGCTTGAAGCGCTGGTGCAGCCACAGGTACTGCGTCGGGCAGCGCCGCACCAGGGCCTCCAGCGCGGCCATCACGCGCGCGGTGTCGGCGGTGGCGTCGGTGCCGGGGAAGCCTTCCAGACGGGGCAGGATCTCGATGCGGTAGCGGCCGTCGGGCAGGCGCTCATGGAACAGCGGCAGCACCGCTGCGCCCGAAAGCCTCGCCAGCTGGTGGGTGGACGTGAGGCTCCAGGCCGGGCGGCCGAAGAAGGGCACGAACACGCTGTCGCCGCGCCGCGTTTCCTGGTCGGGTGCGAACCACAGCAGGCCGCCCTGCTTGAGGTGGCGGATGGCCGGGCGCAGTTCGTCGCGCGAGAACATCGCCACCGCGTGCCGCAGCCGGCCGCGCTTCACCGCCCACTCCATCGCCGGCTCCTCGTGCGGCCGGTACATGCCCGCCAGCGGGATGCGCCCGCACAGCAGGCGCATGCAGATCTCCAGGGTGGTGAAGTGCGCCGACACCAGGATCACGCCGCGTCCGCCTTCGCGCGCCTTGGCCAGGTGCTCGAGCCCCGTGAGTTCGCACTCGGACGCCGCCGGCAGCCGCCCCCACCACGCCCGCAGGAACTCGAACGCGCCCAGGCCGAGCTCACGGAAATTGGCCTTCAGCAGGTCGGCGCGTTCGGCGTCGGTGAGTTCGGGGAAGCACAGCGCCAGGTTGGTGGCGGCCACCCGCCGACGCGAGCGCAGCAGGTGGAACATCAGCCAGCCCAAGCCCGGGCCCACCGCGCGCTGCAGCCGCAGCGGCCAGCGCGCCACCGTCCAGCCCAGGCCGATCAGCGCCCAGGCGGGCCAGCGGCGGGGCGACAGCGGCGGCGGTGGGAGGGTTGGGGCCATGCCCGGCCATTCTATCCGCTGGCGCCGCGCCGCCGGGCAGGTCGGGTATCCTTCCGCGCATGCATCTCACCTTCGGGCAGCGCTTACTGTTGGGCCTGTATTCGCTGGTCCTGCATCTCGCCTTTCCGGTCACCCTCTACCACCTCATCTGGCGCGGCATGCGCCAGCGCGAGTACCTGCAGCGGTGGCCGGAGCGCTACGCCTGGCTCGACGGCAAGCTCGACCTGCACGACACCCTGTGGGTGCATGCGGTGTCGGTGGGCGAAGTGCTGGCCGCGCGGCCGCTGGTGGATGCGCTGCTGGCCGCGCATCCCGGCCGCCCCGTGCTGGTCACCACCATCACGCCCACCGGGTCCGAGCGCGTGCGTGCGCTGTGGGGCGACCGGGTCCAGCACGTCTACCTGCCCTACGACCTGCGCTCGATGGTGCGGCGCTTCCTGGACCGCGCGCGGCCGGCGATCGCGGTGATCGTCGAGACCGAGATCTGGCTCAACCTCTACGTCGAGTGCGGCCGCCGCGGCATCCCGCTGGTGATGGTGAACGCGCGACTGTCGGAGCGTTCGCTGCGCGGCTACCTGCCGGTGCAGGCGATGGCGCGGCTGGCGATGAAGGCGGTGACCCAGGTGGCCGCGCAGTCCAACGCCGATGCGGCGCGGCTGGCCCGCATCGGCGCCGACCCGGCGCGCATCGTGGTCACCGGCAACCTCAAGTACGACCTCACCCTGCCCGACGGCGTTGGCGCCCAGGCCGAGCGCTGGCGCGAGGCCTGGGGCCGGACCCGCCCGGTGTGGATCGCCGCGAGCACCCACCCGCCCGAAGAGGACGCGGTGCTGGAGATCCATGCGCGCCTGCTCGATCGCCATCCCGACGCGCTGCTGCTGTGGGCGCCGCGGCACCCGGAGCGCTTCGCACCGGTCGCCGAGTCGGCGGCGGCGCTTGGCATGCGCACGGCCACGCGGCGCGCGGACACCCTGCCGGGGCCCGGCACGCAGGTGTTCGTGATCGACACGCTGGGCGAACTGCTGCGGTTCTTCGCGGCGGCCGACGTGGCCTTCGTCGGCGGCAGCCTGTGCGAGGTGGGCGGCCACAACGTGCTGGAGCCCGCGGCGCTGGGCGTCCCCAGCGTGGTGGGGCCGCGCACGTTCAATTTCGCCGAGGTCACGCGCCGGCTGCGCGACGCCGATGCCCTGCGGCAGGCGCCGGATGCGGCGGCGGTGGGGGATGCGGTACTGGCGCTGCTGGACGACGAGGCCACGCGCGCGCGCATGGGCGAGGCCGGGCGCCGGCAGGTGTCGGAACTTTCCGGAGCGCTGGGGCGGACCCTGGCGCTGATCGATGGCCTGCTGGAGGACCGGCGCGCCTGAGCGCGCCGGCGGGGCCGCTTACAGCGTGCCGTCGTTGTCGAGCGCGGACTCGGCGTCGTTCACCAGCACGCGGTTCACTTCCTGCAGGTCGGCCAGGGCGATGGTGCCGCCGGCCTGCTTGAGGCGCAGCAGGTTCACCAGGAACGCGTGGCGCGAACGGGCGTACTCACGCTGGGCCTGGAACAGCGCCTGCTGGGTGATCAGCACGTCGACGATGGTGCGGGTGCCCACTTCCAGGCCGGCTTCGCTGGCCTCGTACGCGGCCTGGGCCGACACCACCGACAGGCGGCGCGCCTCGACCTCGGCCGAGCCGGCGCCGAGCGAACGCTGGGCGTTGCGGGTCTGGCGGATCACCGAGCGGCGCTCCTGTTCCAGCGCGTCGGCGGTGGCGTCGCGGTTGTGGATGGCCTGGCGCACGCCCGACTGGGTGGCGCCGCCGGCGAAGATCGGCACGTTCAGCGTCACGCCCACGCGGGTGGACTGGCTGGAGTTGTCGAAGCTGTTGTTGCTGGCAACCGGCGAGAAGATGTCGTTGCTGCCGTCGCCGTCACCGTCGCTGTAGCTGGCCGTGAGGCCGAGCGAGGGCAGGTGGCCGGCGCGCGCGGTGGCGACGTCCTTCTCGGCGGCGGTGACCGCCAGTTCGCGGGCCAGCAGGGTGGGGTTGGATTCCATCGCCACGGCGACCCAGTCCTGCTCGATCAGCGAGGTCGGGTCGGCCGGCTTGTAGTCGGCGGCCAGGCCCTTGATGCCTTCGACCGGCTTGCCGGTGATCTCGGCCAGGGCTTCGCGGGCGTCGTCGAGCGCATTGGCGGCGGCGATGGCGTTGGCGCGGGCGGTGTCGAAGCGGGCGCGGGCTTCATGCACGTCGGTGATCGGGGCCAGGCCCACTTCCAGGCGCTTTTCGGCCTGGTCGAGCTGGCGCTTCACCGAGCGCTCTTCGGCGCGCGAGGAAGCCAGCGTCTCGATGGCGGTCAGCACGTTGAAGTAGGCGTCGGCCACGCGCACCAGCAGCGCGTCGGACGCGGCCTTGTATTCGGCCTGCGACTGCGCCGAGCGGGCCTTGGCGGCGCTCAGGCGGGTGTAGGTGGCGTGGTCGTAGATGCTCTGGCGCAGGCTGATGGACCAGCCGGTGTTGGTGTTCTCGCTGCTGGATACCGAGGGCGGCTGCACCACGGTGCCGAAGGCCTGCGAGCCGCTGCTGTCGCTTTCGGTGCGGCTCCAGCTGGCGCTGCCGTCGATCTGCGGCAGCAGCTGCGCCCGGTTCTGCACCACGCCCTCGCCGATGGCCAGGCTGCGCGACTCGGAGGCCGCCAGCACGGGGTCGCTCAGGCGCGCCAGCTCGTAGGCTTCCAGCAGGTCGGCGGCACCCGCGGTGCCGGCGGTGCCGGCCAGCAGGATGGCGAGGGAGAGGGGGCGGAGGCTCAGGCGCATGGGTGGGTCCTGGTATCTGGGGTCAGAAAGCGAAGTGCGGCGCGGGCGCGGCGCCGTGCAGGTAGGGGACGTCGGTTTCGAACAGGCTTTCGCGGTGGAAGCCTTCGCCGCGGCGCGTGATGCGCAGCGCTTCCTGCACCGGCGACTGGCCGTGGATGACGAACAGGCGGCCACCCGGCTTGAGCCAGGCGCCGAAACGCTCGGGATCGGTGGCCACGGCGCCGGTGACGCAGATGGCGTCGAACTGGCGGCCCGGCTGCCAGGCGAACACGTCGGCGCATTCCAGGCGCACGTTGGTGATGCTTTCGGCGGCCAGCCGGCCACGCGTGCGTTCGATGAAGTCGGCATGGCGGTCGATGCTGACCACGTCGCGGGTGAGTGCGGCCAGGCAGGCGGTGACGAAGCCCGAGCCGGTGCCGATTTCCAGCACTTCGTCTTCCGGCGCCAGCGACATGGCCTGCAGCATGCGGCCTTCGACCACCGGCTTCATCATCACTTCGCCGTGTTCGAGCGGCAGCGGCAGGTCGGCGAACGCCAGCTTGCGGTGGCGCGGCGGCACGAAGTCCTCGCGCTGCACGGTCATCAGCACTTCAAGCACGCGCGGGTCCAGCACGTCCCAGGGACGGACCTGCTGTTCGACCATCGCAAAGCGGGCCTGCTGGAAATCAATGGGCATGACGAAAGGACCTTGGAAGCGCGGGGGTGGTGATTTTACGCCCCGGCCGGCACCCCGCGGAAGGCGCGGCGCTGGCCCGGGCGCCGCGGGAGCGGAAGGCTGCAAGCCCGCGGGGGAGATGCCCGCATGGCCACAGGATGCTGTCCGGGCCCGCGTTGGCCGTAGTGCCATTAGTCACCGGGACGGTGTGCACGGTGGGCGAAGGCCGCGTATTCACCGGCGGCCCGGGCCGTAGGCGCGCAGGAAAAGGTCCACCGTGGCGTCCACGTGGGTGTCGATGTCGGCGGCCGAAAAGCGCTCGGGGCAGCCGCACAGCAGGCGCGCGTGGTACTCGCCCTTGAGCAGGCAGAAGAACTGCGACGCGGCCAGCGCGCAGTCGGGCACGCGCAGTTCCCCGGCGGCGTCTTCGGCCTGCAGGAACGAGGCCAGGGCCTCCTGCGTGCGCTTGGGGCCCGCTTCCCAGAACAGCTTGGGCAGGTGCGAGTCTTCGGGCAGCTGGCGCGACATGATGCGGTGGACCGAGATGGCCTCGTCGCTGGTGATCAGGCGGAAAAAGGCGTGGGCGATGCGCGCCAGCTGGCCGCGGATCGGGCCCTCGAAGCGGGCCACGAACAGGTCGGAAGGCAGCAGGTCTTCGCACTTGGCCTTCACGGCCTCGACGAACAGCGTGTCCTTGTCCTGGTAATGGCTGTAGACCGTCAGCTTGGACACGCCGGCCGCCTGGGCGATGGCGTCCATGCTCACGCCGTCGTAGCCCCGGGCCGGGAACAGCGCCTTGGCCGCGTCCAGGATGGCGGCGCGCTTCTCGAGGTCCTTGGGCCGGCCAGGGGCGTTGGGGCGCGCCGGGACGGGGACGGTGGGGGCGGTCTGGCTCATGTCGATATTATTATTGAACTTGTCGGTTTGGTAAAGATAATATACCCCCAGTCCAGTAAATAGATGACTCCCGCATGAGCGCCATCGCCCTGTTTCCCCGCGTCCTCCTCCTCACCGGTGCGCTTGCGCTGGCGGCCTGCGGCAAGCAGGCGCCCGACGAAGGCCCCGCGCGGCCCGCGATGGTGGTGCAGGCCGGCGCGGCCGACGCCAACCTGAGCGTCTACGCCGGCGAAGTGCGCGCCCAGTTCGAACCGGCGCTGGCCTTCCGCATCGGCGGCAAGATTTCCCGGCGCCTGGTGGACGTGGGTGAACTGGTGAAAAAGGGCCAGCCGCTGGCCGAACTCGACGCCGCCGACGTCGGCCTGCAGCTCGAGGCCGCGCGCGCCCAGCTGGCTTCGGCCGAATCGGACCTGGGCCTGGCCACGTCGGAGCTGGAGCGCTACAAGAGCCTGCTCGACCGCCAGCTGGTCAGCAAATCGCTCTACGACGCCCGCGTCTCGGCCAAGCAGGCCGCCGAGGCGCGCGTGCGCCAGGCGCAGGCCGAAGCCCGCGTGTCGGGCAACCAGGCCGCGTACGCCGTGCTGCGTGCACCGGCCGATGGCGTGATCGCCCAGCGCCTCGCGGAAGCCGGCCAGGTCGTGGCGGCCGGACAGACCGTGTTCGTGCTGGCCGAGGAAGGCCAGCGCGAGGTGGCCATCAGCGTGCCCGAGCAGAGCGCCGCCCTGTTCACCCCGGGCCGCGAAATGGCGGTTGAGCTGTGGTCGCAGCCGGGCAAGCAGTTCCCGGCGCGGCTGCGCGAAATCGCGCCGGCGGCCGACTCGCAGGCGCGCACCTTCGCTGCGCGGGTGAGCTTCGACCCGGGCGCCGTGCGCACCGAGATCGGCCAGAGCGCGCGCGTGTTCGCGCTGCAGCAGGGCGAGCGCGGCCTGGCGGTCCCGCTGCCGGCGCTGTCTGAAAAGGACGGCAAGCCGGCGCTGTGGGTGGTGGATCCGGTGAAGTCGACGGTGAGCCTGCGGCCCGTGGTGGTGGGCGCCTACGGCGAGACGCAGGTGCCGGTGCTGTCGGGCCTGGAGCCCGGTGAATGGGTGGTGGCCGCCGGCGTGCACCTGCTGCTGAGGACCCGCCGTTCACCTTCAAGATCATGGTGGTGCGTACCTACTGGCCGGGCGCCACGGCCGAGGAAGTGGCCCGTCAGGTCACCGACCGCATCGAGAAGGAAGTGATGGAGACCGGGCGCTACGAGTACGTGCGCTCGTATTCGCGCCCGGGCGAGTCCCAGGTGATGCTGATGTCGAGCGACAAGCTGCTGTCCAGGGACTTGCCGCAGCTTTGGTACGACGTGCGCAAGAAGGTCGGCGACATCCGCCAGACCCTGCCTGCGGGCGTGGTGGGGCCGTTCTTCAACGACGAATTCGGCGACACGTTCGGCAACATCTACGCCCTGTCGGGCGAGGGCTTCGACTACGCCACGCTCAAGGACTACGCCGAGCGCATCGAGCTCGAGCTGCACCGGGTGCCCGACGTGGGCAAGATCGAACTGCTGGGCCTGCAGGACGAAAAGATCTGGATCGAGCTGTCCAACACCAAGCTGGCCACGCTGGGCGTGCCGCTGGCGGCGGTGCAGCAGGCCGTGGACCAGCAGAACGCCATCGCCCCGGCCAGCTTCTTCGAAACGCCCACCGACCGCGTGCAGCTGCGCGTGTCGGGGCGGTTCGACAGCGTGCAGGAAATCGCCGACTTCCCGATCCGTGTCGGTGACCGCAGCTTCCGGCTGGGCGACGTGGCCGACATCAAGCGCGGCTTCGCCGATCCGGCGGCGCCGCGCATGCGCTTCATGGGCGAGAACGCCATCGGCATCGCGGTGGCCATGCGTGCAGGCGGCGACATCATCCGCCTGGGCGACGTGCTGGACAGCGAGTTCGCGCGCCTGCAGGAAAGCCTGCCGGTGGGCATGACGCTCAAGAAGGTGTCCGACCAGCCGGCGGCCGTGCGCGCCGGCGTGGCCGAGTTCGTGCAGGTGCTCGCCGAGGCGGTCATCATCGTGCTGCTGGTGAGCTTCTTCTCGCTGGGTTTCCGCACCGGCCTGGTGGTGGCGCTGTCCATCCCGCTGGTGCTGGCCATGACCTTCGCGGCCATGCACTACTTCGGCATCGGCCTGCACAAGATCTCGCTCGGTGCGCTGGTGCTGGGGCTGGGCCTGCTGGTGGACGATGCCATCATCGCGGTGGAAATGATGGCGGTGAAGATGGAGCAGGGCTACAGCCGCATGAAGGCGGCGGCCTTCGCCTACCAGTCCACGGCGTTCCCCATGCTCACCGGCACGCTGGTGACGGCGGCGGGCTTCCTGCCCATCGCCACGGCGGCGTCGAGCACGGGTGAGTACACGCGGTCCATTTTCCAGGTGGTCACCATCTCGCTGATCCTGTCGTGGATCGCGGCCGTGGTGTTCATCCCGTACCTGGGCTACAAGCTGCTGCCCACGCCCAAGCCGCACGGTGACGGCCCCGCGCACGACCCCTACGCCACGAAGTTCTACCAGCGCGTGCGCGCCTGGGTGACCTGGTGCGTGCGCTTCCGCAAGACCGTGATCGTGGTGACGGTGGCGGCGTTCGTGGTTTCCATCCTGATGTTCCGCTTCGTGCCCCAGCAGTTCTTCCCGTCCTCGACGCGGCTCGAGCTGATGGTGGACCTGGAGCTGGCGGAAGGCGCCTCGCTCCACGCCACCGAGGAAGTGGCCAGGCGGCTGGAGGCCGAGCTGGCCAAGCGCAAGGACGTCGAAAGCTACGTGGCCCACGTCGGCACCGGCAGCCCGCGCTTCTACCTGCCGCTGGACCAGAAGTTCCCGCAGGCCGGCTTCGCGCAGTTCGTCATCCTGACCAAGGACATCGAATCGCGGGAATCGGCGCGCGCCTTCCTGATCAAGCTGTTCGACGAGAAGTTCAACGACGTGCAGGCGCGCGTGGCGCGCCTGGAGAACGGTCCGCCGGTCGGCTTCCCGATCCAGTTCCGCATTTCGGGCGAGCATCCCGACGAAGTGCGGCGCCTGGCCTACCAGGTGGCCGCGAAGGTGCGCGCCAACGAGGCCGTGACCAACGTCAACCTGGACTGGGACGAGCCCAGCAAGGTGGTGCGCCTGCAGATCGACCAGGAGCGCGCGCGCGTGCTGGGCATCAGCTCGGCCGAGGTGGCGGCGTTCCTGCGCGGCTCCCTGTCGGGCACGCCCGTGAGCACCTATCGCGACGGCAACGAGCTGATCGAGATCCTGCTGCGCGGCCCGCAGCGCGAGCGCGAGCAGCTGAGCCTGCTGGGCAGCCTGTCGGTGCCCGCCGGCAATGGTCGTGCGGTGCCGCTGTCGCAGATCGCCACGCTGGAATACGGCTTCGAGGACGGCATCATCTGGCACCGCAACCGCCTGCCCACCATCACCGTGCGCGCCGACATCTACGGCGAGAAGACCCCGCCCAGCGTCACCGCGGAAATCCTGCCCACGCTGGAGGAGATCCGCGCCTCGCTGCCCAACGGCTACCTGCTGGAAACCGGCGGCACCGTCGAGGACTCCGGCCGCGGCTCGCGCTCGGTGGCCGCGGGCGTGCCGCTGTTCGTGCTGGTGGTGATGACCCTGCTGATGCTGCAGCTGCGCAGCTTCCCGCGCACCATCATGGTGCTGATGACCGCGCCGCTGGGGCTGATCGGCGTGGTGGCCTTCCTGCTGGTGTTCCGGGTGCCGTTCGGCTTCGTGGCCATGCTGGGCACCATCGCGCTGAGCGGCATGATCATGCGCAACTCGGTGATCCTGGTGGACCAGATCGAACAGGACATCGCGTCCGGCCATGCGCCCGCGCAGGCCGTGGTGGAGGCCACCGTGCGCCGCTTCCGGCCGATCGTGCTGACCGCGCTGGCGGCGGTGCTGGCCATGATCCCGCTGTCGCGCAGCGTGTTCTTCGGGCCGATGGCCGTGGCCATCATGGGCGGCCTGATCGTGGCCACGGCGCTGACGCTGCTGTTCCTGCCGGCGCTGTACGCCGCCTGGTTCCGCGTGCCGTCACCGCCCGCCACGCCGGCCAACACGACGCCGGGGCCCGTCGCCTTCGACTCCGCGCCGTAGCGGGGATCAGGGGATTACGTACCAGGTATATTTATTGGGCCCTCGGGCGCCGGCCGCCCGGCCGTCACCCGAGGGCCCAATAAATATACCTGGTACGACTTCTTGGCTTAGAATCGCCCCAAGAAGCGGGGGTGCCCAAGCAACAGCCGGGCTGAGACAGACCCTTTGGACCTGATCCGGGTAATGCCGGCGTAGGGAAGCTTTCGTGGTGCCGGCCCGTGCCCGCACCCCGGCGCCGCCGCTTCGTTCCCGCCCGATGACCGGGCGAACCAAGGACGAAACCGCATGAACGCGCTCCCCACCGAACTGCTGCGCCAGGCGCAGGAACTCTCCGAATCCGTCACGCGCCCGATCCCGGGTTCGCGCAAGATCCACATCGAAGGTTCGCGCCCCGACATCCAGGTGCCGATGCGTTCGATCGCGCTGTCCGAGACGCCGCGCATGTTCGGCATCATGGAGCCCAACGCGCCCTTCGTCGTCTACGACACCTCGGGCCCGTACAGCGACCCGGACGCCAACATCGACCTCGGCGCCGGCCTCAAGCCGCTGCGCGAGCGCTGGATCGCCGAGCGCGGCGACAGCTCGCCGCTGCCCGGCCTGAGCTCGGAGTTCGGCCGCGGCCGCGCCGGCGATGCTTCGCTGGACAGCGTGCGCTTCCCGGCCCTGCGCCCGCCGCGCCGCGCCAACGCCGGCGCCAACGTCACCCAGATGCACTACGCGCGCCGCGGCATCCTCACGCCCGAGATGGAATACATCGCCATCCGCGAGAACCAGCGCATCGAGGCCATCACCGAAGCGCATCTGCTGAAGCAGCACGCCGGTGAAACCTTCGGCGCCAACATCCAGAAGTTCATCACGCCCGAGTTCGTGCGCGACGAAGTGGCGCGCGGCCGCGCCATCATCCCGGCCAACATCAACCACCCGGAACTCGAGCCGATGATCATCGGCCGCAACTTCCTGACCAAGGTGAACGCCAATATCGGCAACAGCGCCGTTTCCTCCGGCATCGCCGAGGAAGTGGAGAAGCTGGTGTGGTCGATCCGCTGGGGCGGCGACACCGTGATGGACCTGAGCACGGGCAAGAACATCCACGAAACCCGCGAGTGGATCATCCGCAATTCCCCGGTGCCCATCGGCACCGTGCCGATCTACCAGGCGCTGGAGAAGGTGAACGGCAAGGCCGAGGACCTGACCTGGGAAATCTTCCGCGACACCCTGGTCGAACAGGCCGAGCAGGGCGTGGACTACTTCACCATCCACGCCGGCGTGCTGCTGCGCTACGTGCCGCTCACGGCCAAGCGCGTCACCGGCATCGTCAGCCGCGGCGGCTCGATCATGGCCAAGTGGTGCCTGGCGCACCACAAGGAAAACTTCCTCTACACGCATTTCGAAGACATCTGCGAAATCATGAAGGCCTACGACGTCAGCTTCTCGCTGGGCGACGGCCTGCGCCCGGGCAGCATCGCCGACGCCAACGACGCCGCGCAGTTCGGCGAGCTCGAAACCCTGGGCGAGCTGACCAAGATCGCCTGGAAGCACGACGTACAGACCATGATCGAAGGCCCCGGCCACGTGCCGATGCACCTGATCAAGGAAAACATGGACAAGCAGCTGGCCGTGTGCGGCGAAGCGCCGTTCTACACGCTCGGCCCGCTGACCACCGACATCGCGCCGGGCTACGACCACATCACATCCGCGATTGGTGCGGCCATGATCGGCTGGTTCGGCACGGCCATGCTTTGCTACGTCACGCCCAAGGAGCACCTGGGCCTGCCCGACAAGAACGACGTGCGCGAAGGCCTGATGGCCTACCGCATCGCCGCGCACGCCGCCGACCTGGCCAAGGGCCACCCCGGCGCGCAGGCCCGCGACAACGCGCTGAGCAAGGCGCGCTTCGAGTTCCGCTGGGAAGACCAGTTCAACCTGGGCCTCGACCCCGAGCGCGCCCGGGAATACCACGACGAAACCCTGCCCAAGGACGCCCACAAGGTCGCCCACTTCTGCTCGATGTGCGGCCCGCACTTCTGCTCGATGAAGATCACCCAGGACGTGCGCGAATACGCCGCCACCCAGGGCGTGAGCGACGACGCGGAAGCCCTGGAGAAGGGCATGGCCGACAAGGCCGCCGAGTTCCGCACCCAGGGCTCGCAGCTCTACCGCCGCGACTGACGCGGACGGGTCGCGGCCTCCCGGCCGCGGCCCTGGCGTGCGGCCGCGCAAAGGCCCGGTGGTAGGATCGGCACACGGTGCGCGAGGCGTGCCGCAGGCCCCGGAGCCGACTCCGCCATGAAACTGCCGCATCCCTTCGTACAACTTCCGCTGCTGTTCGACGCCGGCCGGCTGGAGGCCGAGATCGCGGCGCTGGGCGAGGACGCGTGGCTGCCGCACCCGCAGGGCTTCCCCGGCAACTCGATGCTGCCGCTGATTGCCTGCGAAGGCTCGGCGCAAGACGAATCGTTCGCCGGCCAGATGGCGCCCACGCCGCACCTGCAGCGCTGCCCCTACCTGCGCGACACCATCGCCGCGCTGGGCGTGGTGGCCGGCCGCACGCGCCTGATGCGCCTGTCGGGCCACGCCGAAGTCACCCGCCACGCCGACCAGGGCTACTACTGGGCCGACCGCGTGCGCGTGCACGTGCCCATCGTCACCCAGCCGACCGTGCGCTTCGACTGCGACGACACCCACACGCACATGGCCGCCGGCGAGTGCTGGATCTTCGACACCTGGCGCCAGCACCGCGTGCTCAACGACGACACGCGCTCGCGCATCCACCTGGTGGTGGACACCGTGGGCAGCGAGTCGTTCTGGGAGCTGGTGGACCGCGGCCGCACCCACCACGGCGAAGTGCTGACCGTGCCCTGGAACCCGCGCCGCATCGAGCCTTCCAGCGGCGCCCCGCTGCCCATCGCGTTCGAGCGCGACGCCCTGCCGGTGGTGATGACGCCGTGGGAGATGGCCGACCGCCTGCGCTTCCTTTTGTCGGAAGCCGAGCCCGGTGCCTCGCTGGGGCCGGCGCGCGCGCTCACCGAGCGTTTCCTGCGCCATTGGCGCTGGCTGTGGGCGCAGTGGGGCAGCCGTCCCGATGGCTGGCCGGTTTACCGCCAGGCGGGGGAGGCCTATTTGGCCGAGCTGCTGCGCCTGGTGGGAAAGACGGCGCTGGGCAACGAGCTGGGCCTGGTGGGCGCGGTCAGCATGGTCGTGCGGCGCGTGGCGGTGTCGGGCCAGGAGGCGCTGCCTGCCGGCGGTGCCGCTGCCGCCGCGCCGGCCAGTGCACCGGCCCCGCGCGCCGCGCCGCCGCCGCCCGCGCCGATGCCC
>JAPLSJ010000002.1 GCA_026398695.1 Arenimonas sp.
CGGGAGTGTTCATGGCCCGGACGCTAGCGGAAACCAGACCGGGCTGGCAAACGGCTAGACTCCCGGCGAACCCGCTGCCCTCGCCCGCCCGACCCTGAGGACGCATGAGCTCCGCCAAGCGCGCCCCGCTCCGCCTGCCCCTGCTGGCGCTCGCCGCCACCGCCGCCCTGCTCTGGCTGGCGGGCGGCCTAGACCGCGCCGACCGTGCGCTCGGTGACCGCCTGGTGCTGCAGCACTCGCACACGCGCTCGCCGCCGGCCGACATCGTGCTGGTGGCGATCGACCAGAAGAGCCTGGAAGTGCTCAACGAAGAGGCCGGCGCCTGGCCGTGGCCGCGCGCCATCCACGGCGAGCTGCTGGACGGGCTGGCGCGCTTCAAGCCGCGCGCGGTCGCCTTCGACGTGATGTTCAACGAGGCCGACGTGTTCCGCCCCGACAGCGACCAGGTGCTGCGCGACGTGGCCAAGGCGCAGCCCAACCTGTTCTTCGCCTCCATGCGCCTGGTGGACGGCAACGCCACGCCGATCGACCAGCTGCCGGCCTCGATGGGCGCCGAGCGCACGGCCGGCACCACCGACATGGCCCCGCCCACCCTGCTGGTGCCGCTGGTGCTGGACCCGGCCAACTGGCAGGGCGGCCTGATCAACTTCGAGGCCGACAGCGACGGCACCGGGCGCCACCACCGGCTGTGGACCGACCTGGGCGGCTGGCGCATGCCCAGCATGGCGGCCAGCGTGGCGCGCTTCGCCGGCGCCGCCCTGCCCGACCAGGACCGCATCCGCCTCCACTGGTTCCGCCAGGCGCCCCGCACCATCGCCTACAGCGACCTGCTGCACGACCTGGGCCAGGAAAACCCGGTGATCGCACCCACCCTGGCCGGCCACATCGTGGTGGTGGGCGCCACCGCGCCCGGCCTCAACGACATGCGCCCCACGCCGCTGGGCGCGCAAACCCAGGGCGTGCTGGTGATCACCACCGCGCTGGCCAACCTGCGCGCGGGCGACTGGCTGCGCGACCTGCCGGCGCGCTGGCCGCTGGCCCTGGTGATGTCGGGCCTGCTGGCGGCGGCGTTCCGGCGGCGGCGCAGCCCGTTCTTCATAGGCGTGGCGCTGGGCGCCGCCTCGGTGGTGATGCTGGCCGCGGCCTACTTCGCGCTGCGGCTGGACTACTGGCTGCCGGTGGGCGCGGCGCTGATGCTGGCCTGGACCGCGTTCGGCCTGTTCACGGTGCAGGCGCAGTGGCTGGACCGTCGCGAGCGCGAGGCCACGGTGGGCATCTTCGGCCGCTTCCTGGACCCGCGCGTCGTGCAGACCCTGGTGGATGCCGGCGAGCTGTCGCGCGACAGCAAGCCCGAGGCGCGCGAGATCACCATCCTGTTCTCCGACATCCGCGGCTTCACCAGCCTGTCCGAAACCCGCTCGCCCGAGCAGGTGGTGGACCTGTTGAACCGCTATTTCACCCGCCAGGTGGAAGTGATCTTCCGGCACGGCGGCACCCTGGACAAATTCATCGGCGACGCCGTGATGGCGTTCTGGAACGCCCCCACCGACACCCCGGGACACGCCGAAAAGGCCGTGGCCGCCGCCATCGAGATGACCCGGGCGCTGGACGACTTCAAGCGCGAACTGCAGGCCCGCAACGAGGGCCTGGGCGATTTCGACGTGGGCATCGGGCTGCACACGGGGCCGGCGGTGGTGGGCTTCCTTGGCAGCGACACGCGAATGGAGTACACCGCCATAGGCGACACCGTGAACCTGGGCAGCCGCATCGAAAGCGCCACCAAGGGCGTTGCCCGGGTGCTGGTGTCGGGCGCCACGAGGTCCGCCTGCGGCCCCGAAACCCGTTTTCATTTCGTGCACCGGGGGCAATTCCACGTCAAGGGCCGCGAACAACCGGTGGACCTTTACGAACCCCTGCTTGAACCTGAACCCTCACCAGCGGAGCCCGCGACATGACCCCAAACCCGCCTCCCGGCCTGCCCCGACGCCACGCGCTTGCGCTGGCGACCCTGGCCGCCCTCGCCGCCGGTGCCGTATTCGCCGAGTCCGGCACCGTGCTCAAGGACACCCCGCTGCGCAGTGAACCCCTGGCCTCGGCCAGCGAGGTGGGCAGGCTCAAGGCCCGCGAAACCGTCGAGATCACCGCCCGCAAGGGCGCCTGGGCCGGCGTCACCACGCCCACGGGAACCCAGGGCTGGGCCCGCATCCTCAATCTGCGCACCGGCTCGGGCGCCGCGGCGTCGGTCAGCGGTTCGCAGCTGGCCTCGGTGTTCGCCACCGGGTCAAGCGGCAGCTCGGTCAGCACCGGCGTGAAGGGCCTGTCCGCGGCTGAACTGATCGGCGCGTCACCCGACGCCGCGCAGCTGGCGCAGCTGGACGCCTACGCGGTCACCAGCGGCGACGCCTCGCAGTTCGCCGGCCAGGTGCCGCTGCAGGCGCAGCGGGTGGCTTACCTGCCCCAGGATGGCGGCGGCCGAAGGAGGAACCGATGAACACTTCCCGCTGCCTCGTGGCCCTGCTTGCCCTCGCCCTGTCGGCACCCGCCGCGGCCTTCGGCCGGTTGGGCAACGCCGAAGACCTGCTCAACCTGGGCCAGCGCGCGGCCAAGGCCAACCAGCCGATCACCGAACAGGAAGAAATCGACCTGGGCCGCGGCGTGGCGGCCAACGTGCTGGGCGCCGCGCCGCTGGTGGCCGACGCCGAGCTGCAGCGCTACGTCAACCGCGTCGGCCTGTGGGTGGCCATGCAGAGCGAACGCCCGGGCCTGCCCTGGCGCTTCGGCGTGATCGACAGCTCCGACGTGAATGCCTTCGCCATGCCCGGCGGCACCATCCTGATCACGGCGGGCCTGTACGACCGGCTGCGCGATGAGTCCGAACTGGCCAGCGTGCTGGGCCACGAGATCGCCCACGTGGTGCGCAAGCACCATGTGAAGGCCATCCAGGGCGCGATGGGCCGCGAATTCGCCACCGAAGTCGCCGGCGACATGGCCGGCCAAAGCAACAACGAACTGGTGCGGCGCTTCGGCGACAAGGCCTTCCGCGCCGGCACCGAAGTGCTGGCCCGCGGCCTGGACAAGAGAGACGAATACGACGCCGACCAGCGCGGCATGGTGCTGGCCGCGCGCGCGGGCTACAACCCGTTCGGCCTGGCCGGCGTGCTGCAGACGCTGGACTCGGCGGACGCTTCGGACAGGCGGGTGGCGCTGCTGTTCTCCACCCATCCCACGCCGGCCAGCCGCATCGAGCGGCTGGAGGCTTCGGTGGGCGAGAAGCTCGATCCGTATGCGGGCCAGCCCTCGCCGGGCCGCCTGTACCGGGCGAAGAAGTAAGCACCCCCCGGGAATGAAAAAGCCCGGCTTCGGCCGGGCTTTATTTTGCATCACGGCGCAGTCGTGGAGTTACTGGCTCACGACGACCCGAAGCGGCGCGGACGCCACATCGCCCGTTGCAAGACCCCGATACACCACCACCACGTCTACAGCGCCGAGAACCGGCTGGCGGAGGTGCGCAACACGGCCGGCGGGCTCGTGCATCAGTTCACCTACGACGTGCAGGGCAACCTGGCCAACAAGAACAGCGTCGGCCACGAGTTCGACTTCGGCAACCGCCTGCGCGCGGTGCCCGGCATCGAAACCTACCGCTATGACGGCAGCGGCCGGCGCGTGCAGACCACCCTGGCCAGCGGCGCCACCACCCTGTGGATGTACGCCCAGAACGGCCAGCCGCTGTTCTCGTCCAAGCTGCCGGTGGGCGGCGGGCAGACCACGCACGAGAACGTCTACCTGGGCGGCAGCCTGGTGGCCACGATCGACCACAACTGGCCCAGCAACGCGGTCCTGGCCACGAAGTACCAGCACACCGACGCGCTGGGCAGCCCGGTGGCGGTGAGCAACGAAGTCGGCGTGGTGATCGAGCGCACCAGCTACGATCCCTACGGCGGCGCCATCGGCAAGGTGGTCGACGGCGTCGGCTACACCGGCCACGTCATGGACCCGGCGACGGGGCTGAC
>JAPLSJ010000135.1 GCA_026398695.1 Arenimonas sp.
GCCTACCTGTGGAACGGCCAGCTGCGCCAGCTGTCGTCCGACCACAGCTACGTTCAGGAACTGATCGACCAAGGCGCCATCACCCCCGAACAGGCGCGCGCGCACCCGCACCGCAACGTGGTCACCCAGGCGCTGGGCGTCACCGACCCGCAGAGCCTGAAGGTGGAAACGCTGTCGGGCGAGCTGCGCCCCGGCCAGCAGCTGCTGCTGTGCAGCGACGGCCTGACCGAGGAAGTGGACGACGTGGGCATCGCCTCGCTGCTGACCAAACCCGAGCTGTCGGCCCAGGAGTGCGTGGACCACCTGATATCGGCCGCGCTCGACGGCGGCGGGTCGGACAACGTCACCGTCATCCTGCTTCGCCGCAGCTGATCCGCCTCAGTTCGGCGCGGGCGCCGGTGGCAGCACCGGCGAACCGCCGGCTTCACCGTCCACCGCGGCATTCTGCAGCTGGCGCAGGTAGGCGTCCTGGTCATCCACGGCCAGCCCGGCCCGCACGATGACCCCGCACTGCACCCAACGCTCGGCCACGCAAGCCTTGTAGGCGAAGCTGCGATAGAACGCCACGATGCCGGCGATGCCGGCGCGCGCGCGGGCGTTGTCCGGATCCAGCGCCAGCGCCTGCCGGTAATAGCCCAGCGCGCTGTCGTCGTCGGGCAGGGTGAGCTTGCGGCTCAGCTCCACCGTGGTGCCGTACTCGAACAGCTGGTCGCCGGCGTTGAGCAGGCGATCAAGCTCGTCCTGGTCGGGTGCGTCCACCGCCTTGGGCAATTCGAAGCCGGCGGGTACCGGCGCGTTGTCGGCCGCCGCGGCCGGCGGGGGCACCGCGGGCGCGTCGACGGTGGCCTGCGGCTCGTCCGGCGCGGCGTCGGGCGACAGCAGCCACCAGCCCGCCAGCGCGGCAACGAACAGCAGCAGCGCCCCGCTGACCGGCCAGAACCACGCCGGCCGCGACGCGCTGCGTTTGGCGCTGATGCGGGTGCGCTGCTGGGTGGCCGCGCCTGACGCGATGCGCGAACCACTGCCCGGCTTGCGGGTGTTGGTTTCCTGCAGCACCGCGCCCTGGGGCGCCGTGG
Organism: Arenimonas sp.; assembly: GCA_026398695.1. GTDB lineage: Bacteria > Pseudomonadota > Gammaproteobacteria > Xanthomonadales > Xanthomonadaceae > Arenimonas. Next base: position 1,077 of record JAPLSJ010000135.1, read on the forward strand.
CCAGCAGCTGGTGCAGGGCCTCCACGAACGCCGCGCCGGTCTTGAAGCGCTGGTCGGCCTGCTTGGCCATCAGGCCCGAGACCAGCGGCTGCAGCCACTGCCACGGCTCGGGCAGCTCAGGCACCGGATGGGTAACGTGCATCAGCGCCACCGTGAACGGGTCGCCGGCCTGGTAGGGCGGCGTGCCCACCAGCAGTTCGTACAGCACCGTGCCCAGGCTGTAGAGGTCGGAGCGGCCGTCCACCGGCTCGCCGCGCGCCTGCTCGGGGCTCATGTAGTCGGGCGTGCCGATGGATGCGCCGGCGACGGTGGAACTATTGCTGCCGTCCATCGCCTTGGCGATGCCGAAATCGGCCAGCACCACCCGCCCGTCGGCGCGGAACAGCACATTGCCCGGCTTCACGTCGCGGTGCACGAAACCCTTGGAATGCGCGAAGTCCAGGCCCTGGGCGATGTCGGTGGCGATGTCGAGGATCTGCCCGACGCTGAGCCCGCCTTCGGCCAGGCGCTCCTTGAGCGTGCCGCCGGGGATGTATTCGGCGGCCAGGTAGTACACGCCGTTGTGGCTGCCGATGTCGTACACCGTCACCAGGTTCGGGTGCTGCAGCTTGGCGGTGATCTTGCCCTCGACCACGAACCGGCTGGCGAACTCGGCGTTCGCGGCCAGCACCGGTGACATCACCTTCAGCGCGACCTCGCGGTCGAGCGATTCCTGCACCGCCAGGAACACCGAAGCCATGCCGCCTTCGCCGATGGGCCGCAGGATGCGGTAGCCGGGGATGTTGATGTCGACCGAGGTGAGCAGGACCGTTGCGTTCAAGGCGACCTCGTTGCCGATGACCGGGGGCGATTATCCATCAACGCCGCTCAGGGCGTGGGTTCGGGCCAAAGCCGCTTGCCGGACTTGGCCGCCATCCTGGCGATCCGCGCCTCGTGTGCGGCCAGCTCGGCCTCGTTGGCGCGCAGCACCCGCCGCACGCCGCCCAGCGACGCCGGCAGGTCCACCCGGGTGGCCTTGCCTGGCTCGCCCACGGGCGCCAGGCCCAGGTCGCCCTGGCCAGCCGTGAGCCCCAGGTACACCTCGGCCAGCAGCTCGGCGTCGAGCAGCGCGCCGTGCAGCTTGCGGTGGCCGTTGTCCACGCCCAGGCGCTTGCACAGCGCGTCGAGCGAATTGCGCTGGCCCGGGAAGCGCTCGCGCGCCATCGCCAGCGTGTCGAGCACGCTGGCGTGGTGCTCCAGGCGGCCGTAGTGCGCACCGGCCAGCGACAGTTCGTGGTTGAGGAAGCCCACGTCGAAGCTGGCGTTGTGGATGATCAGCTCGGCGCCGCGGATGAAGTCCAGCAGCTCGTCGAGCACGGACTCGAAGCGCGGCTTGTCGAGCAGGAAGTCCAGGCTCAGGCCGGTCACTTCCTGCGCGCCCGGCTCCATCTCGCGGCCGGGATTGAAATAGCGCTGGAACTGGCGCCCGGTGGGGCGCCGTTCGATCAGTTCGATGCAGCCCACTTCCACGATGCGGTTGCCCTTTTCCCAGGACAGGCCGGTGGTTTCGGTGTCGAGTACGATCTGGCGCATGCGCGGGCTCAGCTCCTGAATTTTTCGGCTTCGGCGCGGGCCAGCTTGTCCACGCGCTCGTTCTCGACGTGGCCGGCGTGGCCCTTCACCCACTTCCACTGCACCTTGTGCGGTGCGGCGGCGAGCTGCAGGCGCTCCCACAGGTCCTTGTTCTTCACCGGCTCGCCGCCGGCGGTCTTCCAGCCGCGGCGGATCCAGTTGGGCAGCCATTCGCCGATGCCCTTCTGCACGTACTGCGAGTCGGTGGACAGCACCACCTGGCAGGGTGCCTTGAGCGCTTCGAGCGCCATGATCGCCGCCAGCATCTCCATGCGGTTGTTGGTGGTGAGCGCCTCGCCGCCGGCGAGTTCGCGCTCGCGGCCTTCGTGGATCAGCAGGGCGGCCCAGCCGCCGGGGCCTGGGTTGCCCAGGCAGGCGCCATCGGTGTGGATGTCTACGGGTTTCATCTTTGCTTCCATGCGGGTGGTGACTACCCGGCGCTCATGCCGGGGCGGAAATTCAGGGCCGGTGCGCTGGTGCGCAACGGCGTCATGCCGGGGTCGCGGCGCCGGGCCACCACCAGGCTGGCCATGCGCAGGCGGGTGGCCAGGCCGCCGCCGGGGGCCGTGTCCAGGTCGATGGCGCGCGCCACCGACCAGATCGGACCGACGTAGCGCCGCCGCTGCACGTCCAGGCCGGCCGCACGCACCTGCCCGGCGAACAGCCCCGGGTCGAACCCCCTCATGCCCTTGAACGCCCAGCGCAGCCGCGCCGGCCCCCAGGGGTTGAGGGTGAGGAACATCGCCACGCCGTCGGGCTTGAGCACGCGCGCCACTTCCGCCATCAGCGCCGCGGGGTCGGGCGAACTCTCGAACACGAACAGCGCATACACCAGCGACAGGCTGCCGCTGGCGATCGGCAGGCGCGCATCATCGCAGGCCAGGGCCCCGCTGAAACCCCGGCCGGCCCGATGCAGGCTCAGCACGCTGGCCAGCAGGTTGCCCGGCAGGCCCGGCTCGAGCGCCGCCGTGGGCCGAAGGTAAAGGCCGCTGTGGCCGAACACGCGGGTCAGGTCGGGCACGGCCTGGCGCTGGACCTCGCGCAGCAGGCGCAGCGGTGCGTCGCGGCGGAACCAGGCTTCGGGGGCGGGGTCGGGTTGACGTCGGGCGTGAGCCGGGGGCATGGTCGCGATTCTGCGTCAAAAGCGCGCCCCAGGTCATCCCGTGCTGCGTGCCATCGCCCTGCCCGCCCTTCAGGACAACTACATCTGGCTGCTGGCGGCGCCGGGCGGCGACGCCCTGGTGGTGGACCCGGGCGAGGCCGCCCCAGTGCTGCAGGCAGCCGCGGAGGGCCTGCGGCCCGTGGCCATCGTCTTGACCCACCACCATCCCGACCACGTGGCCGGCGCCCGCACGCTGGCCGACCACTTCGGCATCCCCTGCCATGCGCCCGCCGACGACCGCATCACCGCCGCCACGCACCGCGTCGCGCACGGCGACCGGGTCCGGGTGGACGCGCTGGACCTGGCGCTGGACGTGATCGGCGTACCGGGCCACACGCTCAGCCACGTGGCGTTCCATGGCGCGGGGCACCTGTTCTGCGGCGACACGCTGTTCAGCCTGGGCTGCGGGCGCATGTTCGAAGGCCAGCCGGCGCAGTTCCTGGCCTCGCTGGAGCGCCTGGCGGCGCTGCCTGCGGACACCGCGGTGTGCTGTGGCCACGAGTACACCGAAGCCAACGGCCGCTTCGCGCGCGCCGCCGAACCCGACAACCCCACCCGCGACCGCCGCCTTGACGAGGTCCGCGCCCTGCGGGCCCGCGGCTTGCCCAGCCTGCCCAGCACAATGGGCAGCGAACGCGACTGCAACCCGTTCCTGCGCATCGACCAGCCCGGTATCCTCGCCAGCCTCGCCGGGCATCTGGGTCATGCGCCCCGGGACCGCGCCGAGGCGTTCGGGGCACTTCGCTTATGGAAGGACACCTTCAGACAATGACTGCATCCCGGATGCGATGGACCGCCCCCCTGGCGCTGGCGTTGGCGTTGGCGCTGGCCGCCTGCCAGCCGCAGGTGAAGCCCGACCGCGACGAGCCGCGCGAACCCGCCGCCGAGGTCACCATCGCCCCGGTGCCCGGCGACGCCACGCCCACCCGGCCGGCCGAGCCGGCGCCGCCGGTGGTGCCCGCCCCGGACCCGATCGACACCGGCGCCGAAGTGATCGACCGGATGACGGCGCGCTTCTCGGCGCCGATCTGCGTCAAGGGCCAGCAAAACAACAGCTGGCGCAAACGCTACGCCGGCTATCCCGACAGCTTCGCCCGCCATGTGGAGCAGATCCTGCCGCTGATGGGCTACGTGGTGGAGGAAGTCGAACGCAAGGGCCTGCCGGGCGAGTTCGCGCTGCTGCCGATCGTGGAGAGCTGGTACCGGCCCGATGCCATCGGCCCGGGCGGCCCGGCCGGCATGTGGCAGATGATCGCCAGCACCGCGCGCAACCACGGCATCCGCATCCAGCCCGGCTACGACGGCCGGCTTTCGCCGATTGAATCCACCGACGCGGCGCTGTCCTACCTGGAGGCGCTGGACAAGCTGTTCAACGGCGAATGGCGGGCCATGGCGATGGGCTACAACGCCGGCGAATACCGCATCATCCGCGCGCTGCGAAGCAGCGGCGACCTCCGCGTGTCGGGCGAACGCCACCTGCCGCGCGGGCTCTCGCGCACCACCTACGACTACGTTGCCAAGCTGCATGCGCTGGCCTGCCTGTTCGAAAGCCCCGAGCGCCATGGCCTCACGCTGCCGCGCGATACCCGGTTCGTGCCGCTGGTGCGCATGACCTTGCCCGAGGGCGTGCAAAGCCTGGACCAGGCCGCCGTGCGCATGGGCACCGACGCCGCGCGCCTGCGCGCGCTCAACCCGGCCTACCGCCAGGGCCGCATCGTCGCCGGCGCACCGCGCGACGTGCTGGCACCGGCCACCGCACTGGCCACGCTGGTGTCGGCGGGTACGGCCGGCGACAGCCCTGCCCTGCCCGAGCCGTCCAGCGCCGAGCGCACTTACACCGTGCGCCCGGGCGACACGCTTTCGAAGATCGCTGCGCAGAACGGCGTGCCGCTGGCGCGGCTGTTCTCGATCAACGGCCTCAACGGCAAGTCCATCCTGCGGCCCGGCCAGGTGCTGCGCCTCTCGCCCTGACAGCGGCCGCCACCATGCTTGGCGGTATGGCCTGCCACGGTTCAAACTACGCGCCATTGCGCCGCCGGCTTGGCGGCATCGGGAGGAACACATGGGATTCTTGACCGGCAAGCGCGCCCTCGTCGTGGGTATCGCCAGCCAGCGCTCCATCGCCAGCGGCATCGCGGACGCGATGTACCGCGAAGGCGCCGAGCTCGCCTTCACCTACCAGAACGACAAACTGAAATCGCGCGTCGAAGGCGCTGCGGCCGACTGCCATTCCGACATCGTGCTGCCGCTGGACGTGGGCGACGACGACCAGATCGCCAGCGTCTTCAGCGAGCTGGGCAAGCGCTGGGACGGCTTCGACATCCTGGTGCACTCGGTGGGCTATGCCCCGCGCGAGGCGATCGAGGGTGATTTCCTCGACGGCCTGACCCGCGAGAACTTCCGCATCGCCCACGACATCTCCAGCTACAGCCTGGCCGCGCTGGCCAAGGCCGCGCGGCCGATGATGAAGGGCCGGCACGGCAGCATCCTGACGCTGAGCTACCTGGGCGCCGAGCGCGCGCTGGCCAACTACAACGTCATGGGCCTGGCCAAGGCCAGCCTCGAGGCCAACGTGCGCTACCTGGCGCTCAACCTTGGCCCGGAAGGCACGCGCGTCAACGCCATTTCCGCCGGCCCGATCAAGACGCTGGCGGCCGCCGGCATCGCCAACTTCCGCAAGATGCTCGGCCACGTCGAGGCACACGCTCCGCTGCGCCGCAGCGTCACCATCGAGGACGTGGGCAACGTGGCCGCGTTCCTGTGCTCGGACCTGGCCGCCGGCGTCACCGGCGAGATCACCTACGTGGATGCGGGCTACAACATCCTGGGCATGACCGGCATCGGCGACGAATAAGCTGCCGGCGGCGCTGCAAAGAAAAAGGCCCGGGAATCCCGGGCCTTTTTTCTTGGCCTTGCGATGCCGTCAGAGACGGTCTTCGGCGACCTTGACGGTGTAGTAGCGGCGCAGGGCCTTCACGTAGTCCTGGAATTCCACCACGCCGCGCGCCTGCGAGAACTGCTCGAGCAGCATCAGGCGGGTGGCGTCGTCCAGCGTGGCCAGGTCGCCCGGCGTGACGGCGGTGACGGCGACCAGCGCATGGCGGTCCGGCGAGATCTCGGCGATGCCGACGCTGGTCTTGCCAGCCTCGGGCGTGGCCAGGCCGAAGGCCACGTCGAGCATGCCCGGCGGCAGCTGCGCACGACGACCGGTCGCCGGCAGGGTCACCACCGTGCGGCTGTTCTCGAGCGCCAGGGCCTCCAGCGTTTCGCCCGCCAGGGCCCGCTTGAGCAGGGCTTCGGCCTGGGCCTTGGAGCCCTTGGCCAGGCGGTCGGCGTTGAAGTCGGCCAGCACGCGGTCGCGCACCGTCTCGAAGGCCAGCGCGGCCTCCGGCTGGTGGTCCACCACGTGCAGGATGACGACGTGGTTGGGCGCGATCTCGATCGCATCGCTGACCTGGCGCTCGGTCTTCTGGGCTTCGGCGAACGCCGCCGCGCGCACCTGCGCAAGCGCGGCGATGCCGTCGCCCTGGCGCTGGGTGAACGGCTGGCTGCGATTCACCGCCAGGCCCATGGCCTCGGCGGCCGGGGCCAGCGCGGTCGGGTCCTTGTAGATGCGCTCGATCAGGCCGCCGGAAAGCTCGCTGAACACGCGCTCGCGCTCGTTGGCGACGAACTCGGCCTCGAGCTCGCTGCGCACGTCCTCGAACGGGCGCTCGGTGCCCGGGGTCAGCTCACGCAGCTGGATGACGTGCCAGCCGGCCGGCGTGCGCACCGGGTCGGTGACCTGGCCGGCTTCGGTCAGCGCGAACAGCGCGCCCTCGAACTCGGGACCGATGTCACCCTCGGCGATCGTGCCCAGGTCGCCGCCCTCGGCCTTGGACCCCAGGTCCTCGGAACTCTCGCGGGCGATCGCGGCGAAGTCGGCACCCGGCGCGCGCGCCTTGGCGGCGATGGCCATGGCGCGTTCGCGCGCGGCGGTATCGGTGGCTTCGTCGGCGTCCGCGGCGGCGGCCACCAGGATGTGCGAGGCAACGCGGCTGGGTGCCGTGACGAAGCGCGACTTGTAGGTGTCGTAGAGGCCGCGCAGCGTGGCTTCATCGGCGGTGGCCGGCGCTTCGAGGGTGGCACCGTCGATCTCGACGTAATCGATGGCCACCTTTTCTTCGCTGCGATAGACCGACGCATTGGCGTCGTACCAGGCCTTGAGCTGTTCGTCGGTGGCCGGCTCGGCCGGCAGCGCCGGCGTCGGCAAGTCCACCACCGCCAGGTCGCGGGTCTGCTGGCTCAGGCGCAGGAACGCCTCGAGCTCGGCATCGCTGGCGATGGCCGAAGCGACGATCTGGCTGGGGATGGTGCGGCGCGCGAGGTCGGCGCGCATGCTGGCCATGAACTGGGCGTGGGTCTGGCCCTGGCCCGCCAGCGCAAGCCGGTACTGGTCGACGCTGTAGACGCCGTTGACCTGGAATTCGGGCATTTCCTTGAGCTGCTCGGCCACCTGCGCCTCACCGGCGGTGATGCCGTCGCGCTCGGCCACCAGCCCCATCAGCGCCTCGTCGACCATGGCGTCAAGCACGTTGCGCTTGTTGTCCAGGGACTCGAACGCCTCGCTGTCGAAGGCCTCGCCCTGGCGCTCGCGCTCCTGCTGGCGGGTCTGCTCGTAGCGGCGCCGGAACTCGTCCTGCGAAATCTCGCGCTCCTGGGCGCCCCAGATGCCGAACTTGGCCGGACCCTGGATTTTCGCGGCGTACGTGTCGATGCTGGTGGAGAAGTAGGAATCGATGCCGAAGAAGGCCATGGTGATGATCACCGGGACCAGGATGGCGAAGGCGATCCACTTCTTTTCGCGAATGTTCTGGAGCATGGGGGCTATGCCATCTTGTTGGTGGCCCGGGCTTCCCGGGGCCGGAAAAAACGAAGGCGCCCTTGTGGGGCGCCCTCGAGGATATGGCGGAGTGGACGGGACTCGAACCCGCGACCTCCGGCGTGACAGGCCAGCATTCTAACCGACTGAACTACCACTCCGCTGTTTCAACTGCTTTGGTGGGTGCTGAGGGTTTCGAACCCCCGACCCTCGCCTTGTAAGGGCGACGCTCTACCGCTGAGCTAAGCACCCTTACAAGACGCTCAGTTTACAGCATCCTTCAGGGCTTTGCCAGCCTTGAACGCAGGATTTTTCGAAGCCTTGATCTTGATGGCGTCGCCGGTCTGCGGATTGCGGCCCTGGCGGGCGGCGCGCTTGCGCACGGAGAACGTGCCGAAGCCCACCAGAGTGATGGTTTCGCCCTTCTTGAGCGCCTTCTTGATCACGTCGATCATGGCGTCGACGGCGCGGCCGGCGTCGGCCTTGGTCAGCTCGGCGCCATCAGCGACGGCACTCGTAAATTCGGCTTTGTTCATTATTGACTCCCTGAGCGAGCGGGCTCGCATTTCGAAAAGCCGGGGTGACCCGGCATTGGCCTGGGGGTAGACCCGATCCATTGTGCCACCGCGCCCGGCTGCTGCCGGCGCGGCGGTTGGGTTGATTTATACCAGCCGCATTTTGCCCGCGCAATACGCGAAAGCCAGATATTTCGCGGGTTTCCGGGTTTCCATGCGCTTCGCGTTCAGTGCGTCACGGACGCACCGACGCCCTCTTTCGAACCGCCCTCGCCCGCAGTCTCGGGCGAGGGCTCCGAGCTTGAATCGGGCGCCAGCGCACGCACCAGGGCGATGTCGAGCACCTCGTCGATCCACTTCACCGGGATGATCTTCAGGCCCTGCGTGACGTTCTTGGGGATGTCGGCCAGGTCCTTGCGGTTCTCTTCCGGGATGATCACCGTGGTGATGCCGCCGCGCAGCGCGGCCAGCAGCTTTTCCTTGAGCCCGCCGATCGGCAGCACGCGGCCACGCAGGGTGATTTCACCGGTCATGGCCACGTCGGACCGGATCGGGACGCCGGAAAGCACCGAGACCAGGGCCGTCACCATCGCGATGCCGGCGCTCGGCCCGTCCTTGGGCGTGGCGCCCTCGGGCACGTGCACGTGGGTGTCGAACTTGTTGTGGAATTCCGTGTCCAGGCCCAGCCGTTCGCTGCGCGAGCGAACCACGCTGTAGGCAGCCTTCGCCGACTCCTGCATCACGTCGCCCAGCTGGCCGGTGAGGATCAGCTGGCCCTTGCCCGGCAGCAGCGAGGCCTCGATCTGCAGCAGGTCGCCGCCCACCTCGGTCCAGGCCAGGCCCGTCACCAGGCCGACTTCGCTTTCCTGCTCGGCGCGGCCGAAATCGAAGCGCTGCACGCCCAGGTACTTGTCGAGGTTCTTGGGCGTGACGCTGACGGCCATGGGCTTGCCGCCCTTGCGCGGGCCGGCCAGCGCGATTTCCTTCACCACCTTGCGGCAGATCTTGGAAACCTCGCGCTCGAGGTTGCGCACGCCGGACTCGCGCGTGTAGTAGCGCACGATGTCGCGCACGGCGGCTTCGCTGATCTTGAGCTCGGCGTCCTTCATTCCGTTGGCCTTGAGCTGCTTGGGAATGAGGTACTTCTCGGCGATGTGCAGCTTCTCGTCCTCGGTGTAGCCGGGGATGCGGATCACTTCCATGCGGTCGAGCAGCGGGCCCGGGATGTTGAGCGAATTGGCGGTGGCGACGAACATCACCTCCGACAGGTCCAGGTCCACTTCCAGGTAGTGGTCGTTGAACGAGTGGTTCTGCTCGGGATCGAGCACCTCGAGCAGGGCCGACGACGGGTCGCCGCGGAAATCGGTGCTCATCTTGTCCAGCTCGTCGAGCATGAACAGCGGGTTCTTGGTGCCGACCTTGCTCAGGTTCTGGACGATGCGGCCGGGCATCGAGCCGATGTAGGTGCGACGGTGGCCGCGGATCTCGGCCTCGTCGCGCACGCCGCCCAGCGACATGCGCACGAACTTGCGGTTCGTGGCCTTGGCGATGGACTGGCCGAGCGAGGTCTTGCCCACGCCGGGCGGGCCGACCAGGCAGAGGATGGCGCCCTTCATCTGCTTCACGCGCAGCTGCACCGCGAGGTACTCGAGGATGCGTTCCTTGACCTTCTCCAGGCCGTAGTGGTCGGCGTCAAGCACGTCCAGCGCGGCCTTGAGGTCCTTGCGGATCTTGCTGCGCTTCTTCCACGGCACGCCCACCAGCCAGTCGATGTAGTTGCGCACCACCGTGGCTTCGGCCGACATCGGCGACATCTGCTTGAGCTTGTTGAGTTCGGCGCGCGCCTTGGCCTCCACGGGCTTGGGCATGCCGGCGGCGGCCACCTTCTTGGCCAGCTCCTCGAGCTCGTTGGGCGCGTCGTCGCCCTCGCCCAGTTCCTTCTGGATGGCCTTCATCTGCTCGTTGAGGTAGTACTCGCGCTGGCTCTTCTCCATCTGCGACTTCACGCGGCCGCGGATGCGCTTCTCGATCTGCTGGACGTCGATCTCGCCGTCCACCAGGCCGATCAGCATCTCCATGCGCTGGCCCACTTCCAGGGTTTCCAGCAGCTGCTGCTTGTCGGACAGGCGCGCGCCGAGGTGGGCCGAGATGGTGTCGGCCAGGCGGCTGGGGTCGTCGATGCCGGCCAGCGTGGTGAGCAGCTCGGGCGGCAGCTTGCGGTTGGTCTTGACGTACTGCTCGAACAGGGTCATCAGCGAACGCTGGGTGACATCGAGTTCGCGCTGGTCGCGCTCGAACACCGAGTCGGTTTCGTTGCCGGTGGCGGTGAGCGCGCCCTCGCGTTCGCCGAAACCGTCGATGGCCACGCGCGCGGTGCCCTCCACCAGCACCTTGATGGTGCCGTCGGGCAGCTTGAGCAGCTGCAGCACCTGCGCCAGCGTGCCAACCGGGTACAGGTCGTCCGCAGCCGGGTCGTCGGTGTCGGGGCTTTTCTGGGCGATCAGCAGGATCTGCTTGTCGCCGGCCATCGCCAGGTCGAGCGCCTTGATGGAGCGGTCGCGGCCAACGAACAGCGGAATCACCATGTGCGGGTACACGACGACGTCGCGCAGCGGCAGCACGGGCAGGTCGAGGCGGTTGGGAATGGCGGTGGTTTCGTTCATGCCAGGACTCCTCCGGGGCCAATGCCCCTCAAGTGTCAGGTTATGGGGTCCGCGGGGGTGGCTTGCAAGTTTTTCCGTCGCAAAAAAAACGGGCCGGAAAGACCGGCCCGTTTTTCAACAACTTGCGCCGCGACCTCAGTCGCCCGAGGCGGCCTTGGGGGCCGGCTGGGCCGGCGCGCTGTAGATCAGGTAGGGCTCGGTGCCGTGGTTGATCACCGACTCGTCCACCACGACCTTGCTGACGTTTTCCAGCGACGGCAGTTCGTACATGGTATCGAGCAGCAC
>JAPLSJ010000102.1 GCA_026398695.1 Arenimonas sp.
TCGGCGCAGCGCGGTGCGGCGACGACCCGCCTGATCCGCTGGTTCGTCGGCCGCTACGGCGTCAACATGGCCGAAGCGGCCGAACCCGACATCGCGGCCTACAAGAGCTTCAACGACTTCTTCACCCGCGCGCTCAGGCCCGGCGCGCGGCCACTGCGCGCGCCGAGCGCGAGGCCGCCGTGCGCGAAGGCCGCGCGCCCAGCACCTGGTCCAACCTTCGCGAGAATCCGCGGCAGGCGGTGGTGGCCGTGGTGGGCATCGTGCTGATGCTGGCGGTCGTCACGCTGCCCTTCCTGCTGTTTTCCTACTGAACCAGGCACGGCCCATGGCATCGGTCGCGGCTCGCCCGGGGGCCTGGACTGCCGGGGCGCTGCTGCTGGCTGCCGCGGCGGCAGCCGAGCCCGGCCCGGCCGCGGCGCCGGGGCCCAAGATCACCGAGTCCCGTCACTACTACCGGGTGGACGCCACCGGCCTGGAGTCGCTGCGCGCGCAGCTGTTCGAGAACGCGACGGCCGCGGGCCTCGCGCCCGGCACCATCGGCCGCACGCGCCAGGCCGTCGAGGTCCGCTATCTGCTCGACCCGCTGCCCGACCGCTGCCGCCTGTCCGCCCTGGCGATTCACCTGGACCTGGCCATCGACCTGCCCGAATGGCAGCCGTCGGGCACCACGCGACCGGAGCTGCGCGCGCGCTGGGCCCAGATGATTTCCGCGCTCACCCGTCACGAAGAGGGCCACCGCGACAACGCCATCTGGGCGGCCAAAGAGCTGCATGAGCGACTTTCCCAGCTCGGCGAAGGCGCCGATTGCGACGCCCTGGGCAAGCTGGCGCAGCGCGAGATGTTCCGGGTGAAGCTGCGCTTCAACCTGCGCGAGCAGGCCTACGACCGGCGCACCGGCCACGGCGTGAGCCAGGGAACCGTGCTGTGAGCGGGCGACGACGCTTGGCCGGGCTTGGTAATCTGGCGGCCCGCACGCTTCGTGGTTCCCGTTCCCCGTGACGTCTCCATCCCGCCGAGGGCTTTTCCTGCTGCCGCGTGGCCTGCGCGCGGCGCTGGCCGCGCTGCTGGTGGGCGGCAGCACGCTGGTGCACGTGCCGGTGCTGCTGGTGGTGGCGGTGACCAAGGCGCTGCTGCCCGTGGCGTCGCTGCGTCCATCGCTCGATCGCGCGCTGATGGTCATCGCCGAAAGCTGGATCGGCGTGAACTCCCGCCTGATCGACGTCTTCACCCGCACCCGCTTCATCCCGCTGCTGCGCTTCTTCCTCAAGAGCCAGCTGTTCTGGGTGCCGCTGCTGGGCCTGGCCTGGTGGGCGCTGGATTTCCCCTTCATGAAGCGCTACTCGAAGGAAACGCTGGCGCGCCGCCCGGAGCTGGCCGGCCGGGATCTCGCGGCCACGCGCGAGGCCTGCGAAAAATTCCGGCGCATCCCGGTGTCGGTGATGAACTTCGTCGAAGGCACGCGCTTCACGCCCGGCAAGCACGCGCAGCAGGGCGCGCCGTTCCGGCACCTGCTCAAGCCCAAGGCGGGCGGCGTGGCCTTCGTGGTGGGCGCGATGGGCGATGCGATCGAATCGGTGCTCGACGTCACCGTGAGTTACGACATCGGCAAGCCCAGCCTGGCCGACCTGTTCGCCGACCGCATCGGCCAGGTGCGCGTGCACGTGCGCGAGCGGGCGATCCCGGAAGGATTCGCCGGCGGCGACTACGAAGGCGATGCCGCCTTCCGCGAGCGCTTCCAGGCCTGGGTGAACGGC
>JAPLSJ010000096.1 GCA_026398695.1 Arenimonas sp.
AAGGCTTCGCGCAGCTCGCGCGCCGGCACCTGCACGCCTGCGGTGGCATCGTAGTCGCGCCATGCGCGTTCGTAGTAGCGATGCAGCTGTCCATCGGCGCTGTCGAAGTAATGCCCCGGTGGGAACTGGGCGACATCGTCACAGACCCGCACCAGCGCTTTCATTTCCGAAGCCACCCAGACGCGGCCGTCGGCATCGTGGCCCCAGTACAGCGGACACACGCCGATGGGGTCGCGGGCGATCACGAAACGGCACGCCGCACGGTCCCACAGCACGAACGCGAAGATGCCGTTGAGGCGATCGAGCCAGGTGCCGATGTCGCCGCCGTCACGATACAAAGCGTTGATGACCTCGCAATCCGAGCCCGTCTGGAACGCATAGGGTTTGCGCAGCGCGCCTTCCAGCGAACGGTGGTTGTAGATCTCGCCGTTCACCGCCAGCGCCAGGGCGCCGTCCGCCGAGCGCAGCGGCTGCGCGCCGCCGGCCGGGTCGACGATGGCCAGGCGCTCGTGCACCAGCACGCAGTGCGCGTGGGTGTACACGCCCGACCAGTCGGGGCCGCGGTGGCGCTGGCGCGCCGACAGCGACAGGGCCAGCGGCCGCAGCGGGGCCAGGTCGGCGCCGGGCCGCAGGTCGAACACTCCGAGGATGGAACACATGGGCTTTCTCCGTTGGGACGTTTCAGGGACGCAAAAGGAAACGGCCCGCACTGGTTCAGTGCGGGCCGTCGGTGACTGGAAGCGTGGTGTGGAGCGCGCCTAGTCGTCGACCCGCAAGCGGGGACGGTTATTGTTATTGGCGTTGTTGGAGGCGCACGCAGCCGAGGTTCCGCGGGCATTCACGGGAACGGGGACGGCGATGGCGGTGCGCGGGGACATGGGCCATCCTAGCCACAGTCCCTTCCCACCCGCAAGCGACCCCTCCATGCGCAAGGTGTTCCGTTTCACGGCCTGGCTGTTCGCCGCCCTGCTGGTCCTGACCCTGGTGGCGGCGCTGGTGGCGCTGTGGATCGCCCGCGGCAGCCTGGCGCAGCTGGACGGCGACGCCGCCCTGCCCGGCCTGTCGGCCCGCGTGGACGTGCAGCGCGACGCCCTGGGCGTGGCCACCGTGGACGCCGCGAACGAAGCCGATGCCGCGCGCGCGCTGGGCTTCCTGCACGCCCAGGAGCGCTACTTCGAGATGGACCTGCTGCGCCGCTCGGCGGCGGGCGAGCTGTCGGCGCTGTTCGGCCCGATCGCCATCGAGCGCGACAAGGTGGTGCGCGTGCACCGGCTGCGTGCGCGCGCCGACGAAAACCTCGCCGCCGTGGCCGGCGACCAGCTGCCCGTGCTGGAGGCCTACCGCGACGGCGTGAACGCCGGCCTGGCCGCGCTCGACCGCAAGCCCTGGCCCTACCTGCTGCTGCAGGCCGAGCCCGAGCCGTGGACGGTGACCGACTCGGCGCTCGCCGGCTACGCGATGTTCTTCGAGCTGCAGGACGAAACCAACTCGCGCGAACTGGCGCTGTGGCGCATCCGCGACGCCGTGCCGCCCGCCCTGTATTCGCTCATCGCGATGGACGGCAGCGAATGGGACGCGCCGCTGGTGGGCGCGGCCCGCGGCAACGTCGCCCTGCCAGGCCCGGACGTGCTGGACCTGCGCACGCTGCCGTCGCCGGAAACCAAGGGCGGCTTCGAAGTCTCCGAACCCGCCGCGCCCGGCAGCAACAACTTCGCCGTGTCCGGCCTGCGCACCGCCGATGGCCGCGCCATCGTCGCCGACGACATGCACCTGGGGCTGCGCGCGCCGAACATCTGGTACCGCGCCCGCCTGCGCTACGCCGACGCCCGCGCACCCGGCGGCAAGGTGGACGTGAGCGGCTTCACCCTGCCCGGCATCCCCGCGGTGATCGTGGGCAGCAACGGCCACGTGGCCTGGGGCTTCACCAACAGCTACGGCGACTGGCTCGATTTCCATCGCGTGGACTGGGCCAACAAGGACCGCAGCCGCTACCGCGTCGCCGGCGGCCAGCAGGCGCTGCGGGTCACGAGCGAGTGGATCCGGGTGAAGGGCGGCGCGCCGGTGGAGCTGAAGGTGCGCGAGACGCGCTGGGGCCCGATCACCACCGAACTCGACGACACCACCTCGCTGGCGCTGCGCTGGACCGCGCAGCTGCCGGGCGCGCTGAACTTCGGCCTGTCCGACCTGGCCTTCGCCGGCAACCTCGACGAGGGCCTGGCCGCCGCCGACCTGGCCGGCATCCCGGCGCAAAACCTGGTGATCGGCGACAGCGCCGGCCGCATTGGCTGGCGCCTGACCGCGCAGCTGCCCGAGCGTGCAGGCCAGTGCGAACCCACCGCCCCGCTGGCCGTGGCCGACGGCTGCCGCTGGGCCGGCTGGCTGCCGCCCACCGAAAACCCCAGCCTGGTGGACCCGCCCAGCGGCGTGCTGTGGACCGCCAACAACCGCACGCTCGACGGCGAGGCGCTGCGCCTGGTCGGCGATGCCGGCTATGCCAACGGCGCGCGCGCCCGTCAGATCCGCGATGCCCTGCTGGCCAAGGACAAGCTCACCGAAACCGACCTGCTGGCCATCCAGCTCGACGACCGCGCGCTGTTCCTGGCGCGCTGGCACCAGGCGCTGCAGGACGAGGCCGGGCGCAACGGCAGCGTCGAGCTGCGCGCGCTCGCGCAAGCCGCCAGCCGCTGGGACGGCCGCGCCAGCGCGGACTCGGCCAGCTACCGCATCGTGCGCGCCTGGCGCCTGGCCGTCATCGAACGCATCCAGAACGGCCTGCTGGCGCCCGCGCAGGTCGCCCTGGGCGAGCGCTTCGTCATGCCCGACCTGCCGCAGATGGAGTCCGTGGCCTGGCCGCTGCTGCAGCAGCGGCTGCCGCACCTGCTGCCGCGCCGGTTCGAAAGCTGGGAGGGACTGCTGGCCGATGCCGCGCGCGAGGTCCACGACCAGCTTGCGGCTGAGGGCCCCTTGGCGGAACGCACCTGGGGCGAACGCAACACCGCTTCCATCTGCCACCCGCTGGCCGGCGCCCTGCCCGCGCTGGCGCGCGGCTGGCTGTGCATGCCGGCCGACCCGCTGCCGGGCGACGGCAACATGCCCCGCGTGCAGGGCCCGGGCTTCGGCGCCAGCCAGCGCATGGTGGTGTCGCCCGGCCGCGAGGCCGAAGGCTTCATCCACATGCCGGGCGGCCAGAGCGGCCACCTGCTCTCGCCGTTCTGGGGCGCCGGCCACGACGCC
Source organism: Arenimonas sp. (assembly GCA_026398695.1). Lineage (GTDB taxonomy): Bacteria > Pseudomonadota > Gammaproteobacteria > Xanthomonadales > Xanthomonadaceae > Arenimonas. The sequence goes on from JAPLSJ010000096.1 coordinate 3,235, forward strand.
TGGGTGCAGGGCGAGCCGACGCCCTTCCTTCCGGGCGAGCCCGAATACCGCCTGCGGCTCACCCCGGAAACGTGAGCCGCTTCACGTTTCCGGCAAAACTTGCTGACAGGCGTCACGTTTTAGGCCATAAACGGCTTGCTGCACCGGCTGCTCCGCCGGTGCAGGACGGGTGGATCGCCGTCAGGGGGAGCGCTCCGCCGAACCAGAAGTTTCAACGGTGAGGTGGGTCAGATGGACATGTTGATTACGCTGTTGACGCAATGGCGTCGAATGATGCTCTCCCGGCAGGCCGGCGCCGTTCGCCAGGCCGTGCTCGCGCTCAATGCCGAGCAGCGCAAGCAGACCGCGGACCACACGCTCGCCGAAATCCAGCACGCGGCGCGACTTCCGCAGCCGCACCTGCACGGCGTCACCGACAGCTCGCTCTACCGCCCGTGGACGCCGGTCGCCTCGACCGCGGCCAGCCGCGTGCGCGACCGCTCGATCCAGCTGCGCCAGCGCAGCATCGCGATGTGGCTGGCGGTGGTGTACCACGAGACCCGCGGCGCCACCGACGACGGCCTGCAGGGCGTGCACCGGGACGTGCTGGGCATCCTGCGCGAGCTCAAGGACAACAAGGTGGCCGACAAGACCGAGAAGGCCTGGTTCAACCAGGCCGCGTAAGCGCTTTGGCGGGACAGTAGCGGAGGCTTAGGCGAGCAGCAGGCGCTCGGCGATGGCTCGGTAAAGCGCGGGGAGGCGCTCGAGTTCGTCCAGTGCGATGCGTTCGTCGACCTTGTGGATGCTGGCGTTCACCGGCCCCAGCTCCACCACCTCGGCGCCCAGGGGCGCAATGAAGCGGGCGTCCGAGGTGCCGCCGCCGGTGTTTTCCTCCGGCACCAGGCCGCACTGATCCTGCACCACCGCACGCACCGCCGCGCGCAGGCGGCCCTCGCCGGTGAGGAAGGGTTCACCGCCCCGGTGCCAGCGCAGGTCGTACTCCAGGCCGTGGCGATCGAGTACGGCGTGCACTTCGCGCTCCAGCGCCTGCGCGCTCCAGCCCGGGTTGTAGCGGAAGTTGAACACCACTTCGCAGTGGCCGGGGATGACGTTGTTGGCGCCCGTGCCGGCGTGGATGTTCGATACCTGAAGGCTGGACGCCGGGAACTCCGGGTAGCCCTGGTCCCAGGCGCGCGCCGTCAGTTCGGCCAGCGCCGGCAGGGCCTGGTGGATGGGGTTGCGGGCCTTTTCCGGGTACGCCACGTGGCCCTGGATGCCGCGCACGGTGAGGTAGCCCGACAGCGTGCCGCGCCGGCCCACGCGCATCAGGTCGCCCAGCGCCTCCTTCGACGACGGCTCGCCGGTGACGCAGAAATGAATGCGCTGGCCGGTGCCGCGGAAGTGTTCGGCCACGCGGCGCACGCCGTCGATCGCGTCGCCCTCCTCGTCCGAGGTCAGCAGCAGCGCCACGGTGCCCGGGTGCCCCGGATGCGCGGCAGCGAACTGCTCCAGCGCCAGTACGAAGGCCGCCACGCTGCCCTTCATGTCGGCGGCGCCGCGCCCGTAGAGGAAGCCGTCGCGCACCGTGGGTTCGAACGGGTCGCTTTGCCAGGCCTCGCGCGGGCCGGGCGGCACCACGTCGGTATGGCCCAGGAAACACAGCACGTCGCCGCCCTCGCCGTGCGTGGCCCAGAGGTTTTTCACGTCGCCGTAGTCGATCTGCCGGCACTGGAAGCCCGCGCGCGCCAGGCGCGCGGAAACCAGGGCCTGGCAGCCGGCGTCTTCCGGGGTCACCGAGGCGCGGGCGACGAGGTCGCGGGTGAGGGCCAGCACGTCGCTCATTTCTTGATCCCGAAGCGCATCTTCCAGCCATTGTCCGTGAATCCGACGCTCACCGCGCCGTCGTCGGTCACCAGCACCGGGCGCTTCACCAGCGCCGGGTGTTCCTTGAGCAGCAGGGTCCATTCGGGGTCGGTGGCCGGAGCCTTGCGGGCCTCGGGCAGCTGCCGCCAGGTGGTGGAGGCGCGGTTGATCAGCTTGTCCCAACCGCCCAGCTGCGCGGCCCAGGCCTTGAGCGTTTCGGCCGGCACGCGCTGGTCGCGGTAGTCCACGAACTGGTGCGCGATGTCGAAGCGCTTGAGCCAGTTGCGCGCCTTGCGGCACGTGTCGCAGGCGTCGAGGCCGTAGACGGTGGTGGTCATGGCGCCGGCGTGGCCGCTGCGGCCTTCGCGCCGCCAATGTGGCGGGACAGGAAATCGAGCAGGCGCGTGTAGTACTCCAGGCGACGCTTCTCGGTGTAGAAACCGTGGCCCTCGGTCGGGTAGTACAGGCTTTCCACCGGCACGCCGGCCGACTTGAGCGCGCGCTCCATCTTTCGGGTGTGCTCGGGCGGCGTGACGGTGTCTTCGCCGCCGGCCGCGAGGAACACGGGCACCTTGATGCGGCCGGCCATGTCGGTGGCCGACTTGCCGGCCAGCGTGTCCAGCGGGCCGACCCAATCGTCGAGATAGACGCGGTTGGAGCGGGTGCCGGTGCTGTCCTCGCGATACTTCATCATCAGGTCGTAGAGGCCGACGTAACCCACGGCGCACTGGTACAGGTCGGGCTCGCGCGACGCGCCGACCATGGCCGCGAACGCGCCGTAGCTGGCGCCGTAGATGCAGATGCGACCGGGATCGGCGATGCCCTGGCTGATGGCCCAGCGGGTGGCATCGGTGACGTCGTCCTGCATGGCGGCGCCGTACTCTCGCGCGCCCGCCTGTTGGAAAGCGCGGCCGTAGTTGCCCGAGCCTCGGAAATTCACCTTCAGCACGGCATAGCCGGCCTGCGCGAGCATCTGCGCCTCGTCCTCGAAGCCCCATTCGTCGAACACGCCGAACGGGCCGCCGTGCGGCAGCACCACCATCGGCAGCTTGCCGGTGGCGCCCTTGGGACGGGTGAGGTAGCCGTGCAGCGTGAGGCCGTCGCGTGCCTTGAGCGAGAACGGCTCGGTCGGCGCCATGGCGTCGGGGTCGAACCAGTCGCGGCGGCTGATGACGTGCTCGGCCTTGAGCGTCTCGCGGTTGAAGATGTAGAAGTCGCCGGGGTTGGTGTCGCTGTAGGTCTCCACCAGGGCCAGCTTGCCGTCGCTGGTGGTGGAGGTCACCACCACGGCCTGGCCCTTGAAGGCGGCCTCCAGGCTCTTGTACAGCCGCGCATCCGGGGAGTCGGCGTCGAAGAACACCGTGGTCTGCTTGCCGTCCATGAGGAACGCGCCGACCACGCCGTCGCCGGCGCCGGCCTCGTAGACCAGGCCCAGCGGGTCGACGTTGTCGTCCTGCAGTACCGTCTTGCGCTCACCGCTGGCGATGTCGAGCGCGACGATGGCGTCCGGGCCCTTCTCCTGTTCGACCTGGAGGTAGGCGATGCGGTCGTCGGGCGAAAAGCCCAGCGGCGATTCCACGCGGCCGGTCTTGGCCTCGTCGTTGACCAGGGTCCACTCGGCCTTGTCGCCTTCGCGGTAGTAGAGCTTGCTGTAGTTGTCGTTCTTGTAGCCCTGGGCGAAGCGGACCTCGCCCTTGCCGTCGGTGGCGAAGTGGGCGCGCATGATCGGCGCGCGCGCCACGATGTCGCGCCGGCCGGTATAGACGTCCATCCTTTCGGCCCGCGACCAGGGTTCGTCGCTGAAGGGCACGATGGCGACGATGGCGAACTTGTCGTCCGCCGCCAGCGTGTCCACCACCGAGGCCCAGACCCGCTCGCTTTCCTTGGGCTTGATGCGCGTGCCCGCGCCGCCGCCGTCCACGCGGAAACCCACCAGGTTCTCGGCGCGGGTGCCGTCCACGTTCACCGCGAACAGCTCGCCCGTGGCGATGGGCTGGTCGAGCTGGCCGAAGGTTTCGGCCATGGAAATCACCACGCGCTCGGGGTTGACCCAGGTGAACTCGCCCACGTGGGTGTTCTTGCCCAGCGCGAACGCCGCCGTGTGCTTCCCGGTGGCGCGGTTGAGGATGATCATGCCGGTGCGGTCTTCCATCGGCACCGTGGCGGCGAGGTAGTCGCCGTTGGGCGAGATCTTGATGTCCTGGAAGATGTCGCGCTTGATGAAGGCCGCGACGTCCACGCCGCCCGCCGGTGCGGGCGTCGCCGCCTGTGCCGCGGCGAGGCCCGGCGCCGTCGCCAGGGCAAGGGCCAGGGGAAGGGAAATCAACGTTCGCATGCAGGTTTTCCTGGGAAGGTCATGACGTGAATATCGCCGAAGCGGGAGCGCCGCGCCACGCGGGCGCGGCATGGCGGGCGCTCAGGAACGTGAAGGCTGCAGCGACCCCGACTTCCTGTCCAGAAGAAAAATCCTCAAGGCGGCGGGGCGCGCCGCGGGTTGTCCATCGCGCGGCCCGCGCGCGCCCAGCGCGTGATCACGGGGCGGGACGCGCGGCGGCGGCCTGGCTGCCGCCCAGGTGCCGCGACAGGAAGCCCAGCAACTGGCGGTAGAACTGCTCGCGATGCTCCGGCGCGTGGAATCCGTGGCCTTCGTTCGGGTAGTAGAGTGTCTCGACAGGCACGCCGGCCTTGCGCAGCGCCTTCTCCATGGCCTCGGTGTGGAAGACCGGGGCGACAGGATCCATTCCGCCCGCCGCCAGCATCACCGGCACCTTGATGTTGGCCGCCAGGTTCACCGGCGACACCGAGCCCAGCGACCTGCGCTCACCCACCCAATCCGACATCCAGGCTTCGTGGTACTGCGGGGTGCGGCGGCTGAAGGTCGTCAGCTGCTGCAGGTCGTAGACGCCAACGTAGCCCACCGCGCACCGGTAGAGATCGGGTTCGCGCGCAACGCCCATCAGGGCTGCGTAACCGCCGTAGCTGGCGCCATAGATGCAGATGCGCGACTCGTCGGCGATGCCGCCCAGGATGGCCCACCGGGTGGCGTCGGTGAGGTCGTCCTGCATCCGTCGACCCCACTGGCGCGCGCCGGCCTCGCGGAACCCGCGGCCGTAGTTGCCCGAACCGCGGAAGTTCACCTGCAGCACCGCGTAGCCCGCAGCGGCCAGCAGCTGGGCATCGGCGTCGAAGACCAGGCTGTCGTGGATGCCGAAGGGTCCGCCGTGCGGCATCACCACCATCGGCAACCCCTTCCCGTCCGAGCCCTTGGGCGTGGTGAGGAAGCCGTGCAGGGCGAGCCCATCGCGTGCTTCAAGGCGCACGGGACGAACGGTCGCAGAGGTATCCGGGTCGTACCACGCGCGCCGGGCCACCGCGTAGGTCGCGGTCTTGGCGGTGGTGTCAAACAGGTAGAAGTCCCCCGGTGAACCAGGCCCGGTGACCAGCACGACGGCCAGCTTCCCGTCCCGCGTGGATGACGTGACGGTCACGCGCATTCCGGCGAAGGCTTGCTCCAACACCCGCTGGAGCCTTGCGTCTTCCGACGCCGGTTCGATGAACCGCGTGGCAGGCATGGGCCCGTCGAAGAAGACTCCCGCCAACACGGCTGGATTGCCCAGCGCGGGAATCACCGCGGCAGGGTCGACGATGGCGTCGCGCATGACCTCGCGCCGCGTGCCTGTGCGGGTGTCGTACGCGACGACGGCATCGGGCTGCGTCGCATGGTCGCTGGTGAAGAAAGCGGTGCGGTTGTCGGCCGCGAAACCAATGGGCACCTCGACCCGACCGCTGGCCGCAGGATCGTTCACCAACGCCCAAGGAGCACCTGCGCCCTGGCGATGGAAGAGCTTCTGGACGTTGTCGTCCCCGGCGCCCAAAGCGAACCTGAGCTCGCCACTGGCGTCCACCAGGAAATTGGCGCGGTCGACGGGCGACGCAGCGATCAGTTCGCGCTTCCCGTCGGACACGTCCAGCCATTCCACGCTCACCGGCGTCTTGTCGTCGCCGTCGTGGACTTCCACGATGACGCGCGTCGGGTCTTCCGGCAGGGTGCCCACCAGCCAGGCGTTGTTTTCCACCCTGGCCACCGCCCTGGCGGTGCTGCGGCGACCGCGGATGCCGCGACCCATGTAGGTATTTATGAAGTCCGCGACGTCCATTCCGAACAGCTCGCGTCGCTCGCTGCCGTCCACATTGACGCCGTAGAGGCCCGGCATCCGCAGGGGTGTATCCCGGTCACCGGAAGACCTGGCGTAGGTGTACACCACTCGCCTGTCGCTGACCCAGTCCACGCTGTGGATGTAGCGCCGGTCCACGGACTCCATGACCCAGGCGACGCTGTTGTCCGAGCGCCTGAGGAAAACGAGCGTAGACGACGCGTCCCGGGGCACCACCGCGACATAGAACTCGCCGGAGGGCGAGATCTGCAGGCTGTTGAAATCGTCCGTGCGGGAGTACACCGACACGTCCACGGCAGGCGCGGGCTCGGCCGCCGCCAGCGGCATCGTCGCCAGCGCGAGCCACAGCACTACCAGGACCCGGGAGGTCACTGCGAGTCCCCGCCCTGCCTTCGCAGTCACTCGAGCGCGCCCCGCAGCAGCTCGTTCACCGAGGTCTTGGCGCGCGTCTTGGCGTCCACCTGCTTGACGATCACGGCGCAGTACAGCGAGTACTTGCCGTCCGCCGAAGGCAGCGAGCCCGAGACCACCACGCTGCCCGCCGGCACGCGGCCGTGGGTGATTTCGCCGGTGGCGCGGTTGTAGATGCGCGTGCTCTGGCCGATGAACACGCCCATGCCGATCACGCTGCCCTTCTCCACCACCACGCCTTCCACCACTTCGGCGCGGGCGCCGATGAAGCAGTCGTCCTCGATGATGGTGGGGCTGGCCTGCAGCGGCTCGAGCACGCCGCCGATGCCGGCGCCGCCGGACAGGTGGCAGTTCTTGCCGATCTGCGCGCAGCTGCCCACCGTGGCCCAGGTGTCCACCATGGTGCCGGCGCCGACATGCGCGCCGATGTTGACGAAGCTGGGCATCAGCACCACGTCCTTGCCGATGTGGCTGCCCGCGCGCACCACCGCGCCGGGCACCACGCGCGCGCCCACCTCGCGGAAGTCGGCTTCGTCGAAGCCCTGGAAGCGCTGCGGCACCTTGTCCCAGAACGGCGCCGGGTAGGCTTCCACCAGCTGCATGTCGTTGACGCGGAAGTACAGCAGCACGGCCTTCTTCAGCCACTGGTTGACCTGCCAGCCGCCTTTCACCGGCTCGGCCACGCGCGCCTTGCCCGACTCGAGCAGCGCGATCACGTCCTCGACGGCCGGCCGGGTGGAGCCGTCTATCTCGGCGGCGCTGAGCGTGGCGCGGCGCTCGAAGGCGTCCTCGATGATCGCCTGCAGCTGCTCAGTGGCGGGCTTCTTTCTTGCCATGGTCCGTCTCTCCGTCGACGCAGGCCACGATGGCCTGGCTCAGCTTGTCCAACAGGGCCTGGTCGTCGATGGCGCGGTTGCGCTCGTCGGTGAGCAGGAAAAAGTCCTCCACCTTCTCGCCGAAGGTGGCGATGCGGGCGTCGTGCAGGCGCAGGCGGTGCTGGCGCAGCACCTGCGCCACGCCGGCCAGCAGGCCGGGCTGGTCGGTGCAGACCAGGCTCATGCGGGTGCGGCTGCCGTCGGCCAGGTGGTCGAAGCCCACGCGCGCGGGCACGCGGAAATGGCGCAGCTGGCGCGGCGCCGCGCGGCGCACCGGCTTCACCTTCAGCGGGTCGCGCAGCGCGGCCTGCAGCGCCGACACCACGGCCGCGGGTTCGGGCGCATTGCCCTGCGGCGCGATCAGCTGGAAATTGTCGAGCGCGTAGCCGTCGGTGGAGCTGAGCACGCGGGCGTCGAGCACGTTCAGGCCCAGGCGGTCGAGCGTGGCCACCAGCGCGGCGAACAGGCCGTCGCGGTCGGGCGTGCGCACGAACACCTCCAGGCCGCCGTCCTGCACGTGCGGGCGCACCAGCACCAGGCTCTCGGCGCCGCCCGATTCGGCGATGCCGCGCGTCTGCCAGGCGATCTGCTCGGGCCGGTAGCGCAGGAAACCGACGTCGGGATACACCGACCAGATGCGCTCCACCGTGGCCTGGTCCAGCCCTTCGCCCAGCAGGCGCTCCATCGCCACGGCGCGGGTCTCGGCCATGATCTCGTTGGCGTGCACCGGATTTTCCAGGCCACGGCGCAGCGCGAAGCGCGTGGCCGAATACAGGTCGGCCAGCAGGCGGTCCTTCCACGCGTTCCACAGCTTGGGGCTGGTGCCGGCGATGTCGGCGCAGGTGAGCAGGTAGAGGTAGTCGAGGTGTTCGCGGTCGGCCACCTTGTTGGCGAAACGCGCCACCACGGCCGGGTCGGAAATGTCCTGGCGCTGCGCGGTCACCGACATCAGCAGGTGCTGTTCGACCAGCCACGCCACCAGGTCGCCGTCGGCGGCGGGCATGGCGTGCACCTGCGCGAACTCGCGCGCATCCACCGCACCCAGCTCGGAGTGGTCGCCGCCGCGGCCCTTGGCGATGTCGTGGAAAAGCCCCGCGAGCAGCAGCAGGTGCGGCTTGCGCAGGCGCGGCAGCACTTCGTGCGCGATCGCGAACCGCTCGTCCACCCGGCGCGCGAAACCGTCCATGTGCGCCAGCACGGTGAGCGTGTGCTGGTCCACGGTGTAGACGTGGAAGAGGTCGTACTGCATGCGCCCCGACACCCGGCCGAACGCCGGCAGGTAGCGCGCCAGCACGCCCAGGCGCGCCATGCGCGTGAGCGTGGCCACGGCGCGGCGCGACTCGAGCAGCTGCATGAAGCGGGCGCGCACCTCCGGCGGCTGCTCGGTGCACGGAGCGATGGCGCCGAGCGACTCGCCCAGCGCACGCGCGGTTTCCGAATGCAGGCCGCGGGCGTCGGGCAGCCCGTCCCAGGCGGCGAACAGCGCCAGCACCGGCCCCAGGCCTTCGCGCAGGCGCGCCGGTTCGGTCATGGCCAGGTAGCCGTGGCGCAGCTCGTAGCCCTCGCCCGCCGGCAGCGCGGCTTCCTCGCCCGACAGCTGCTCCTCGAAGCGCTGCAGCAGGCGGTCGTTGATGCGCATCACCGTGGCGGCGCTGCGGAAGAAGCCCTGCATCATCTGTTCCACCGCGAGGTTGTCGCGGTGTTCGTCCTTCAGTCCCAGCATCGCCGCCAGCGTCTTCTGGTGGTCGAAGCCCAGGCGCTCCTCGCGCCGGGTGGCCAGCAGGTGCAGGCCGAAGCGCAGGCGCGCCAGCTGCCGCCATTCGCGCTCCAGGCTGGCGCATTCGTCCTCGCCCAGCAGGCCCAGCGGCACCAGGGCGCGCAGGCCGGGCACGCCGTACAGGCGCATGCCCATCCAGGTGACGGTCTGCAGGTCGCGCAGGCCGCCCGGGCCTTCCTTGATGTTGGGTTCGAGGTTGTGCGCGGTGTCGTGGAAGCGGGCGTGGCGCTGCTGCTGTTCGGCGCGCTTGGCCTGGAAATAGGCGGCCGGCGGCCAGATGCCCGGCGGCGCCAGGGCCGTGGCCAACCGCCCGACGGCGCCCGGGTCGCCGGCCAGCATGCGGCACTCCATCAGCGAGGTGAGCACGGTGATGTCGTCGGCCGCCGCGTCCACGCACTGCGCAATCGAACGCACCGCCTGCCCCGTGGCCAGGCCGGCGTCCCACAGCAGCGAGAAGAAATGGCCGATCGCGGCCTCGTGCGCCTTCTGGTCGGCCGGCTCGGCCAGCACCAGCAGGTCGATGTCGGACTGGGGATAGAGCTCGGCGCGGCCATAGCCACCGGTGGCGACCAGCTGCAGCGGGGCGGCGGCCGGCAGGCAGCGCGCCCAGGCCGAACAGACCACGGCGTCGCTGGCCTCGCAGCACAGGGACACCAGGCGGTCGATGGCCTCGCCGGCCTCGAAGCGCCGGCGCAGGTCGGCGCGGCGCTCGGCCAGGCCGGCCTTGGCGGCATCGCGCCAGGCGGCGTCATCGGGCGCGGCGGCCAGGGCGGCCGCCAGCGGCAGCCCGGGGGACGTGGGGACGGCGCTCATCGGCCGACCCCGGTCACAGGTCGTTGTCGTCGCCGGGAAGGCGGGTGAGGATCTCGACGCCGTCGTCGGTCACGGCCACGGTGTGCTCCCACTGCGCCGACAGGGACTTGTCGCGGGTCACCACGGTCCAGCCGTCGTTGAGCAGCTTGGTGTGGCGGCCACCCTCGTTGATCATCGGCTCGATGGTGAACACCATGCCCTTCTGCAGCACCACGCCCGACATCGGCTGGCCATAGTGCAGCACCTGCGGCTCTTCGTGGTAGATGCGGCCGATGCCGTGGCCGCAGTACTCGCGCACCACGGTGAAGCGCTCGCCCTCGGCGTACTTCTGGATGGCGTGGCCGATGTCGCCCAGGGTGGCGCCGGGCTTGACCACGCGGATGCCGCGGAACATGGCCTCGCGGGTCACTTCCACCAGGCGCTTGGCCTTGATGCTGGGTTCGCCGACGTAATACATCCGGCTGGTGTCGCCGTGCCAGCCGTCCTTGATGACGGTGACGTCGATGTTGACGATGTCACCGTCCTTGAGCACCTTGGAATCGGACGGGATGCCGTGGCAGATGACGTTGTTCACCGACGCGCAGATGGTCGCCGGGAAGCCCTTGTAGCCCACGTTGGCCGGGATGGCCTTCTGGACCTCGACGATGTGGTCGTGGCAGACCCGGTCCAGCTCGGCCGTGGTCACGCCCGGCTTCACGTGGGGGGCGACGACCTGGAGCACCTCGGCGGCCAGGCGGCCGGCGACGCGCATGCACTCGATTTCCTGGGGGGTCTTGATGGTGATCATGGCTTTGATTATCCCTCAGTTGCGGCCCATTGGGCCAGCGGGCTATACTCCCGCGGCTTGATCCGGGCTTTCCCTTCACATCGGGGCTTCCCGGGCCATCCCGCCCACGCCGGGCGTCACCGGTGAATTCACACACCTGGCTTTACCCCGCCCCGGGGTGCCCACGGTCCATTGGACCGCAGGTTCGAGGCGGCGGCCAGGTGGAGGCCCAACCCCGGAGCTTCGAAGCCGCCAGCGTGCGGCCGGCTCCCTATTCAAGGAATACCCAGATGACCCAGGTCACCATGCGCCAGATGCTGGAAGCCGGCGTTCACTTCGGCCACCAGACCCGCTACTGGAACCCCAAGATGGGCCCGTACATCTTCGGCGCCCGCGGCAAGATCCACATCATCAACCTCGAGAAGACGCTGCCGCTCTTCACCGACGCGATGAACTTCATCTCGGCCATCGCCCAGAAGCGCGGCACCATCCTGTTCGTCGGCACCAAGCGTTCGGCCCGTGATTCCATCAAGGAAGAGGCCACCCGCTGCAACCAGCCGTACATGAGCATGCGCTGGCTCGGCGGCACGCTGACCAACTTCGCCACGGTGAAGAAGTCGGTCGCCCGCCTGAAGGAGCTCGAGGCCGCTGAAACCGACGGCACCTTCGAGAAGCTGGTCAAGCACGAAGTGCTGGGCCTGCGCCGCGAGCGCGACAAGCTGTTCGCGTCGCTGGGCGGCATCAAGGAAATGAACCGCCTGCCCGACGCGCTGTTCGTGATCGACATCGGCCACGAGAACATCGCCGTGCAGGAAGCCAAGAAGCTCGGCATCCCGGTGATCGCCGTGGTCGACACCAACTACGACCCCAACCTGGTGGACTACGCCATCCCGGGCAACGACGACGCCATCCGCGCCGTGCAGCTGTACGTGCATGCCGCCGCCGACGCCGTGCTGGAAGGCAAGGCCGCTTCGCCGCAGGCGCACGTGGCCGCCGACGACTTCGTCGAGCTCGACGCCGAAGGCAACCCGGTCGCCAAGGCCGACACCAAGCCGGCCCCGCGCCGCGCCGCCCCGCGCGACGACAAGCGTCCGGCCCGCCGTGGCCCGGGCGGCCCGGGTGGCGACAAGCGCGACGCCCGCTGAGTAATCGCGGCGTCATGCCGCGGCGCCAAGCTGCGCCGCGGCACTTATTCCAGCGCGACGATCCGTCGTCGCGCATTCACAGTTAGCTGGAGATCCCCATGGAAATTACTGCCTCCCTCGTCAAGGACCTGCGCGAGCGTACCGGCGCGGGCATGATGGAATGCAAGAAGGCGCTGGTTGAAAACGCCGGCAACATCGACAACGCCGCCGAATGGCTGCGCAAGTCGGGCCTGGCCAAGGCCGACAAGAAGGCCGACCGCGTCGCCGCCGAAGGCCGCATCGTGGCCGCCAGCGAAGGCGGCAAGGCCGTGCTGGTCGAGATCAACTCCGAGACCGACTTCGTGGCCAAGGACGACAACTTCCTGGCCTTCACCAACGCCGTCGCCCAGGCCGCCCTGGCCTCCGGCGCCGCCGATGCCGAAGCCCTGAAGTCCGCCAAGCTCGCCTCCGGCGAGACGGTGGAAGAAGCCCGCGCCGCCGTGATCGCCAAGGTCGGCGAGAAGGTGGACGTGCGTCGCCTGGCCAAGGTCGACACCGCCAACAACGTCGCGGCCTACATCCACGGCGGCCGCATCGGCGTGCTGGTCGAGCTCAAGGGCGGCGACGTCGAGCTGGCCCGCGGCATCGCCATGCACGTGGCGGCCATGAACCCGCCCTACAACAAGGCGGCGGACGTGCCGGCTGACTTCCTGGCCAAGGAAAAGGAAATCGAGCTGGCCAAGATGTCCGAGAAGGACAAGGCCAAGCCGGCCGAGATCCTCGAGAAGATCATCGGCGGCAAGGTCGCCAAGATCGTCAACGAGGTGACCCTCTACGGCCAGCCGTACGTGCTCAACACCGACCTGTCGGTGGAAGCCACGCTCAAGGCCGCCGGCGCCGAAGTCATCGGCTACCAGCGCCTGGCCGTCGGCGAGGGCATCGAAAAGGTGGTCGAGGACTACGCGGCCGAAGTCGCCAAGGCGATGGCCGTCTAACCGACCCCGCCCGCAACACCCCGAAAAACCCGCGGCCCCCCGCGGGTTTTTCTTTGCCCGTCTTCCTGCTCCTCTACGCACACCGATACCTCGCGGCAGCGCCATCGCCCACAGAAGGGGTTCGCCGCCCGCTCCTCGGAACGACGTCCCTGTCCACCGAGGAGCGGGTCGCTCTCGGGCATCCTGCCCTTCGCGACACTTGCCCATCCATGGGCGGCGCCGTTACGGCATCCTGCCTCCACTTCGTCAAACCCC
>JAPLSJ010000022.1 GCA_026398695.1 Arenimonas sp.
GGGTCGTTGAAGTCGCTGTAGCGGATCTGGAACCTGAACTTGGTCCGGCCGCCGCCGCCCGTGGTCTGGATCTGGATCGGCAGGCCGCTGGCCTTGGACACGAAGGTCAGCGATTCCACCGGCTTGCCATCGGTGTTGGACACGAAGTGGTAGACCTTGGCCGGTTCGCCGTCCACGTCCGCGTCGGTCCGCGTGGTGACCGCGATGCCCGCGGCCAGCTCGTCGATCGCCTTCTGGTTGCGGTACTGGCTGGGGTTGGCCTGTTCGGGCAGCGGTATCGCCATGGTGCGGCCACCGATGTCCATGTGCATGGTGCGGCCGATCACCAGCTGGCGCATGCCGCCGGCGCCCTCGGGGGTGATGGCGTAGCGGTCGGGGGCGACGAATTCGATCCGGTTCACCACCTTGCCCGTTTCCAGGTCGGTCATGGTGGCCCGGAAGCTGGTGGCCTGGATGAACTTGCCGTAGGCCGCCTTGAGTTCGGCGCTGGCGTCGGCGTGGGCGGGGCCTGCCAGCACCAGTGAACCAAGAAGGAGGGCGAGGGTAGCGGTAGTGGGCTTCATCGGGGTCTCCGGCGCTTGGAGGGAGGGCGCGCCGATGCCATGCTAATCGTAATCCCGCGACCTTTCCGGACAAACGCCATGGACCGCTATGAGCGCATCCTCGCCCTGCACCGCAGCCTGAAGTCCTCGCGCTACCCGGTGTCCATCAAGGGCCTGATGGAGGAACTGGCGTGTTCGCGCGCCACGCTCTATCGCGACATCGCCTTCCTGCGCGACGCCCTGGGCGCGCCGATCGAAAGCGAGGGCGAGGGCAGCATCCGCTACGACGAGAAGGAGGCCGAGCGCTTCGAGCTGCCCGGCCTGTGGCTCAACTCCGACGAACTGCATGCGCTGCTGGCCGCGCACCAGCTGCTCGACCGCACCGGGCAGGGCGTGCTGTCGAGCGCGCTGGCGCCGCTCAAGGGCCGCATCGAATCGCTGCTGGCCCAGCAGGCCGGCGGCAAGCGCTGGCCGGTGGAGCGCGTGCGCGTGATCGCCAGCGGCGTGCGCCGGCGCGACGAGCTGTCCTTCCGCATCGTCGCCAGCGCCGTGCTCGAGCGCCGTCAGCTGGAGTTCGACTACCTGGCCCGGTCCACCAACGAGCGCACGCACCGCAAGGTGTCGCCGCAGCGGCTCACGCACTACAAGGACAACTGGTACCTCGACGCCTGGGACCACGAGCGCGAAGGCCTGCGCAGCTTCTCGGTGGACCGCGTGCAGCACGCCAAGCTGCTCGACGGCGCCGCCCGCGACCTGCCCGACGCCGAACTCAACCAGCACCTGGCCTCGAGCTACGGCATTTTCTCCGGTACGCCCAAGGGCATCGCCACCATCGTGTTCTCGGCCAAGGCCGCGCGCTGGGTGGCCGACGAACACTGGCATTCCAAGCAGGAGGGCCGCTTCCTGCCCGACGGCCGCTACGAGCTCAAGCTGCCCTACAGCCACGCCAAGGAGCTGCTGATGGACGTGCTGCGCTACGGCGCCGACGCCGAAGTGAACGCGCCCGAGTCGCTGCGGCAGCAGGCGCGCACGCTGCTGCAGTTCGCGCTGTCGAACTATGAGCGCTGAGGATCCGGCCACCGCGCGCCCGCGCGGCAAGCGCGTGGCCCTGGTGCTGGGCGCCGGCGGCGCGCGCGGCCTGGCGCACGTGGGCGTCATCCAGGCCATCGAGGCGCGCGGCTACGAAGTGGCCGGCATCGCCGGCGCCTCGATGGGCGCGCTGGTGGGCGGCATCTACGCCGCCGGCCGGCTGGACGAATACAGCGAGTGGGCGCGCGGCCTGGAGCGCGGCGACGTGCTCAAGCTGCTCGACTTCGCCTTCGGCTTCCCGGGCCTGATCCGCGGCGAGCGCGTCATCGGCGCGCTGCGCGAGCTGGTGGGCGACCACCTGATCGAAGAGCTGTCCATTCCCTACACCGCCGTGGCCACCGACCTGGCCAGCCAGCGCGAGGTCTGGTTCACGCGCGGCAAGCTGTTCGACGCCATCCGCGCCTCCATCGCCATCCCGATGGTGTTCACCCCGCACATGCTCGAAGGCCGCGAGCTGGTGGACGGCGGCCTGCTGGCGCCCATCCCCATCGCGGCCACGCGCCAGATGCGGGTGGACCGCGTGATCGCGGTGGACGTGAACGGCCCCGTCAGCTGGATCAACGCCGGGCTGGAGCCGCGCGCGGAGGAAATCGTCGCCGGCCACCGCGAGGACGAGGTCATCGAAAGCCCCGCCGGCGACGGCCCGGCCACCCTTCGCGAGCGCATGGCCGGCATCTGGGAGGGGCTGGCCAAGCCCAACAGCGCCAAGCCGGCCAAGAGCCGCGGCGTGATGGACCTGATGTCGCGCTCGCTCGACACCATGCAGGCGCACATGTCGCGCGTGCAGCTGGCGCAGGACCCGCCCGACCTGCTGATCCAGATCTCGCGCGAATCCGCCACGTTCTACGAATTCTGGCGCGCGGCCGAGCTGGTCGAGAAAGGCCGCGAGGCCGCCGAGAAAGCCCTGGACGCGGCGAACCTCTAGCGCTTACTGGAAGCCCGGCTGGCCCACCTGCTCGGCGAACTGCGGCACGCGCTGGAACAGCGCCGTGTCGTAGCCGTAGCCGGCGAACTTCGCGCGCAGCGTTTCGTACTGCGCCGCGTCCATCGCCTGCGTGCGCGAGAACACCCAGCCCATCTTGCGCTTGGGGTGGCCGATCAGCGCCCAGGAATAGTCCGGCGCCACTTCCAGCACCAGCAGGTCGGCCTTCACCAGGCCGCCGAAGAAGGCGATCTGCCACTGCGCGTTGTTGGTGCCGGGCACCACGCGCGCCACCGCCCTGGTTTCCTTCTCGGGCTGGTCGAAGGCCTTGCGCCAGGCGTAGACGTTGGCGATGCGGCCGTCGTCGCGCAGCGTGTAGACGTCGGCGGTGGCGACTTTTCCCTTTTCGGCGAAGTAGGGGATGTTGGCGATCACCCACCAGCGGCCCATGTAGCGGTCCAGGTCGACGGTGGCGGTGGTGGTGAGGGGCGGCATGGTGGTTGCTCCGGTGCTGGCGCAGGCGGCCAGCAACAGCAGGCCGGGCAATAGAAGGATCGGTGCGAGGCGGCGCATGGCGGGCATCCGTTCGAAGGAATTCCAGCCTGCGCCCCGTTCGCTGAAGGGGGCGTCAATGCGGTCTCGGTCCGTGAGACGGCGGTGGGCGAGGCTGCCTGCACGCCCACCGAGGAGTCCGCCATGTCCCTGCCCAAGCCCAATGTCGTCACCCCCGATCCGCGCCTGGCCCGCACCCTGTGGCAGTGGCTGGCCCTGGGGTTCATCGCGATGCTGGTGGTGCCGGCGGCCCGCGGGCCGGTCTACCTGCTGGGCAACCTGCCGTTCTGGCTGCTCATCGCGCCCGGCCTGGCCCTGGTCACCCTTTACCGCCACGCCCTGGTGGCGGCGTGGCGCGCGGTCCTCGTCCGCGCGCCGCGCCGTCGCCGGCGCTCCGGCACCGGCCAGGCCCGCCGGCGCCATGCCGTCCTGCGCCAGGCCCAGCTGCGGCGGGCCTGAGCGCCCCGCGGGGCGGGCTGCGGGCCCCAACCCATGACTTTGTGCCTACGGCGGCTTAACGCGGCCGCATGCTAGCGTCGGCGGCTTGACCAGACCCGATGGGGAATCCCGCATGCGTCGCACCCACCTTGCCTGGCTCGCCGCCGGCGCGCTGTCCGTCTCCGTTTCCGCCATGGCCCAGGGCCCCACGATGCACACCGTGATCACCGACGACCCCTACCTGTGGCTGGAGGACGTCGAAGCGGACAAGTCGCTGGACTGGGTCCGCGCCCGCAACGCGGTTTCCGAGAACCAGCTGGCCAAGGACCCGGGCTTCGAACCCCTGCGCAGCGAGCTGCTGGCCATCCTCGACTCCGACGCGCGCATTCCCTTCGTCGGCAAGATGGGCGGGTTCTACTACAACTTCTGGCGCGACAAGACCAACCCGCAGGGCGTCTGGCGCCGCACCACCCTGGCCGAGTACCGCAAGGACGAGCCCCAGTGGGAAGTGCTGCTCGACATCGACGCGCTCGGCAAGGCCGAGGGCACCAACTGGGTCTGGGGCGGCGCCGAGTGCCTGCGCCCCGAGTACGACCGCTGCCTCATCAATCTTTCCCGCGGCGGCGCCGACGCCACCGTCACCCGTGAGTTCGACGTCTCCGACCGCGCCTTCGTGAAGGGTGGCTTCGAGCGCCCCGAGGCCAAGGGCGACCTGGGCTGGATCGACATCGACACCGTGTACGTGGGCACCGACTTCGGCCCCGGCTCGATGACCAGCTCGGGCTATGCGCGCATCGCCAAGGAATGGAAGCGCGGCACGCCGATGGCCGAGGCCAAGGTGGTGTACGAAGGCCAGGAGGCCGACATTTCGGTCGGCGCCTTCCGCGACGACACCCCGGGCTTCGAGCGCGACTTCGTCTACCGCGGCCTCACCTTCTACACCAACGAACTCTACCTGCGCGGCAAGGACGGCCTGACCAGGCTCGACCTGCCCGACGGCTCGCAGAAGGGCGTCGTGCGCGAGTGGCTGACGGTGGAGCTGCGCCAGCCCTGGGCCATCGGCGGCGAAGACCACGCGGCCGGCTCGCTGCTGGCCATCAAGCTGGACGATTTCCTGGCCGGCAAGCGCGACTTCGACGTGATGTTCGCGCCCAGCGAAAACACCTCGCTGGCCAGCAGCGGCGCCACCAAGGACTTCTTCTTCATCAACGTGCTTGAAGACGTCAAGAACCGCATCTACGTGCTCAAGCCCGGCGCGGAAGGCTGGATGCGCAGGCCGCTGGTCGGCGCGCCGGAGTTCGGCACGGTCAGCATCACGGCGGTCGACCCGGACGAATCCAACGACTTCTTCCTGACCGTTACCGACTACCTGACCCCGACGTCCCTGATGATGGGCACCATGGGCAAGGCGCCCGAGAAGCTCAAGCAGCTGCCGGCCTTCTTCGACGCCTCGGCCTACGAAATCAACCAGCACTTCGCCACCAGCAAGGACGGCACCAAGGTTCCGTACTTCATGGTGTCGCGCAAGGACCTCAAGCTCGACGGCAACAACCCGACGCTGCTCTACGGTTACGGCGGCTTCGAGGTTTCGCTCACCCCCAACTACAGCGCCGGCGTGGGCAAGGCCTGGCTGGCCGACGGCGGCGTGTACGTGGTGGCCAACATCCGCGGCGGCGGCGAATACGGCCCGCGCTGGCACCAGGCGGCGCTCAAGGCCAACCGCAACAAGGCCTATGAAGACTTCGCGGCGGTGGCCGAAGACCTGATCGCCCGCAAGGTCACCCAGCCCAAGCGGCTGGGCATGCAGGGCGGCAGCAACGGCGGCCTGCTGATGGGCAACATGACCGTGATGTACCCGCAGCTGTTCGGCGCCGTGGTCTGCCAGGTGCCGCTGCTGGACATGCAGCGCTACCACCAGCTGCTGGCGGGTGCGTCCTGGATGGCCGAGTACGGCGACCCGGACAAGCCGGAAGAGTGGGCATTCCTGCGCAAGTATTCGCCCTACCAGAACGTCAGCAAGGACGTGGACTACCCGCCGGTGCTGTTCACCACCTCCACCCGCGACGACCGCGTGCACCCCGGCCATGCCCGCAAGATGATGGCGCGCATGATGGAACAGGGCCACGACGTCACCTATTACGAAAACATCGAGGGTGGCCACGGCGGCGCCGCCAACAACGCCCAGTCGGCCTACATGTCGGCGCTGGCGTACACCTTCCTCAAGCAAAAACTTTTCGCGGAGTAAGTCCATGACCACGCGCCTGCTGCCCCTCACCGCCGCCATCCTCGCCGCCGCCCTGTCGGGCTGCGGCGGCAAGCCGGCTCCCGAAGCGCAGGCGCCGGCCGCCGCCGCCCCCACCGCCGCCCCGGCCCTGGGCGACCTGTCGGGCGCGCCGGTCGCGGCGAAAAAGCCCTACGACGTGGTGGCCCCGCACGGCGCCACCCGCAACGACGAGTACTACTGGCTGCGCGACGACAAGCGCGAGAACCCGGAGATGCTCGCCTACCTCAACGCCGAGAACGCCTACGCCGACGCGGTGCTCAAGCCGCTGGAGGCGCTGGAGGAAACCCTTTACGCCGAACTCGTGGCGCGCGTGAAGCAGGACGATTCCAGCGTGCCCTACCTCGAGGACGGCTACTGGTACTACACGCGCTTCGAGACCGGCAAGGAATACCCCATCCACGCCCGCCGCAAGGGCGCGATGGACGCGCCCGAGCAGGTGCTGTTCGAAGTCAACCAGCTGGCCGAAGGCAAGGACTTCTTCCAGATCGGCGACTACGAAGTCAGCCCCGACGACCAGTGGGTGGCCTGGGCCGAGGACGACGTCGGCCGCCGCCAGTTCACCATCCGCATCAAGAACATCGCCACCGGTGAAGTGCTGCCCGACGCCATCACCGGCGTCTCGGCCAACATGATGTGGGGCGACGACAGCCGCACCCTGTACTACGTCGAGAACGACCCGGTCACCCTGCTCACCAAGCGCGTCAAGGCGCACGTCGTGGGCACGGCCAACGACCAGGACAAGCTGGTGTACGAGGAACAGGACGACACCTTCTACATGGGCGTCGCCAGGACCCGTTCGGACGACTACCTGTGCATCGGCGTCAACAGCACCGTCTCGTCGGAGTTGCGCTGCACGCCGGCCGCCAAGCCGGGCGAGTTCGCCGTGGTGGCGCCGCGCCAGCGCGACTTCGAGTATTCGGCCGACCACTACGACGGCCGCTGGGTGATCACCACCAACTGGGACGCCAAGAACTTCCGCATCATGACCCTCGCCGACGGCCAGCCCTGGGGCGACCGTACGAAGTGGCAGGAGCTGGTGCCGCATTCGCCCGACGTGCTGATCGAGGGCACCGAGCTGTTCAAGGGCTACATGGCGATTGCCGAACGTTCGGGCGGCCTGGAGCGGGTGCGCATCCGCATGGACGACGGCACGCAGGACTTCGTCAAGGCCGACGAAAGCGCGTATTCGATGGGCCTGGAAGTGAACGCCGAGCCCGAGACCGACTGGCTGCGCTACACCTACACCTCGCTCACCACGCCGGCCAGCACGTTTGAAGTGAACGTGCGCACCAACGAGCGCCGCCTGCTGAAGGAACAGCCCGTGCCGGGCGGTTTCGACAAGGCCAACTACGTCACCGAGCGCCTGTGGGCCACCGCGCGCGACGGCACCCGCGTGCCGGTGTCGGTGCTGTACCGCAAGGGCTTCGAGAAGAACGGCAAGGCCGCGCTGTACCAGTACTCGTACGGCTCCTACGGCAGCAGCACCGACCCGGGCTTCAACTCGAACGTGTTCAGCCTGGTGGACCGCGGCGCGGTGTATGCCGTGGCGCACATCCGCGGCGGCCAGGAAATGGGCCGCCAGTGGTACGAGAACGGCAAGCTGCTCAACAAGATCAACACCTTCACCGACTTCATCGACGTCACCGATTTCCTGGTCAAGGAAGGCTACGCCGCGCCCGACCGCGTGGCGGCCATGGGCGGCAGCGCCGGCGGCCTGCTGATGGGCGCGGTGGCCAACCTGGCGCCGGAAAAGTACCGCGTGATGGTGGCGCACGTGCCGTTCGTGGACGTGGTGACGACGATGCTGGACGAATCCATCCCGCTCACCACCAACGAGTTCGACGAGTGGGGCAACCCCAAGGACAAGGCCTACTACGACTACATGCTGTCGTACTCGCCCTACGACCAGGTGGCCGCGAAGGACTATCCGTCCATGCTGGTGACCACCGGCCTGTGGGATTCGCAGGTGCAGTACTTCGAGCCGGCCAAGTGGGTGGCCCGCCTGCGCGCCACCAAGACCGACGGCAACCCGCTGCTGTTCCGCACCAACATGGAAGCGGGCCACGGCGGCAAGTCGGGCCGCTTCCAGCGCTACCGCGAGCGGGCCGAGGAATACGCGTTCGTGATCGAGCGCCTGGGCCTCCCGGCCAACTGACCGGCAAAGCCTCGAAAGCCCCGTACCAGGTACATTTAAAAAATAGGCCCGGGATGCCAGACGAAACGTCTGCATCCCGGGCTTATTTTTTAAATGTACCTGGTACGTTATCTCTGCCCTACCACCCCGCCTCATCCAACAGCGTTTCGGTGGCCGGATCAGCCGGCTTCGCGACGAGGCCGCCGCGCGGGCTCAGGTACACCTGGTAGGTGGCGCCGTCGAGCATCGGCAGGTAGGCCGCGCTGCCCCATCGCGCATCGGCGATCGGCAGGTCGGCCAGCCAGCGCTGGCGGAATTCCCAGAAGTCCCATTCGCCGCGCAGGTCGTGCACGCTGCGCGCGCCGGACTGGTCCTGCGCCGGGTCGGCGTAGCGGCCCGACAGGCGCTCGAAGCGATACACCGGCGGGATGCCGGCCAGCTGGCCGGGCAGGGTCCAGCGGATCACGCGGGCGTCGAGCTGCCATTCGTCGCCCAGCACTTCGAGCACGCGGGCCGGCTCGTCGCCCAGGCGCAGGGTGGCCTCGAACCGCTGGGGGCCCAGGCCGCGCAGGGAGATCGTCGCGGCCGGCACGTCCTCCAGCAGCCACGCGTACTGGCGCAGCAGCCCGCCCAGCCCGGCCAGGCCCAGCGCGACCAGCAGCAGCACCGTGCCGGCGCTGCGCAGCATGAATTTCGGCAGCCCGCGGCTGCGGTACAGCCAGGCCCAGGCACCCACCAGCAGCAGCACCGACGCCACCACCCAAAGCCACGTCGAGATCGCCATCCCGCACCCCATTCGCCAGGCCACTGCCCCGGACTATACTCGGGCCATGAAAACCGCCCGCCTGACCCTGCTGCTGTTGAGCCTCGTCCTGCTTGCCGCCTGCGGCACCAAGGGCGACCTGGTGCTGCCCGACAAGGCCGACCAGGCCGAGAAGACCGAGCCGCCCGCCGGGCCATGAACACCGCTCGCCCGCTGCACTTTTCCAAGATGCACGGGGCAGGCAACGACTTCGTGGTCATCGACCTGCGCGGCGGCCTGGCCCCGCCCAGTGCCGCGCTCGCGGCCGCGCTGGGTGACCGCCACACCGGCGTGGGCTTCGACCAGCTGCTCACCGTCGAAGACGCCAACCGCCCCGACTGCGTCGCCCGCTACCGCATCTGGAACGCCGACGGCTCGGCCGCCCAGCAGTGCGGCAACGGCGCGCGCTGCGTGGCTGCCTGGCTGCGTCGCGACGGCACGGCGGCCGGCCGCCACTTCCGGCTCGACAGTCCGTCGGGCGTGATCGACGTGGAATGCCGCGACGACAACACCTACGCCCTGGCCATGGGCCGCCCCGAATTCCGGCCCGGGCGCATTCCGTTCACCGCGCCGGCCGAAGCACCGGCCTATGAGCTCGACCTGCCCGGTGGCCGCGTGCGCTTCGGCGCGGCGTCCATGGGCAATCCGCATGCGGTGCTCGAAGTGCCGTCCAGCGCAGACGCGCCGGTGCATGCCTTGGGTCCGGCGCTGCAGGCGCGGGCGGAATTCCCCGAAGGCGTGAACGTCGGCTTCGCCCAGGTGCTGGCGCCCGACCGCATCCGGCTGCGCGTGTACGAGCGCGGCGCCGGCGAAACGCTGGCCTGCGGCAGCGGCGCCTGCGCGGCGGTGGCCGTGCTGGTGCGCCAGGGCCGCGTGGGCCGGCACGTGTTCGTCGAACTGCCCGGCGGCACGCTGGAAATCCACTGGCCCGCCGACGACGGCCCGATCACGATGGCCGGCCCCGCCGCCTTCGTGTTCGAGGGCGAATACGGCTGAGCCCGGCATAATGCCGGCACGCCGGCCCGAATTCCCGCTGCGGAGACCCCCCATGATCGATGAGAAGAACGAACGCCTGGGCGCCCACGAAGTGGCGACCTTCCTGCGCCGCAACCCGAAGTTCCTGGGCCAGTTCCCGGACCTGGCGCTGTCGCTGGTGGTGCCCAAGGAAGAAGGCCAGGCTTCGTCGCTCGCCAGCTACCAGCTGGACGTGCTGCGCGACAAGAACCGCGAGCTCACCCGCCGCCTCAACGAACTGTTCGCCAACGCCCAGGACAACGAGCGCCTGGCCGTGCGCACGCACCAGCTGAGCCTGGCGCTGATGCGCGCCGGCAGCGCCGCCGACACGCTGCGCGCGATGGTGGCGGTGCTGGGCGAAGACTTCCACGGCGAAGTGGTGCGCGTGCTGCTGTTCAAGCCGGTGGACGGCCTGTCGGCCGACTGGCTGCAGGTGGTGCCGGAAGCCGATGCGCGGCTGGCCCCGTTCCGTGATTTCCTGGCCAGCAACGAACCGCTGTGCGGCCGCCTCAACCAGGACAAGCTCGACCTGCTGTACGGCGAAGACAAATCCCGCGCCGCGTCCGCCGTGCTGCTGCCGCTGCCGGGCATCGGCATGCTGACCGTGGGCAGCGCCGACGCCAACCGGTTCTTCCCGGGCATGGGCACGCTGTTCCTGCGCCTGATGGCCGAATCGCTGGCCACCGGCCTGGGCCGCTACCCGCAGGCCTGAGGCCATGGCCGACGCCGGACCGCTGCAGCGCGAGCTGGAGGATTTCCTCGGCTACCTGGCGGTGGAAAGGCGGCTTTCGGCCAACACGCTGGAAGCCTATCGCCACGACCTGTCCGACCTGGCCGCGTGGATGCGCGGGCAGGGCGTGGACAGCTGGGGCGCACTGCGCCAGGAAATGCTGCGCAGCTACGTCGCCGGCGCGCATCGCGGCGGGCTGTCGGGCAAGAGCCTGCAGCGGCGGCTGTCGGCGGTGCGCAGCTTCTACCGCCACTTCAACCGCAGCAACACCGCCGAGCTCAACCCGGCGATGGGCCTGCGCGCGCCCAAGTCCGCGCGCAAGCTGCCGCAGGTGCTCGACGCCGACGAAATGACGCGCCTGGTGGAAGTGCCCACCGACACGCCGCTGTGCGTGCGCGACCGGGCGATGCTGGAGCTGTTCTATTCGTCGGGGCTGCGCCTGTCGGAGCTGTGCGGGCTGCGCTGGCGCGCGCTGGATCTCGCCGATGGGCTGGTGACGGTCACGGGCAAGGGCAACAAGTCGCGCATCGTGCCGGTGGGCAGCCACGCGCGCACGGCGCTGCAGGCGTGGCGCGACGAATCCAGGCCGGGCGTGGACGCGCCGGTGTTCCCGGGTCGCGCCGGTGCGCCCATCAGCCCGCGCACGGTGCAGGTGCGGCTGCGCGCGCTGGCGCAGCAGCAGGGGCTGTTCAAGCGGGTGCATCCGCATTTGCTGCGGCACAGTTTCGCCAGCCACGTGCTGGAATCATCGGGCGACCTGCGCGGCGTGCAGGAACTGCTGGGGCACGCGGACATCGCCACCACGCAGATCTACACGCACCTGGATTTCCAGCACCTCGCCAAGGTTTACGACGCGGCCCATCCGCGGGCGCGCCGCAAGCCCTGAGGCGCGTGAGCCGTAGCGTCAGTTGAGCGCCCGCCACACGGGGCCTTCGCCGGATCGCCAGAAAACACCCAGCGCACGCCCATAGACCGACTTCTCCGGCGCCAGGCCGAACATCCGGCTGTCCAGGCTGTTTCCCCGGTGGTCTCCCACGACGTAGACGTGGCCGGGCGGCACGACCAGGTCGACGTCGGGCCCGCCACCCGATGTCAGGTTGACGGACACTCGATGAGTACCGATCTGCTCCACCAGTCCAGGGCCATCCAGCGCGGCAGGCTTGCCGTTGAGCGTCAGATGCCCGTCCCGGAAAACTATGTGGTCGCCCGCCACCCCGACCACCCGCTTGATGAGGCGCGTGCCGTCGGCGGGCGAGGGCAGCAGCACCACGTCGCCCGGCCGCGGCCGGTCGCGCTCGAGCAGGGCGGTCTCCGTAAACGGCACCCTCAAGCCGTAGGCCGACATGTCGACCACCACGCGATCACCCGGAATGAGCGTGCGCTCCATGGACCCGGAGGGCACGACGTAGTGGTTGGCGAGCGACGTGCGGGCCACCAGCATCAGGCCCAGGAGAGCCAGCAGCGGCAGGTATTCGCGCAACTTGCCGGGCCGGCGTGTGGCTGCATTGCTGGTTTGCATGAGTCTGGCCGGAAGTGGGTGGTTCCCACCAGACACTCCCCGACGCCGTGAAGTTCCCGAAGTGCCGACCCAACCAATGGCATGGCAGGGTTGGCGGAGCGGGCGCACCCACGCCGCTGATCCCGCCGGCCAGCGCGGTAGACTTACCAGGCATCGGGCCAACGCCCGGCGCCCGACTGGCATGGCCGTCGGACCGCAGCGTCGGCACTTTCGGCCGTTGGACAGGGGGAGAAGATCTTGGCGAGCAAGTTGTTTCTTGGAGTTCTCGGTGCCGTCTGTCTTGCTGCGGCGGGCTGCGCTTCAGCCCCCCAGGCCTTTCCGGTCGACAAACTTTCCCACTTCGTCGGCATCGACTATCAGGCGATGAAGGCCAGGCTGGGTTCGCCAGACAACGAGATACCTTACAAGGGCGGCGTCATGGCGATCTGGTACATCTCCTGGGCCGGCGCTGCCTCTACCGTCCAGAACAAGAACTGCCAGATCACGTTTGTCGTGGATGCAAAGCAAACCGTGGCGTCAGCCGACATGACGGGCGACCCGGGCGTGTGCGATCACGCGGTCAGTTGGCGCGGAAGCAAATTCCGGAATCAGTAGCCACGGGGCTGCCTCGAATCCCTGACGGCGGAGGGGATGCCGCTCATTCAGGCCCCCCATCGTGAAAACGATCACGTCCCTGGGAGGTCTGGCCGCCATCGTCTTGAATGGGAAGTTTCCACTTTTCGCATTCAAGCCGACGCCTTCGGCGCGGTCAGGCTGCAGGCGTTGGGCGCCTGCCTGACGTGTTGAGACAGCCTCACCAAAGTCACCCTGACGTTTGGCATGCGAATCCGACGGGCGTCGAATCTAGCCTTGGTGACCAGCAGCCTCTCGCCGCAAGTGAGTTCGCCATGAACAAAAAAATCCCCGTCGGAATGCTCGGTTTCTTCGTCGGAGTCCTTGCTGTCTACATACTGATTTCGGCTGCAGAGGCTGGTTACAAGTTTGGCAAGCATCTTGCCCACAGCCACAAACACGAGTCACGAGCTGGTACTTCGACACCAAGCTAGCCACTGTGCCGCCATGCCGTACGGAGTCTGCGAGTACGTCAACGGGGTCGGCGGGGTTCAGGCGTTACCGGGCCAGGCGATCTTGTCCGCTTGTGGCCGTTGGCGGACTGGCCTGCTCCAGCACTTGCCTGGGCGCCATGGGCGCACGAAACATCCGGGCGCGAGAGGCTACTTCTCGGCCGGGCGGTACGGGCTCTCTGCCGCCCATGCGGGCTTTTCGTCGGCGTTGGCGACGGCTTCGGCCAGGGCGAAATAGAAGCGGTGGAAGTCGGCCTGGGCCTGGAAGTCGATGGGCGTGGAC
>JAPLSJ010000062.1 GCA_026398695.1 Arenimonas sp.
TCGCCAGATGGGTCAAATTGAGATTGGGCTGGCTTTCGGGCCAGACGCTTATGTTGAGATTAGCTCAGCGATTCACGAAATTGAATCTGCGGTTCCTTGTGATTAATTTGTAGTTCAAAAAAGAATGCTTTCGGCTTCTGTAACTTCGGTCGCTGCCTAGATGTCGGGCATTGGATTCACCAGGTTTCTTTGAGCTGGAGTTACCGGAGTTTTCTGGGCATCCGCTGCACTAGTCCGTGCTCGGCTGTAGGAAGACTCCGTGCTCATCGCTGGCCTCACTTTTGAGAAAGCAGCATCATGAACCACTCCAATAGTGCATACGGCACCCATAGCCGACTGGCGCAGCGAAAGAACAGCTGCCACTTCTAACCCGCCGTGTGCAGCGTCGCCACCGCGTACTGCGCGCTCAGGCGTTCGCCGTCCCAGCTGTAGATCAGGTGCTGGGCCTGCACGCAGGGCTTGATCAGGTCGGGGTAGAACACGCCCACGCATTCACCGCCCGCATGGCGCACGCTGGGATACACCACGCCGTCGGAACCCACCGCGCGCAGCTCGCGCGCCAGCGCCTGCGGCGGGCCGTAGTCGGTGGGGTGCAGCATCGTGGGCCAGCCCTTGCGCAGGTCGTGCAGGTGGCCTTCGATGGTGGTGCGGTAGCAGCGCATTTCCAGCTTCATCGCCGGCTCGCGGGTGGCGTCCATGAACTTCGCGCGGTGAAACATGGTTTCGGCCACGGCGGTGTCGAGCGCGCGCGCGGCGTAGAACACGCCGTAACTGCCGTCGCTGAAGCGGCTGCCTTCGGGGTTGAGGTGGGTGAACGCGGCCATGATCGGCTGCGTGCCCGGGCCGCTGACGCGGCGCGCCTTCGGCACCAGGTCCAGCTGGCCCAGCTCCTGGCGCAGGCGCGCGTTGGTCAGCGACTCGATGGCGAACAGCGCCTCCAGGTCCTCCGGCGACGCGATGCGGTCGAACACGCCGCGCGGCGGGAAGCGGCTGGGCACGATGCGCCAGGCCTCCGGCCAGTGCAGCGACGTGCGCCGCGGCGCCTTGCTCACTGCCATCCGCGCTGCGCGTCCAGGTAGCTGCGCACCACGAACAGGTCGGCGACGTTGCCCGACAGCATGCGCTCCAGCGCCGAGCGCCCGCCGAAGGGCGCGGCGTCGTTGGGCCGGCGGATCCAGGCGTCGGCGCGCGTGGGATCCGGGAACAGCAGCTCGAGGGCCTTGAAGATGCCCAGCAGGTAGCTGATGCGTTCAATCACGTCGCGGCCGGGCGCGCCGTCCTGCAGCTTCTTCCACTTGTAGAAGGTGGACTCGGGCGGGTCGCCGAGCAGGCGGCGGGCTTCGCTGTTCTTCAGGCCCCAGGCGGCGGCGATGCGGAAGAAGGCGCGCAGGGCGGGGCCGGCCAGGTCGTCCAGCGGGGGCGCGGCGGGGGCGGTTTTGGCGGACACGGGTGACTCCTTGTGTGGAGCATGAATAAACAATACTCCATTCGTGGAGCCGATGGCGGACCCGGAAACCGCCGCCGCTGCGCCCGCCGGGTCCCATTCAGGAAGCCGGAAGCCGCATGGCCCCTGGCTCTCCGGCGGTCCGGCGGCGGCCACTAACACAATTGAAACAAGCGCTTCATGGCTCGTTGGGTTTCGGAAGCCCAACCTCGCCCCACGTTCGACGGGCCGTGCTGATGCGCCCCGGACGAGGCCGCCAAGGCCAACCCGCTGCCCGCCCCCCGGCAGCGGTCCGTTCAAAAAAGGAGCCATCCCATGAACGCATTCAAGACTTCGCTCATCGCCACCACCATCGCCCTGGCCCTGGGCGTGTCCGCCGTCGGCGCGCAGGACACCGCCGCCGCGCCGGAACGCACCGCCGGCCAGGTGCTGGACGACGCCGCCATCACCGCTTCGGTGAAGGCCAAGCTGCTGGCCGACGAGCGCACCAAGGCGTTCGACATCAACGTCGACACCGCCAAGGCCGTGGTCACCCTCACCGGTGGCGCCGACAGCGCCGACGCCAAGCGCGCCGCGCAGGAACTGGCCGGCCAGGTGGAAGGCGTCATCCTGATCAAGAACGAACTGATCGTGGCCACGCCGGGCAGCGAAGCCCGCCAGGACGCCAACACCGCCACCGCCTCGGGCGAAGTGCGCGAGGCCATGGACGAAGCCGGCGACGGCATCGACGACGCCTGGATCACCAGCAAGGTGAAGGCCCAGCTGCTGGCCGACGCCGCCATCAAGGGCACGCTGATCACCGTCGAAACCAAGGCCAACATCGTCACCCTCGGCGGCACGGCGGAAACCGCCGCGGCGCGCGCCAAGGCCATCGAACTGGCCCAGGGCACCACGGGCGTGCGGAGCGTCGTGGCCACCGGCCTGGTGGTGAAGCCGTAACCCGGCAATACGAAACCTCCATGTCAGAGTGGACGACGGCGGTCGGGCCCCAGGGCCCGGCCGCTGTCGTTTGTGCGTTCGCCGCGCATGCCACACTGTCTGCAGGTGGGCGCCCTGCACGGGGCCCACGAACCGATTACGGAGGAAGCGCGCCATGAAAACCCGCTACGTCTACGCCATCGAAAGCCTGCCCCGCCTGACCAACGCCATGGACGCCGCGCGCGGCTGCGGCGTCACCGACGACGACCTGGCGGTGGTGGCGCGCCACGACATCGAACTGCGCATCGATCCCGACGCGCCCGAGCCCGCCCCGCACGGCCAGCTCACCGGCCTGCTGGCCGGCCTGAGCGCGGTCACCGTGCCGACGCTGGGCGTAAGCATTGCCGGCGCCGGCCTGATCAACCTGATCGGCAATGCGGTGGGTGGCTGGGTGCCGGCGCTGGCCGGCGACACGGTGGACGACGAAGTGCGCCGCCGCTTCCACGACGAAGTCGAAGCGGGCCGCATCCTGCTGGTGGTGGACGTCGAACCGGATCAGCACGCCGGCGTGGACGCCGCCCTGCGCGGCCACGGCGCCACGCCGATGGATTCCGCCGCGGCCTGATCGTCGCCATCGGTGCGCCACCGCACCGATGGCCGGGCCCACTTCAGACAAGGTTGGGCTGCCGGGGTGCAGCTTGCGGATAGGCGCGACGACCCCGGGTGACCCCGGCGCCCGTCCCCGTCAGGCCCCCCGGGCCGTGCGCTGCACCTGCAGCGATCCGCTCCACCCAAGGAAATCCCCATGAAAATCCTCAAGGCAACGCTCCTCGGCGCCGCCATCGTCATCGCTCTGGGCGCCTGCGCCGGCACCGTCACCACCGACAAGTCGGGCACGCGCAGCGTGGAAACCGCCATCGACGACGCCACCATCACCGGCTCGGTGAAGTCCAAGCTGCTGGCCGACGAGCGCACCAAGGGCTTCGACATCAACGTCGACACCGCCCGCGGCGTGGTCACGCTGACCGGCGGCGCCGACAGCCAGGCCTCGAAGAACACCGCCGGTTCGCTGGCCGCCAGCGCCACCGGCGTGGTGCGGGTGAAGAACCAGCTCGTGGTGGCCGCGGCCGGCAGCGAGCGTCGCGAAGACGCCAACACCGCCACCGCCTCGGGCGACGTGCGCGAAGCCATGGACGAGTCGGGCGACGGCGTGGACGACGGCTGGATCACCACCAAGGTGAAGTCGCAGCTGCTGGCCGACCCGGGCACCAAGGGCCTGAACATCATGGTCGAAACCCACGCCAACATCGTGCACCTGAGCGGCGTGGCCGCCACGGCCGCCTCGCGCGAGCTGGCCATCAGCATCGCCCGCAACACCCGCGGCGTGCGCGGCGTCGACGCCACGCGCCTGCGCATCGGCAACTGATTCCAACGCAATCGATTCAAGCGCGGCCGGGCCTGGTGCCCGGCCGTTTGCTTTGGCGGGCTAGCCGCCCGCGCGGTTGAGCCACCACAGGCAGCCGTTCAAGGTGGCCGCAAACGTCACCCAGGCCAGGTAGGGCACCAGCAGCCAGGCCGCGGCGCGCCGCACTTTCCACGCCGCCCAGATCGTGGCGGCGATGAAGCCCCACATCAGCACGATCTCGATGAAGGCCACGCCGGGCAGCTTCAGCCCGAAGAACAGCGGCGTCCACGCCGCGTTGAGCACCAGCTGCACGGCATTGAGCCGCAGCGCCCGCGTGCGCCCGGCGCCGGCCGGTGCCCGCCAGAGCATCCACGTGGCCGTGGCGATCATCAGGTACAGCGTGGTCCACGCCGGCCCGAACACCCACGCCGGCGGATTGAACCAGGGCTTGCGCAGCCCGGCGTACCACTCGCCCGGCGGCGCGATGGCGCCGAGGCTGGCGATGGCGAACACCAGCAGCACGCACAGCAGCAGGGCGATGGCGGGGCGGCGGTTGGCGAATGAGGGTACGGTCATGGCGGCCCTTCGTCGTTAAAACACAAGCCTAACCCTCTCCCTGCGCGGGATGGTGTGAAGAAACCATTCTCCGGGGAGGCGCAGAGAGCTACGGGACCTGGCAATATCCAGGGCATGCGCTACTGGTGGGTAAACCAGAACCAAACGTATCGGCACGAAGTCGATGGCGGCTATCTGTGGTCGCCAAAAAGAAAAACGAACGGCCACCGAAACCCGTTCTACGACTTCATGCGAGAGACTGCCCCGGGAGATGTGGTCTTCTCTTTCTCGGACGGCCGCATAAAAGCCATTGGCATCGTCCGGTCGCATGCCTATGAATCACCGAAGCCGATTGAGTTCGCCAACGCTGGCGCCTATTGGGACAAGATCGGCTGGCGAGTCGATGTGTTCTTCTCGGAGTTGACGTTCGGCGCACGGCCTGCGGATCATATGCAAGAGCTTGCGAAACTCCTCCCCGACCACTACTCGCCCTTGCGAGCCAACGGTCATGGTCTGCAAAGCGTCTATTTGACAGCGCTTCCTCCCGCCTTCGCCACGGCGCTTTTGACCATTCTCGGGCCGGAGGCGAAGAACCTGGCGCGGACGGCCAGGGGGGCTGACGCGGCCCCTGAAGCTTTACCTGCAGTGGGGCTGCTGGAATGGGAGCAGCACCAACTTGATGAAATTGCTGCCGACGAATCGATGAATCCAACCACGCGACTGGCGGTCGTACTGGCCCGTCGAGGCCAGGGAAAGTTCAAAGAGAATGTTCTCAAGATTGAACGTCATTGCCGCATAACCAAGGTGGATAGAATTGAACACCTTCGAGCCAGCCACTGCAAACCGTGGCGTGATTCGAACAACTTCGAAAGGTTGGACGGCGAGAATGGCTTTCTTCTGACGCCAACGATGGATCATCTGTTCGATCGTGGATTCATCAGTTTCGAGGACAAAGGGGAACTCCTCGTCTCTCCGGTCGCGGACAAGGATTCGCTACTGAAAATGGGCCTTGACCCGGCGGGGAAACTAAACGTCGGCGTTTTCAGCACCGGACAACGCAAGTATCTGGATTTCCACCGGGAGAGCGTTTTCCTTCAGGCGCGCGGAATCGGCAATGTGCTTGCTTCCTAGGCAGGCTGAAGAGTAGCGGCGCTCGGAACCCGGCCCCTCAGGCGGGCGCGCTGTCCGCCGGCCGCCACAGGTCCACCGCGAAATCCTGCTCGTACGGCGGCACGTTGCACTCGATCACGTCGTCGGGGGCGATCTTCAGCGTGAGGCCGACGATGTCGGCGCGCACC
>JAPLSJ010000028.1 GCA_026398695.1 Arenimonas sp.
TCTTCGCCCGCCTCGATGCCGGCGCGCCCACCACGCTCGCCGTCTACTTCATGTACGACGTGAAGCAGTTCGACCCGGCGGAGTGGAGCCAGCCCCCGCTCGAAGGGAAGATTGTCGAACGCGACGACGGCAAGTCCGTGCTCATCGCGCGCGGCGCGATCAACCAGAAGGGCCCGGAAGCCACCTTCCTGACGGCCATCCGGGCCTTCAAGGCGACCGGCACGCCGCTGCCGGTGAACATCGTGCTGGTGGCCGAAGGCGAAGAGGAAACGGGCTCGGAGCACTTCGGCCAGATCACGGGCGATCCGGAAGTGGCCAAGGCCTTGGCCGATTCGGTCGGCGTGATCCTGCCGGTGGCCTGGCAGGGCGAGGACGGCAGCGTCGAAATCCACCTGGGCGCCAAGGGCGTGGCCGAGATCCAGCTGGTGGCCGATGGCGCCCGCTCGGGCCGCGGCCCGGGCATGGAAATCCATTCGATGAACGCGGCGCGCGTGGAGAACCCGGCCTGGCGGCTGATCAAGGCGCTGGACACCCTGGTGGCCGACGACGGCGTCACGCCCACCATTGATGGCTGGATGGACGAGGTTCGGCCGCTTTCAGCCGCGCAGATCGCGCTGATCGATGCGGGCGTGCGGCCGGAGGCCGAGGCAGGCATCAAGAAAAACCTGAAGGTCCAGAACTGGATTGCGGGCGAAGACTTCCGCACTAGCCTGGTTCGGCTGGCCTCCCAGCCCACCGTCAACATCCAGGGCCTGGTCAGCGGCTACACCGGGCCGGGCGGCAAGACCTCCATGCCCAGCCGCGCCGAGGCGAAGATCGATTTCCGCCTGGTGCCCGACATGCGCGCCAGCGAGGTGGTGGCCAAGCTGCGCGCCCACCTCGACAAGCGCGGCTTCAACGATATTCAGATCGTGCCCGGCGGCATCTACGGCCCCACCGAGACGCCGCAGGATTCGGCCATCGTCGGCGCGCTGGTCAACGCCCTGGCGGGCGCCGACCTGCCGTACACGCTCAACCCGCGCCTGGCCGGGTCCTGGCCGGGCTATCGGTTCACCGACCCGCCGGTGTCGCTGCCTGCCGTGTTCGTCGGCATCGGCCAGGGCGGCCAGATGCATGCGCCCGACGAGTGGTACCTGATCGACGCCAAGGACCCCAAGCTCGCCGGCATCGACCGCCAGGCGCTCTTCTACGCCGAGTTCCTGTTCGCCCTGGCGAAGGCCAAACCCAAACCCTGAGCACCACGGCGCGCCTGCCTGCCGCATCCGCCCGGCAGGCGGCGCCTACCTCGGCGCGTCGGACACGCGGTCGACTATCCAATCCACGATCGCGTCGAATCGCTCCTGATCCAGCGCATGCCCGCTGTCCACGCGCAGCTCGGTGATAAAACCGCCGGGCACGCGCGCCACCACCTGGTCCGCATCCCGCGAATACTTGTCCTGCGTACCTGACACCACCAGCGTCGGCCGCGGCCCGATGGCCGCCAGCACGTCGTGCGTGTCCATATCGCGGGCCAGTCCGGGCACGGCCTCGAACAGCGTGATGCCGGTGCTTTCGCGTCGCCGCGTTTCGAAGCTGCAGACGGCGCCGCTGATGCACACGAACCGGCACCGGGCATCCACGGCCGCGTGGTACAGCGCCGTGTAGCCACCGTACGAATGCCCCGCCACGCCGACCCGTCGCGGGTCCAGCCCGGTGGCCTGCAGCAGCACGCTCACGGCCCGCTGGGCGTCATCCAGGCCCTTGCGCATCAGGGTGTCGCCATCGAGCAAGCGGTAGCTCATGGCGCTGTAGTGCTGCAGCCAGTCGTAGTCGTCCGGCTCGACGCCCCGCACCGCGGCGCGCCTGTCCTCGAAGGTCAGCGCGTCCGGTGCCAGCACCGCCACGCCACGACGCGCGAGCGCCGGTCCGAAGGCCTGGAACGGATGCCCCACGTCGCCGGCGACTTCGCTTTTGCCGAAATGGAATTCGCCGTTGTGCTGGTGGAAGACCACCACGCCGCCGAGGAGGTCCCGACCGGTCGGCGTGAACAGGAAAGCGGGGATCACGTCGTCTTCGAGGCCGCGGTATTCGATCCGCTCCCGGTCGAAACCGTCCGCGCGCATCACGTCGCCTCGCTCGAATCCCATCGCCACGGGGTGCGCAAGGCCCAGGCGCTCGCGAAGCGTCGTGCTCAGGTCGGTCATGGGTTGCCATGGTAGCCGCCAGCCCATCGGCAAGTAAGCCGGCGCCGCCCGGATTGTCGCGCCCGGAACGCTTGTGTACTTTGCCTGCAAACCCAGTCCGGGAATCGCCATGACCTTCTCCATCACCGGCGGCGCCATCCGCTACCCGTGCACCCGCGCCCGCCAGGTATCCGCGCGGGGTGGCGCATGAGCGCGCGGCTCGCCTGCGGGGTGCTTGCCGGTCTCGCGCTGTGCTTCGGCGGTCCGGCCCGCGCCGACAGCTGGCGCTACCCGGCGAAGATGGAAAGCACGGAAACCCGCTTCGGTGACACGCGCATCGTGCAGATCGTGGACGCGCGCAAGAACACGGCCTTCCCCGACTTCACGGTGGAGTTCTGGCGCGGCAAGACGCTGCTGGCGCGCTATCCGGGCATGGGCTTCGACCAGGTGTTCGCCTCGCCCGGCCACGATGTCTTCGTCGGCCTTTCCAACGACGGCATTCCCGGCAGCGCAGCGGCGGTCTTCGGCCCGCGCGGCGACCTGCGCCTGGAGGCCCGGCACGACCAGGCCAGCTTCGACTATTGCGTGGCCAGCGTCACCCGGGTGCGCGAGTGGTACGACGGCAAGAACCCCGGCGTGGAATTCACCACCAGCGCGGACCCCGGCGGTACGGACGTGACGCTGCGCGATTGCCGCGGGCAGCGCATCCACCTGGCCAGCGCCGTGATGGATGCCCACCGCCGCGCCGCCGAACGGCAGCAGGCCGCGCCGTGGACCTGCCAGACCGCCAGCACCGCGCAGGCGCGCCGCCAGCAGGTGGAAACATCGCTGCTGCCGCGCGTGGCCTTCAGCGGCGAAACCGCCCCGGCCGACATCGCCGCGCGCATGGCGGTGCACAAGGTGCCGGCGTTTTCGGTGGCGGTGATTCGCGACGGCCAGCTGGACTGGACCGCGGCGTGGGGCCACACCGATGCCGGCGGCGTGGCCGCGGGCTGCGACACCCTGTTCCAGGCCGGTTCGCTGTCCAAGCCGGCCACGGTGCTGGCGGCGCTTCGCCTTCAGCAGGCGGGGCGGATCGACCTGGACGCGGATGTCAGCCGCTCCCTGTCGTCGTGGCCGCTGCCGCCTGCGCCCGAGGGCGTCACGGCGCCGATCACGTGGCGCCACCTGTTTGCGCACACGTCCGGCCTGACGCCGGGCGGCTACGACGGCTACGCGCGTGGCCAGCCGCTGCCCACCGACGTGCAGACGGTGAGCGGTGAGTCGCCCGCCAACGTGGAAAAACTGGAGTGGCTCGAAGCCCCCGGCACGTCGCTGCGCTATTCCGGCGGCGGCTACACGGTGGCCGAAATCGCGCTGCAGGACGAACTGCAGGCTCCGTTCGAAAGCCTGATGCGCGAATGGCTGCTGGCCCCGGTGGGCATGAAGCAGGCCGACTTCACCGTGCCCCTGCCGGCGTCCCGCGCCGCACGCGCCGCGCGTGGGCACCAGGCCGACGGCCGCCCGGTGGAAGGCGGTTGGCACCACCACCCCGAACAGGCGGCCGCAGGCCTGTGGGCGACGCCGAGCGACCTGGCCCTGCTTCTGATCGAACTGCGCAAGGGCTGGCTGGGCCAGAGTGAAGTCTTCACGCAGGAAAGCATCCGCGAGCTGATGGCCGCGCCTTTCGACGGCCACGCCTACGGCTTCCGCCTGATCGGCGAGGGCAACGAGGTGTTCATCACCCACTACGGCGGCACCGTGGGCTACCGCGCGGGCATGACGCTCAACCTGGAAACCGGCAACGGCGCCGTGTACCTGTCCAATGCCGACTCGGGCAGCGCGCTGGGGCAGGAATTCTTCACCGCGGTGTCGGGCGCCTACGGCTGGCCGGCATTCCGCCAGGACGCCGTGCAGCGCACCGCGCAGCCCGAGCCCGTGCTCAAGGCCCTGGTGGGCCGCTACCAGTTCCCCGACGGCCCAGCCGTGGGCGTGGCTTTCGAACAGGGCCAGCTGACCCTGCTGTTCCCCAACGGCGACCGCTATCCCCTGGTGCCCATCGCGGGCGCCCCGCGCGCGTTCATCCACGCCGATACCGGCGTGCGGGCCAGTTTCGACGGCCAGGGCGACAAGACGGTGATCCATCTGTACGGGGAGACGGCGCCGCGCATTCCCGCCGCGAAGTGACGTGGCCCGCCCTCGGCGGCCCGTGCCTGAATCCACGGCCCGGGCCTTGATGGTTTGTTGATGGTTTTCGGCTCATGCTCAGGTGACGTCCCACGCACGAGGCCCGCCCATGACTCCCCTCCGCTCCCTGCTGCTGCTCGGCTCCGCCCTGGCGCTCAGCGCCTGCAAGCCCGCCGAGGCCCCCGTGGCCGAAGCCCCGCCCGCCCCCGCCCCGGTCGAGGCCCCGGCGCCGGCGCCCGAGCCCGCCCCCGTGGCCGAAACCCAGGCCCCCGCCTCCGCCCGCTCCTCCCTGATGCCGGTCGGCGACAGCGGCGTCAGCGGCGAGCTGCGCTTCGAGGTGGACAACGGCGGCGTGCGCGTCACCGGTTCGTTCACCGGCCTCAAGCCCGGCGCCACGCACGCCTTCCACATCCACGAGTTCGGCAACTGCACCGCGGCCGACGGCTCCAGCGCGGGCGGCCACTTCAATCCGTCCGCGCAGGCGCACGGCAACCGCGAAGGCGGCGGCGAACACCACGCCGGCGACATCCCCAACCAGGTGGCGGGCCCGGACGGCGTGGCCGCGGTGGACCAGCGCCTGGACGGCCTGCAGATCGGCGGTGGCGGCGATTTCGACATCATCGGCCGCGGCGTGATCGTGCATGCCGATGCCGACGACTACACCACCCAGCCCACCGGCAACGCCGGCGGGCGCATCGCCTGCGGCGTCATCGAGGCCGAACTGTCCGCGCCCACCGAAGCGGACCCGGCACAGTGAGCGATCGCGCCTGGACCCTCCGCGCGGCAACCGTGCACGACGTGCCGGTGCTGCGCGACTGGGCCATCGCGATGGCGCTGGAAACCGAGCACAAGGCGCTCGACCCGCGCACGGTGGACCAGGGCATCCGCGCCGTGCTCGACCAGCCGCGGCGCGGCGCCTACTTCGTTGCCGAGCGCGACGGCCAGGTCGCCGGCACGCTGATGCTCACCTACGAATGGAGCGACTGGCGCAACGGCGACTGGTGGTGGATCCAGAGCGTGTACGTGGCGCCGGAGCATCGCCGCCAGGGCGTGTACGCCGCGCTTTACGCCCACGTGCTGGCCGCTGCCAAGGCCGATGCCACGGTGTGCGGCCTGCGCCTGTACGTCGAGCGCGACAACGCCAACGCCCAGCGCACGTACGAAGCGCTGGGCATGGTGGACGCGGGCTACCGCATGTACGAGGCCGCCCTGCGCGGCTGACACCGCGGCGTCAGAACCGCGAGTGCTCCAGCGGGCGCTCGCGGTGCATCAGGGTCCATTCCGCATGTTCGGCCAGGGCCGCTTCGCCGAGCGTGCGCAGGATCTGCCGCTGCTCCTCGTCGTTGCGGCACTGCGCCAGCCGGCGCTGCGCCGCGCCGAAGATGCGCGCCATGAAGCGGTACTGCTTGATCAGTTCCTTGTCGGCCTTCTTGTAGGCGTAGGCCTCGTGCACCGCGGCGGTCATGGACAGCAGGCCCATCGCCGCCACCATCAGGCTCTGCAGCTGGCCGTCGATCAGGCGCGCGAACACCGCCAGCACCAGGCTCAGGCCGATGCCGGTCCACAGGCAGGTCATGGCCAGCACCTGCGTGCGCTGGTGCTGCACGCCGCGCTTGGCCGCGGTGCCCAGGTAGTAGGCCAGCTGGCCGTCGGCGCCGGGCGCACCGATCCATTCGCCGACCACCGTCGCCAGGTCATCGCGGCCGGGTGACAGCGGCACCAGCATGCCGTCCACGCTCGCGCCACGCATCACGTTGCGGATCCAGCCCAGCTCCACGTCCTGCTTCTGCAGGAAGTTGTCGTGGGCAAACGACGGGCGGCTGCTGTCCACGATGCCGGCGCGGCGCCAGTACGACTGCACGCGCAGGCCTTCGGCCAGGGCGCGGTAGTCGATGTACTTGCGGTGCCACTCGCGCCGCTGCGCCAGCGCGTTGATCGCCACGCCGATGGCGAACAGGCCCAGGAAGACGTAAAGCATCAGGTCCTGGGCAACGATGTCGGAGTAGGCGATGAACGAGAAGCCCATCATGCCCGTCACCAGGTAGGTGGCCAGCAGCACGCGGCCCACGCGGCGGCGATACGTGGTGGCCAGCCAGTCGGCAGCGACGAACTGGCGCTGGATCGGGCAGTCGGAGCCCTCGCTTTCGACGGCGGCGGTGATCTCTTCCTCGTAGCGCGCGCGGTCGGCCAGGAATTCGCCGTGGCGGCGGAAGATCTGGTCGAACGCCGGCGGAATGGCCGCATGCGACTGCAGCTCGGTGCCCGAGGTGAGCCAGCGTGCGGCCCCGGCGACCTCGGTGCCGCCCTGGCGCGCGACCGGGATGTGGTGCACCAGCGTTTCCTCGTCCAGGCCCAGCGTCACCGCGGCCGACTGCCGCCGGTCGATCGCCTCGGGCATGCTGCCCTGCAGGTGGAAGGCCACCACCTGGGCAGTGCCGCCCAGCAGCGGCGACGCCTCGCCGTCCCAGAGCGCCAGCAGGATGTGGCAGTGGCTGGACGCGAAGATGCCGGCCTGCGCGTACTGCAGGTCGCGGGCATGGCCACCGCGCGCCACCGCGTCGGGGTCGCTGGCGCGAAGGATCGGCAGCTCCAGCACCTCGGCATGCGCCAGCTGGTCTTCGTAGGCCGCCTGCGAAGCGGCGTCTTCGAAATCATGGCGATACATGCCGGCCGGCACGGGCAGCACCGCCACCACCCGTACGCCCAGCTCGCGGGCCACGCCGGTGACCAGCTGGTCGGCGCCCGCGGCCAGCGGCGAAAGCAGGGTCAGCGGAATGCCCGGGTAGGCGGCACGCAGGCCAAGGAAGAAGTCCCGCACCTGGCCGCGTATCCGCGGCAGCTGCTCTGCCTGGAGATCCCGGTGGCCGGTGACCCCGACCACCAGGCCGCAGCCGGGCAAGGGCGCCGGCGGCGGAGGGCTCATGCGGCGCCCGTTCGGTGCGCTGGCGTCATGCCATGAGGCGCCGGGTCTTGAGGGCGGCCCAGGCGATGCAGCCGAAGCCCAGCATCCAGCCGGTGTCGATCGGGTGGCCGGTGGCGTAGGTTTCGGCCAGCACCAGGAAGGTGTAGGCCTGGTTGGCGATGAAGTACAGGATGATGCCGGCGACCGCGTACCACCAGGCCGCGCCCACTTCGCCGCCGCGGAAGCCGGTGGCGGTGAGTACGGTGACGGCCAGCAGCAGCGGGTCGAACACCAGGTAGCCCAGCGACGTGATCTTCATGGCCAGGTCCGGGTCCACCAGGCCTTCGGCGTTGGCGCGGTAGGCCATGATGCCGGCCGCCACCAGCAGGACCGCGGCCAGCAGCTTGCCCCACAGCGGCGACTCAAGCCCGGTGGCGCGCTTGAAGATCAGCAGGCCCACGATCATGAAGGGGCCGGTGAGCAGGTAACCCACGTCCGAGTAGTACGGGTAGGGCGTTTCTTCGCCGCCGGTGAGCAGCGGGTAGGCGCCGAAGATGGTGGCACCGATGCCCCAGGCCAGCACGCCGGCGCCGATGGCGGCCCACACCTTGCGCAGCGGGCTGCCTTGCGGGAAGGCCGACGTGGCGTAGAAGCACACGCCCGCGGCCACCAGGCTGCTCAGCGTCTGCAGGGCATTGGAGTAGTAGAGCCGGAACGATTCGTCCGTGCCCAGCAGCGGGAAGACGAGCAGCATCAGGGTGGCTAGCACCCAGACCCAAGCGATGGCGCGTGTCATGGCGGACATACCGGACTCCTGCAGTGGACGATTCGTGGCGCGGGGGTGGGGTGGCGTCGTGGCTCAGTGGCGCTGGCCGGCGACCTTTTCCTCGATGGCGTAGAACAGCTCGCCGGCCTTGCGGTCGCCCAGCATCACGGCGGCATACTGGCGGCACTTGGCCACGAAATCGGCGGGGTACTGGTGCGGCGGCGAGCTGGCGGCGATGCTTTCCACCTTCTTCGAGGCGCCGATGCCATAGATGCCCTCGAGCAGCTCAAGCACGTCCTTCTGCAGGGACATGTGCGAATAGAACGCCTGCGGCGGCGGGGCCGCTACCGGCGGTGCGGCGGGCTCGGCCGCAACGGCCGCGGGTTCGGGCGGGGCCGGCGGCTCGGGCGCGCGCTGCCTGGCGGGGTCGAGGTGGTCCACCAGTTCGGCCAGCGACAGCGGCGGGATGGCGGCCACGGTGGCGTCCACGGCCAGTGCCGGCAGCGACGCGATCTTGGAGTACGCCAGCCCCGGCAGCAGGGCCACGATTTGCGGCGGCGTGAGCGCGCCGAGCGACAGGTGGCAGCGCTGGCCGGCGTCCACGAAGATGTAGCCGGACTGCTGGCGCATCTCGGCCGGATCGGCGTAGTAGAAGTAGAGTTTGGCCGTCTTGCCGGCCTGGCCAAGCGCGATCAATGCCGCGTGGAGTTCCGCGAGTGATGACATGGCGCCCCCTGTGGATGCCCGACGCAGGATGCCCTCGCCGTTGCATCGATAGTGTAAGAGTCACGGGGCGCTGTCCAGTCACCCCGCCCGGCGGCCGGTGCCCGTCCGGCCCGGCTAGGCGATGCCCGGCATGGGCGTGATAATGGCCGTGCTTGCATCGCGCGAGCCCACCGGGGGAGTGATGGCAAGGTTCCTGTTGTTCGCCACGGAACGCTACGCGATCCCGATCCTGCAGCCGTTGGCCGACGCGCTTGGCCAGGCCGGGCACGAGGTGCGCGGACTGTTCGTGGACGGCGCCGCCGGCGGCGGCTGGCCTGGGCTGGAACACCTGGACGTGCACGGGGCGGTGCAGTGGCGGCCCAGCGCCGTGTACAGCGCCGCCAACTGGGTGCCGCCGTTCATTGCCGGCGCCAAGGTGCAGCTCTTCCATGGCTTCAACGTCGAGAAGCGCGGTGACGCGCGCGGGCATTTCCGCGTGCGCGGGCTGTTCGACCTGTACTGCACGCAGGGGCCGGCCACCACCGCGCCGTTCCGCGAACTGGCGCAGCGCCACGGCCACTTCGCCGTGGTGGAAACGGGCTGGCCCAAGCTCGACCCGCTGTTCGGCGACGAGGACGCGGCCACCCGGGCGCTGCGCGAGCCGGCCCACGGCCGGCCGATCGTGATGTTCGCGTCCACCTTCACCGAGCGGCTCAGCGCCGCGCCGCACCTGTTGGACGCGATTGCCCGCGAAGTGGCGCGCGGCGACCGCTACTGGCTGCTCACGCTGCATCCCAAGTGCAGCACGTCGCTGTTCGAACGCTACCGCGCGCTGGCCGGGCCCAACGCCACGTTCTTCGAAACCGAGCGCCTGGTCAGCGCGCAGCGCGCCGCCGACGTGCTGCTGGCCGACACCACGTCGGTGGTGTCGGAGTTCGTGGTGCAGGGCAAGCCGGTGGTGACTTTCCGCAACCGCGCCCCCAAGCCGCACATGCTCGACTTCGACGACCCCGCCGCACTGCCTGGCATGCTGGCGCGCGCGTTCGCGCCCGAACCGGCGCTGCAGCAGGCCATTGCGGCCTATGCCGGACAGATCCACCCCTATCGCGACGGGCAGTCTAGTGCGCGGGTGATCGCTGCCACCCAGGCGCTGCTCGAAGGCCGGCTGGGGCCGCTGCGCCGGCGCCCCTTCGGCGCCTTCGTGCGCAGCCTGCAGATCCGGCGCGCGATGGGTTACTGGGGTCGCGGCGCCTGAGCCTGGCTCAGCGCTTGCGGCCCAGTTCGAGCAGCACGATGCCGCGGCCGCCTTCGCGCAGGCCGTAGCCCAGCTGCAGCGGGCCCAGCCAGGAATCGAAGCCGAAGTAGACGCTGGCGTGCAGCTCGTCTTCGCCGTCGTCCAGGTCCATGCCGTCGTACCAGGTGCGGCCATATTCGATGGTGCTGCCCAGCACCGCCGGGCGGCTGAGCACGCGGCCCAGCTCGTAGGTGTAGCCGCCGTAGGCCATGGCGTAGTTGGGCACCAGCCTCTCGTTCGGCCGGTAGCCCGAGAAGCGCGTCAGGCCGCCGAGGCGGAACTGGCTCTGCAGCGGGATCGCCACGTCGCTCGACACGTGGTAGCGCAGCCCGGCGAAGCCCGAGTGCTTGCCGATGGCGCGGGCATGCAGCACGTCGAAGTTGGTCTGCTGGAAATCCGCGTCCGCGCCCAGCGACGTGCGCGAAACCACGTGGCTGAGCACCGCGTAGGTGCCGTCGCGCGGCAGGTAGCTGCTGTCGATGCGGTCGTAGGTGAGCGCGAACTCGGCCTCGCCCACGTCGTAGTCCAGCCCGTCCAGCAGCGGGTTGCCCAGCTCCAGGGCGGCCTCGCCGTAGCGCCGGCGCAGGCTCAGCGTGGCCGCGCCGTAGTTGCCGAATTCACGGCCCAGCGTGGCCTGGCCGCCCCAGTTGGGCGCGCGGTAGTTGGCGATGCGCTCGCCAGTGGCGTCGAACAGCCCGAACTTGGGGCTTTCGTAGCTCAGGCCGAGGTCGGTGAAGTAGCCGCTGTCGGTGCCCAGCGGCTGGTAGTAGTTGAGCAGCAGGCCCGGCTCGTCGCCGATCTGCACCAGGCCGCGCAGTTCGCCGCCCAGCGGGTTCACCGGCGCGCGCAGCACGCCCAGGCGCAGGTTCACGAAGAAGTCGCCGCTGAAGTCGGAGTACAGGCTCAGGCCGCTTTCCAGGTAGTTCGGGCCGTAGCTGTGCGGCACGATGCTGACCACGACGCCGGTCTTGCCGTCTTCCACCACCAGGTCGTATGTCGCCAGGTCCAGGGTGTCCAGGCCGTAGATGCGCTGCAGGCTTGCCTGCAGGCGGTCGGTGTCGAGCGGCTGGCCCTGTGCAATGTCGATGCGCGACAGCAGGTATTCGTCGGAGTAGCGGCTGCGGTTTTCCAGCCGCACGAAATCGATCACCGGGGTTTCCGTGGACGGCGCCGGGCGCGCGGCCACCACTTCGTTGAAATCGCCGCGCGCCACGGCCAGCGCGGCCAGGCGCGGGCGGATCGCGTCCATGCCCTGCTCGCCGATCTTCATTGCCAGGTCGAGCTTGTCGAAATCCGACGTCGACACCTGGTTGCCCAGCGGCGGCAGCACCAGGATGTCGTTCGCGCCCAGGGTGTCGAGCTGGTCGCGGGCGCTGCCCACGGTCATGAAGCCGCTGATCTGGTCGACGATGTCGAACAGGCTGGCGCCTTCATCCAGCGCCACCAGCGGCGTGCCCACGTCCACGGCGATCACCACGTCGGCGCCCATCGCCCGCACCACGTCCACCGGCACCTGGTTGGCCAGGCCGCCGTCCACCAGCACGCGCTTGTCCACGATCACCGGCTTGAACACGCCGGGGATGGACATGCTGGCGCGCATTGCCAGCGCCAGGTTGCCGCTGCCCAGCACCACGGCCTGCCCGGTGTTGAGGTCGGTGGCCACGGCGCGGAACGGAATCGGCAGCGTGTTGAAGTCGCCGCGCGTGGCCACCGGCTGGGTCAGGCGCTCGAGCAGCAGCAGCACGCGCTCACCCGACAGCACGCCCGGCGCGATCTTCAGGCCGTCGTTGCCGATGCCGGGCTTGGCCGGGATCAGCGACAGGTCGTCGTCGCGCTTGCGCCGATAGGTGCGCTGCGGCCGTTCCAGGCGGTCGTTGAACATGCGCGGCCAGTCCAGCGCGCGCATTTCGCGCTCGATGTCGGCGGCGGTCATGCCCGACGCATAAAGCCCGCCCACCAGCGCGCCCATGCTGGTGCCGGCGATGCAGTCCACCGGGATGCGCTGGCGTTCGAGTTCCTTGAGCACGCTCACGTGGGCGAAGCCGCGCGCACCGCCGCCGCCCAGCACCAGGCCGATGCGGGGCCGGGTGTCGCCGGGTGCACGCGCGCCGCAGTGGCTGCCGATGGCGGCCACCGGTGCCGGCGCGATGCCGGCCTGGGCGCCAGCGTGCGTGGGCAGGGTCCAGGCCGCGGCCAGGACGAGCAGGGAAACGATCAGGCGAGGGGCGGCAGGCATGGTGGGCTCCAGGGATGCCGCATTGTCGGGCATGTGCCCGGTCGCCACTACACGCGCTCCGCCCACGCTGGGCAGGGATTCAGGCCCGGAGCACGTCGCGCGGGTCGCGGCCGGCCGGGCAGTGGTCGAAAGTGACCGGTATGGCGTGTGCTTCGAGCACGGCGGCGAACTGCCGCTGGCGGATCTGGAACTGGTCGAAGGCGCGCGGCAGGCGGGCGGCATCTGCGCCGGCCGGAGCGAAGCCACCCTCGGCCCAGGCGTCGATGTCGAGCAGGGCCATGCGCACTTCCGCGTTGGCGTAGCGCGCCAGCGGTTCGGGCGGGGCGTC
Organism: Arenimonas sp.; assembly: GCA_026398695.1. Classification (GTDB taxonomy): domain Bacteria; phylum Pseudomonadota; class Gammaproteobacteria; order Xanthomonadales; family Xanthomonadaceae; genus Arenimonas. The sequence goes on from JAPLSJ010000028.1 coordinate 12,560, forward strand.
GAGCCAGTGTTCCTGCTCCGGCGCCAGCAGCGCGGTTTCCACCAGCGGCCACAGCGGCGCCAGGCCGGCGTGCTCGTACTGCAGGGCCATCATCGCCGCGAGGTCGTTGAGCGTGAGCAGGCGCGCGTGTTCGATGCGGGTGTCGAAGCCTTCCTGGGCCATCAGCGCGGTGTCGGCGCCGGCCATGCCGGTGTCCAGCAGCACCTGTTCCATGCGGTCGCCGACGTCGGCGATGGCGGCGGCATCGCCGCGCACCAGCAGCGGCAGCAGCCGCAGCGGGCCCTGGGCGTGGTCGGGCGCGGGCCTGAGCGCGCCCGGCAATCCCTCGGCGCCGGCGCCGAAGCCGATCACGCGGCCACCGGCGGCACCGGGGGCGCGCGCCACCAGGCGTTCGAGTTCGGCATGCAGCGGATAGCCCGGGCGCAGCAGTTCCACCGGGTCGAACAGTGCGGCCACCAGCCCCAGGTCCAGCGCCGCGGCGCCGGGTACCTGCTTGTCCAGGTCGCGCGCCACCAGGGCGGCCAGCGCACCCGCGGCTTCCGGCGACAGCAGTGCCTGGCCCACGTCGGCACCGGGGGACAGTTCGATGGCCAGGGCGCCCAGGCAGCTGAGGGACTGTTTTTGCATGAGCATACGGTGGCGTCGGGTTATGATCCCCATCATACCCGTGCACCGTTACCGCCAGGAGTGAAGCCGATGTTGCCCACCCGTCGTGTCGCCATCATCGGCGGCGTCCGCATCCCCTTCTGCCGCAACAACACGGCGTACCACGACGTGGGCAACCTGGGCATGTCGATCAAGACGCTCGGCGCCTTGGTGGAGAAGTACAAGCTGCACGGCGAAGTGCTGGGCGAGGTGGCCATGGGCGCCGTGCTCAAGCACAGCAGCGACTGGAACCTGGGCCGCGAGGCCGCGCTGTCGTCGGGCCTGTCGCCGGCCACGCCGGGCCTCACGCTGCAGCGCGCCTGCGGCACCGGCCTGGACACCGTCATCACGGTGGCCAACAAGATTGCGCTCGGCCAGATCGAGGCCGGCATCGGCGGCGGTTCGGACACCACGTCCGACGTGCCGATCGTGGTGAACAAGCGCCTGCGCCGCCGCCTGCTCGACGCCAACATGGCGCGCAGCTTCGGCGCGCGGCTCAAGGCGTTCAAGGGCTTCTCGTTCAAGGAGTTCAAGCCCGAGTTCCCGGGCGTGGGCGAGCCGCGCACCGGCAAGTCCATGGGCGAGCACTGCGAAATGATGGCGAAGGAATGGCAGATCCCGCGCGAGGCGCAGGACGCGCTGGCCGCCGCTTCGCACAAGAATGCCGCCGCCGCGTACGAGCGTGGTTTCTACGCCGACCTGGTGGCGCCGTTCCGCGGCCTGGAGCGCGACAACATCCTGCGCCCCGACACCTCGCTGGAAAAACTCGCCACGCTCAAGCCCGCCTTCGACAAGACCTCGGGCCAGGGCACGCTGACCGCCGGCAACTCCACGCCGCTCACCGACGGCGCCTCGGCGGCGCTGCTGGCCTCGGAAGACTGGGCCAAGGCCCACGACCTGGAAATCCAGGCCTACCTGGTGGACGCGCAGGTCGCTGCGGTCGACTTCGTGCACGGCGAAGGCCTGCTGATGGCGCCGGCCTGGGCCGTGGCCCAGCTGCTCAGGCGCAACAACCTCACGCTGCAGGATTTCGATTTCTATGAAATCCACGAAGCGTTCGCGGCCCAGGTGCTGTGCACGCTCAAGGCCTGGGAAGACGAGGAGTTCTGCAAGACCAAGCTCGGTGCCGACAAGGCGCTGGGCAGCATCGACCGCAGCAAGCTCAACGTGGTGGGCAGTTCGCTGGCCCTGGGCCACCCGTTCGCCGCCACCGGTGCGCGCATCGTCGCCACTGCCGCCAAGCTGCTGAAGGAAAAGGGCTCCGGTCGCGCCCTCATTTCCATCTGCACCGCCGGCGGCATGGGCGTGGCCGCGATCGTCGAGCGCTGACGGGTTTCAGCGAAGCTGCGGGATGCCGTGTTCGTTGCGGCGTTCGGCGACGGCCTGGTCGGCGATCTGTTCGCGCAGGCTGCGGCCATCGAGGCTCAGCGGCGTTTCGCCGCGGGCCACGCGCAGGGCGTTGGCATAGGCCAGCGGCGCACGGGTGCCGTCGTTCTGCGCCACCAGCGTGTCGCCAAGCGCTTCCCACGCCTCGGCGCCGGCGCCCTGCGCCAGCGCGCGGTGCAGCAGGTTTTCCGACTTCGCCCACTGCTGCTGCTCGAAATTCAGGCGGCCCAGCGTCACCAGCAGCGCCGGGCTGCTGCCGTGCGCGGGCAGCCACGTTTCCGCGCGCGCCAGCCGCGGCGTATCGCGGCCCGCGCGCAGCTGGCCGTAAAGCGCCACCAGCGCATCGTCCCACTGCGCGTCGATGGCGTCGGCCAGCGCTTCGGCACCCTGCTTCTCGAAGCCCAGCTGCGTGGCGCGGCGCGCGAAGGCCGCCACCACCGCGGGCGCCTGCTGCAGCCGCAGCGGATGGGCGTTCCAGCGCTGCAGCAGCGTGTCGGCCTGGGCCTCGGCCAGGGCCGCGGCCGCCAGCTCGCTTTCCAGCGCGGCCAGCTGCGCGGCGGGCAGGGCCTGCTCGCGGCGAAGGGTGTTGAGGTTGGCGTGGGCGTCCTGGGCCCGCCCGGTCGCCGCCATCGCGCGCGCCTGCAGCAGCAGCGCCCCCGGCGGCAATGGGCTGGGGAGCGTGGCCAGGGCAGCGAGCGCGTCGTCGTGGCGGCCCAGTTCGGCCAGGTCCATGGCCTGTTCCAGTGCGGCGCTGGGCGCATCGTGGGCCAGCAGGGCGGCCTGGTGCAGCGCGGCGCCCTCGACGTTGCCTGCGGCCACCGCGGCGCGGCGTGCCGCCAGCAGCGCCGGCGTGCGCACGGAGTCGTCCTCGGCGGCCTTGGCCAGCAGTGATTCGGCGCGCTGCCAGCGGCCCTGGTGCAGCGCTTCCAGGCCGCTCACCAGCCGGTTGCGCGCCTGCTGGCGGGCATGCCGGCGCCACACCTGGATGGGCAGCTTGAGCAGCCACCACAGCCCCCACAGCGCGAACCAGAGCAGCCCCCAGGCGACGACGAAATACGCCAGCGTGGTGGTGTAGGTGAGCCCGCGGAAGCGCACCACCACGTCGCCCATGTCCTGCGAGAACCAGCTCCAGCCCAGTGCGCCGAGCGCGGCCAGCGCCAGCCACCAGAGCAGGCTGCGGTAGAGGTTCACTCGCCGCCGCCCCGGCTGCGGCGAAGGTCGCGCAGCTGCTGCAGGCTGGCGCCCTGCATCGGCAGGTCGGGCACCAGCGACAGCGCGCCGAGTGCGGCCAGCGCTTCGCGGCGCTCGCGCAGGGCGGCGTCGTCGGCGTAAAGCCGCTGCAGCCACAGGTCCACGCGCTGCAGGCTGGCGCGGAATGCCGCCTGGTCGCGGCGGTCCAGCGCGGTGCGCGCGAGCGCCAGGTCCAGGCTCAGCGCGGCTTCGCCGGTGGAGCGGTCGGACGGTGAAATCAGGTCCTGGCTGCTGCTGGGCCGCACCTGCACCACGGCATCGACCAGGCGCTGCCAGCCCGGGCGTTGTCCGGAATCGACGGTCGGTGCGCCCGGTGCGCGGCTGGCCAGGCGGGGCAGCAGCGCCTCGAGGGCGTCGAGTTCGCCGGCGGCCCCGGCGCGAGGGTCGGCAGGCAGCGCGCGCAGCGCGGCGAGCTCCAGGCCCAGGGTCTGGCGCAGGTTGATGAACTGCGGGTCGGTCATCGGCTCCAGCACTTCGCGCGCCAGGGCGGTGGCGCGCAGGGCGCCGTCGAGGTCGCCGGCAATGGCCAGCCGGGCCTGGGCCTGGCTCAGCAGCAGTTCGGCCTCATCCAGGCGCAGCGCCTCGCGGCCTTCGCCGGACTGGGCCGAGAGCTCGCGCAGGCTGTCCTCCAGGATGGCGGCGCGCTGGCCCACGCCCAGCACTTCGTCGCGCAGCAGGCCCGTGCGGGCCGTGGTGTCGGTGAGCCGCTGGTCGAGGCTTTGCTGTATCCGGCGCAGGCTGGTGACGGACTGCTCGGCCTCGAGCAGGCGCGCGTCCAGCGCTTCCGGGCTCAGGTCGGGTCCTTCTTCAGCCTGGGGTGCGATCAGCTGCCAGCCCCGCCAGGCGCCGTAGCCGCCAGCCGCCAGCACGGCAAGCAGCAGCAGCCATCCAAAGATGCCAAACGCGCCGCGCGGCGCCGGGGAGTCGGGGGGGGTGTCGAGCACGGTGTCCATAACCCGAAGAGAACGCAAAACCAGCCGCAATCCTACCGGAAGCGTCCCGAACCGACATCCGCGGCGAGCGCGGCCAGCATGCCCGACGGCGTGGCGCCGGCCGCCGGCACGATCGCGGCGAAACCCAGCCCGGCCAGCATCGCCGCCAGCCGCGGACTGCTGGCCACCGCGGGCCGGGTGCGGAGGCGGGCGCGCGCGGCTTCGGGCAAGTGCCGCCACAGCGCTTCGAAGGCTTCGGCGCTGCTGACCATCAGTGCGCTGCGTCCGGGCAGTTCGTCCAGGCGGCGCAGGCGCGCGGGCGACGGGACGATCACGGCGCGCCGGTAAACCTCCGCCAGGTGGACGCGGGCGCCTCGCTGCGCCAGCGTCTCGGCAATCAGGCCGCGGCCGCCGGGCGCGGTGACCACGCCGACGTCGGTGCCGGGCAGCGACTGCAGTTCGCGCCGGGCCAGCAGGCCCTCGGAGTCGGCGCGGCCTTCAGGCACCGCCACGCTGCCGATGCCCGCACGGCCCAGCGCCGCGGCGGTGCCGCTGCCCACGGCCAGCCAGCGCTGGCCGACGCGCGCCCGCATGGGCTGCGGGCCTTGGGAAAAACGCACGGCCGCCGGGCTGGTGAACACCACGAACGGGCAAGCCAGCGCGGCCGCCAGCGCCGGGCCGGCATCCACCGCCACCAGCCTGAGCGTGGACACCGGCAGCACCGTGGCACCCCATGCGGCCGCGGCGCGGCGCACCGGCGCGTGGCCGCCCGAAGGGCGCAGCGAGATGACGTACCATCCCGCCAACGTTGACGCGGACCTTGCCTTGACCATGGCGCGCAGCTTGGCACACCCCCGGGAAGACGGCACCGCATGAACGGACTCGACGCACTCAACGCCCACCTGCAGGCCATGCCGCCGGTCGCCGCCATGCGGGTGCAGGCGGCGGCCTGGGACGGCGAGGTGCTTCGCCTGGAGGCGCCGCTGGACGCCAACGTGAACGACAAGGGCTGCGCCTTCGGCGGCAGCATGGCCGGCATGATGACCCTCGCCGGCTGGGGCCTGCTGACCCTGAAGCTCGCGGCCGAGGGCCTGCCCGCCGAGGTCTACGTGGCCGACAGCCACGTGCGCTACCTCAAGCCGCTCTACGCCGACCTGGGCGCCGAGGCGCGGCTGGAACAAGGCGTGGACTGGCCGGCCTTCCTGCACGCCTACCGCGAGCGCGGCCGGGCCCGGGCCGCCGTGGTGGCCACGCTGCGCGACCCGGACGGCAACGTGGTGGCCGAACTCAGCGGCCGGTTCGCGGCGCTGCGCCCTGCCTGAGACGCGCGGCCGCCTTTGTGCATAATGCGGCCATGAACAGCAAAATCCCGCGCGTGCTCGCTCCGGTCCTGGCCCTGTTGCTGGTGACGGCCTGCGGTTCCATGGCGGCCAAGCGCAACCCGCGCGACGAGACGCTCTACAACTACGTCAGCGCCGTGCGCTGGAGCGACTTCACGGCGGCCCAGGCCTTCATCGACCCGGAAACGCTGCGCACGGCGCCCATGACCGAGGTCGAGATCGAGCGCTATAACCAGTTCCAGGTGGCCGGCTACGAAGTGAAGTCCGGCTCCGAGCCCAGCGAGGGGCTTTACGAGCAGGTGGTGGAGCTGCGGCTGGTCAACAAGCACACCCAGGTGGAGCGGGTCATCACCGACCGCCAGAAGTGGCGCTGGGACGCCGAGGGCAAGCGCTGGTGGCTGGTCAGCGGCCTGCCGGACCTCGACGCGCGCTGAGCCGCCTTTGCCCGCGGCCCCGGCGGCGCCCATAATGCCGGCCCCGCCGTAGGAACCACCCGCCCGCCATGGATCGCCTGCTCGAATTCGCCCAACAGAACCAGATGCTCTCCCTCGTCCTCGCCGGCCTCACGCTGGCGCTGGTGGTCACCGAGGTCATGCGGCTGTTCCGCGGGTTCAAGGGCGTCAGCCCGGCCCAGCTCACCGACCTGATCAACCGCGAGGACGCCCTGGTGGTGGACCTGCGCGGCGTGGGCGACTTCGAGAAGGGCCACATCATCGGCTCGCGGCACCTGCTGCCCAGCCAGGTCGACCCGGAAGGCAAGCTGCTGGCGAAAGCCAAGGAGTCGCCGGTGGTGCTGGTGTGCGCCGTCGGCGTGACCGCGGCGGGCACCGCCCAGAAGCTGGTGAAGGCCGGCTTCAAGAAGGTCAGCGTGCTCGATGGTGGCATCGGCGCCTGGACCGGCGCGGGTCTCCCGCTGGCCAAGGGCAAGGCCTGACTTCCCGCCGGCGTGCGATAATCGCCGGCTCATCCCAACGATTTCCAACGGAGTTGCCGTAATGGCCGAGCAGAACAATGGCGCCGCCGGCGCCGACCAGGCGCAGTTCGCGATCCAGAAGATCTACGTCAAGGACGCGTCCTTCGAAGTGCCGGGCGCGCCCCAGGTGTTCAACGAGCCGGGCCAGCCGCAGCTTGAGCTCAACCTCAACCAGAAGATCGGCCGCGTCGGCGAAGGCGTGTTCGAAGTGGTGCTGGGCATCACGCTCACCTGCAAGCTGGCCGAGAAGACCGTGTACCTGGCCGAGATCCAGCAGGCGGGCCTGTTCTCGCTGGCCGGCTTCGACGACCGCACGCTCGACATGATGCTGGGCACGTACTGCCCGAACGTGCTGTTCCCGTACGCCCGCCAGTTCCTGGGCGAGCTGGTGGCGCAGGGCGGCTTCCCGCCGTTCTACCTGCAGCCGATCAACTTCGAGGCCCTGTACGCCGAAGGCCTGCGTCGTCGCGCCGAGCAGGGCGCGGCCGCCGAGATCGGCAACGCCTGATCCGGGCGCGGCGCCGATGAGCACCGCCAAGCCGTCCATCGCCGTGCTCGGGACCGGGTCCTGGGGCACGGCGCTGGCGTCGCTCATCGCCCGCAACGGGTATGCGACGACGATCTGGGGCCGCGACGCGGACCAGGTCGCGTCCATCAACACCGCCCACGAGAACTCCCGCTACCTGCCGGGCATTCCGCTGCCCGCGTCGCTGGTCGCCACCGGCGACCTCGGCGCCGCCGTGTCCGGCGCCGACCTGGTGCTGGTGGTGACCCCCAGCCACGCGTTCGCAGAAACCCTGCATGCACTGGCGCCGTTCCGGCGCGCGCACGCGGGCGTGGCGTGGGCCACCAAGGGTTTCGAGCCGGGCTCGGGCCGCTTCCTGCACGAGGTGGCTGCCCAGGTGCTGGGCGATGACGTGCCGCTGGCCGTGGTCACCGGCCCGTCCTTCGCCAAGGAAGTGGCGCAGGGCCTGCCCACGGCGGTGACGGTGCACTCGGACGACGAGGCCTTCAACGGCCAGGTTGCCGACGCGCTGCACGGGCCCACGTTCCGCGCCTACACGGGCAACGACATGCTGGGCGCCGAGCTGGGCGGCGCGATGAAGAACGTGCTGGCCGTGGCCACCGGCGTCGCCGACGGCATGCAGCTGGGCCTCAACGCCCGCGCCGGCCTGATCACCCGCGGCCTCAACGAAATGCTGCGCCTGAACGTGGCCCTGGGCGGCCGCGCCGAAACCCTGATGGGCCTGGCGGGCCTGGGCGACCTGGTGCTGACCTGCACCGGCGACCTGTCCCGCAACCGCCGGCTGGGCCTGGCGCTGGGCCGCGGCCAGTCCATCAAGGAAGCCGTGGCGGCGATCGGCCAGGTGGTGGAGTCGGTGCAGACGGCCGACGAAGTGATGCGCCTGGCCGACCGCCACGGCATCGAACTGCCCATCTCCGACCTGGTGCGCCGCGTGCTGCACGAGGAAATCACGCCCGCCGAAGGCCTCAAGCTCCTGCTCGCCCGCGAGCAAAAGCCCGAATACCCCGAAGGCCTCTTCGAACCCTGACGAAAACAGACGAAAACATACCAGGTACATTTTCCCCGGCCAGTGAGACGCTGTCTCAGCGACGATGAAAATGTACCTGGTATGTTTTCCGGAAAAGAAAAGCCCGGCCGGAGCCGGGCTTTTTTGTTGCTTGGCGCGAACGCTTAGAAGCTTGCGCGCAGGCCGACCAGGTAGGTCTCGCCGCCGTCGGCGAATTCGACTTCGCCGGTCACGCCCCAGGTCTGGGTGAACTTGTACTGGGCGCCGACGGTGCCGGAGAAATCGCCGTCCACGTCGCTGCCGTCGATGTAGTTCGCCTTGACCAGGCCTTCGAAGTTGTCGCTGAACGAGCCACGCACGCCCACCGAGGCGCGGTAGCCGTCGGCGCTGCCGAGGCCGTCGACGTCGGCGTTGACGTAGGCGATCTCGGAGATCAGGTCGGCATTGTCCGACAGGCTGAAGGCATAGCCCAGGCCGATGTCGGTCAGGTCGATGTCGACGTTCACGTCGTCCACTTCAACCATGCTGTAGCTGCCGAAGCCGTAGAAGTTGGACTCGCCGAACGCCACCGAACCGCGCGCGCCGAAGCCGTCGGCATCGCCGTCGACGTTGACGTAGTTGCCTTCGATGTAGGTGTAGCTGAGCTTGTCGTCAGCCTGGGCGGACAGGGGCAGCAGGGCGACGAGGGCCAGGGCAATAAGGGAACGCTTCATTGTGTGAATCCTTTTTTTAGTGGGGTCGCCCAACGCTCTGGGCAGGGCGCAGTATGCTGACGCGGCCATAACGAGAGATTAACGAGTGGCCGCCGCGACGCTTACCCTGCCGTCAGTCATGGGTCTGCGCGCCGTCGTATCCGGACTGCCGCCACGCCTCGAAAACCGCCACCGCCACGGCATTGGACAGATTCAGGCTGCGTTGCCCGGGACGCATCGGCAGCTGCAGCCGATGCGCCGGCTCGATGCCCGCCATCACCGCCTCGGGCAGCCCGCGGGTCTCTGGCCCGAACAGCAGCGCATCGTTGTGCGCATAGGCGACGCTATCGAAGCGATGTCCTGCACGGGCACTGAAGGCGAACAGACGCGGCTGCCCCAGGAAGGCCAGGCAATCGGCCAGCGAAGCGTGCCGATGCAGGCGCGCCGACTCGTGGTAGTCGAGCCCGGCGCGGCGCAGCTTCGCGTCGTCGAGGTCGAAGCCCAGCGGCTCCACCAGGTGCAGTCCGGCACCGGTGTTGGCGCACAGGCGGATGATGTTGCCCGTGTTGGGCGGGATCTCGGGTTCGAACAGGATGACGTTGATCATCCCGGCATTATCGTCGCCGCGGCCTCAGCCCGCGCAGCGCAACCGGCGGGTGAACGGGCTCAGGTCGCCGGGCATGCGCACCAGGCCGCGCGCGCCCAGCGGCCGCGACGGCGCCGCGCAGTCGTCGCCTGACGGCACCCAGGCCTGCAGGGCCGGAGCGGCCGGCCGGTCGTAGTGGGCGACGCCCGCGGCCGCGACGATCAGCAGCGGCAGGGCGAACACGCAGCGGCGAAGAGGGGTGGACAGGCGCATGGCGGGCCTCCTGGGGGGACGAATGAGTAGCCTCAGCAGGAACCGTGCCATCCATCAAAGCCATGAAAAACAGAGACATGCGACGCCAGCCCGCCTGTCCGCCGGTGTCCGCCCTCAGGCCCGGACGCGGCAGGCGGACAGCGGCTGGCGTTCGGCCGTGCGCCATTGCGCCTCGGCGGCCTGCACGGCCGGCGCCGGAAACTCGATGCGCGCCACCAGCTGCGAGCGGCCATCGTCGCTGCGCAGGTTGCTCAGGCCTTCGAAGCGCAGCAGCCGCCGGCTCTCGCGGCCGTAGGCCACGTCGATATGCGGGGCGATCCAGCCCAGGACCCCACCCAGCCTGAGCCGGAACGTCTCGGCCTGCTCCTGGCCCAGCTGCTGCGGGTCCTGCCGGTCCACCTTGAAGCCCAGCGACTGCAGCCTCGACGGCACCGCGAACCGCAGCGGCACCGACTGCCCCGCCACCAGCGGCTGCCAGTGCCGGCGGATGAATTCGTCGAAGCCCGCATCGGCCACCAGCCGCGCCGCGGGATCGTCGAGCGTGGCGCTGCGCTCGCTCTCGCCGACGCCATCGCGCACCCACACCGTGCCCACGCCGCCGACGCTTTCCCGGCGCAGCCCTTCGCGATAGCCCTGGCGCGCGTCCTCGAAGCTGAACTCCGGCGCCAGCACCGAGCCGCGGTAGTCCACCCGCTTGCGTGCGAACGGCGTGCCGTCGGCGCAGCGGTAGATCACCAGGCGCTCGGTGGGCTTGCCGTCCGCGCGCCGCACCAGGTGGTGCTCGCGGTAAAGCAGCGCCAGGCTGCCGGGGTCGCGCGCCACGCCTTCTTCGAACGTGAGCGCGGCCTGCGCCGGCAGCGCGGCCAGCACCAGCGCGAAGGCCAGCAGCCGGGTCACCACGGCAGCGGCTCGCCGGTGCGGTCGAGGAATTCCCCGGCCGGGACGCCGGGCAGGTCGTCCACCAGCCGCAGGAGGCTGGCGACGGATTCTTCCGGCGTCAGCGGCGCGCTGCCGCCGCCCATGTCGGTCTGCACCCAGCCCGGGCTGGCGGTGATGATGCCGATGCCCAGGGGATTGACGGCCTGGGCCATCATCACGCCCGCCATGTTCAGGCCGGCCTTGCTGATGCGGTAGGTCGGGCTGTGGAAGCTGTCGGCGCGGCCGATCGAGCCCAGCGCCGAGCTGATGTTGAGCACGCGCGGCCTCGCGCCGCGCTGCAGCAGCGGCGCCAGCGCCTGCACCAGCATCAGTGGCGCCACCGTGTTGGTGGCCAGCGTGCGCTGCAGCACGGCGGCGTCCAGGTCGCCGAACCGCTCGCCCGGGGCCAGCATGCCGGCGTTGTTCACCAGCAGGTCGAGCCCCTCGAACAGGTCGGCAACCTCGCGCGCGAAGGCCATCCGGCTGGCGTCCGAGTCCACCTCCAGCGCCAGCACGTGCAGGCGCCCCGGGTGGGCGGCGGCCAGCGACTGCAGCGCGACGGCTTCCGCCGGCCGCCGGCACGACCCCACCACCCGGCCGCCGCGGGCCAGCAGCTGGCGCACGAGCTCCAGGCCGAGGCCGCGGTTGGCGCCGGTGACGAGCGAGCGGTGTGAAGGGCTTTTGTCCATGTGCCGACTATGGCCTTTGGCCTAGTGTATGGCTCGTCAAGGCAGGCTACCCTTCGGGTCCCCCGGCATGTCCGGCCGCCCCTGCAAGGTACCCGAATGACCTCGATCCGTCGCCCGCGCGCCAGCGCACTCGCCCTGGCCCTTGGCCTGGCCTTCGCCGGCCTTTCGCCGCTGCATGCCCCCGTCGCCCAGGCCCAGGCCGTGCAGCCGGCCCGCGCCGACATCGCCTTCGAACAGTTCACCCTGCCCAACGGCCTGCGCGTGATCGTGCACACCGACCGCAAGGCGCCGATCGTCTCGGTCAACATCTGGTACCACGTGGGCTCGAAGAACGAGCTGCCGGGCCGCACCGGCTTCGCGCACCTGTTCGAGCACCTGATGTTCCAGGGCAGCGAAAACTACCAGGGCGAGTTCTTCGAACCCTTCGAACTGGTCGGCACCACCGACCAGAACGGCACCACCAACTCCGACCGCACCAACTATTTCCAGAACGTGCCCACCACCGCCCTCGACATGGCGCTGTGGATGGAATCGGACCGCATGGGCCACTTCGTGGGCGCGGTGACCCAGGAGCTGCTGGACGAGCAGCGCGGCTTGGTGCAGAACGAAAAGCGCCAGGGCGAGAACAACCCGTACGGCCAGTTCTACGAGCGCCTGCTCAAGGCCAGCTACCCGAAGGGCCATCCGTACAGCTGGTCCACCATCGGCTCGATGAGCGACCTCAACGCCGCCTCGCTCGATGACGTGCAGCGCTTCTTCAAGACCTGGTACGGCCCCAACAACGCCGTGCTGGTGCTGGCCGGCGACATCGACGTCGCCACCGCCAAGGAAAAGGTCACCCGCTTCTTCGGCGACATTCCGGCCGGCCCGACGATGGAACAGCCGAAGGTCGATCCGGCGCCGCGCACCGCGTCCACCCGCGAAACCATGACCGACAAGGTGCCGCAGGCCCGCGTCTACCGCGCCTGGAACACCGCCGAGTACGGCCAGGCCGACGTCGAGCGCCTGCAGCTGCTGTCGCAGGTGCTGGGCGGCTCGCGCAGCTCGCGCCTGGACAAGCGCCTGGTGTTCCAGGACAAGCTGGCCGACAACGTCTCCACCGCGGCCTGGTCGAACCTGCTGGGCGGCCTGTTCTTCATCCAGGTGGACGTGAAGCAGGGCGTGGACGTCGCCACCGTCGAGAAGGCGGTGGACGAGGAACTGGCCAGGCTGCTCGCCGAAGGCCCCACGGCCTCCGAGCTCGAGCAGGCCCGCACCGTGTTCAAGGCCGGCTTCGTGCGCGGCATCGAGCGCATCGGCGGCTTCGGCGGCAAGGCCGACGCGCTGGCCGAGTGCGCCGTGTACACCGGCGACCCGGGCTGCTTCCGCGAAAGCCTGGACGTGATCGAGACCGCCACCGCGGCCGACCTCACCGCGGCCGGCAAGAAGTGGCTCTCGCGCGGCGACCACACCATCGTGATCACCCCGGGTGAGCGCGTGGCCACCGTCGAGGAAGAGTCCAAGTCCCATCCCGCCATGGCGCCGGTGCCCGGCGCCGACCCGAAGTTCACCACCGTGGCCACCGACGTGGACCGCAGCAAGGGCGTGCCGCAGACCACGCAGTTCCCGGCGCTGAGCTTCCCCGAGCTGCAGCGCGCCACGCTCAGCAACGGCATCAAGGTGATCCTGGCCGAACGCAAGGTCATCCCCGTGGTCACCATGAGCCTGGAGCTGCCCGGCGGCTACGTGGCCGACGTGGGCCGCAAGCTGGGCACCGCCAGCTTCACCCTGGGCATGCTGGACGAAGGCGCGGGCAATCTCGACGCGCTTGGCTTCGCCGACCGCGCCGAAGCGCTGGGCGCCAACCTCGGTGCCGGCTCGGCGCTCGACGGCGGCAACGCCTTCCTGTCGGCCCTGAAGGAAAACCTCGACCCGTCGGTGGCGCTGTTCGCGCAGATGCTCACCCAGCCGACCTTCGATGCCAAGGAAATTGAGCGCGTGCGCGCCAGCTGGATCTCCGCCATCAAGCAGGAAAAGGCGCGTCCGAACTCGGCCGCCCAGCGCCTGCTGCCGCCGCTGATCTACGGCGAGGGCCATCCCTACGCCATCCCGTTCAGCGGCACCGGCAGCGAAGCGTCCATCGCCTCGCTCAACCGCGACGACCTGGTGGCCTTCCACAAGGCCTGGGTGCGTCCGGAAGGCGCCACCCTGATCGTGACCGGCGACACCACGCTGGCCGAGATCATGCCGGTGCTTGAAAAGCACCTGGGCAGCTGGAAGGGCGAGGGCACCGCGCCCACGCCGGTGGCCGTGCCGGCCGTCGCGCTGCCGTCCAAGCCGCGCGTGTTCCTGGTCGACCAGCCGGGGGCCATCCAGGCCAACGTGTTCGTCGGGCAGGCCGTGCCCTCGACCATGGACGCCCAGGCGACCGAGTTCGAGATCGCCAATTCCGTGCTCGGCGGCGAATTCAGCTCGCGCCTGAACATGAACCTGCGCGAGGACAAGCAGTGGGCCTACGGCTCCTACAGCTTCGTGCAGGGCGCCAAGGGCCAGCGCCCGTGGCTGGCCTTCGCGGCGGTGCAGATCGACAAGACCGCCGAGTCCATCGCCGAGATGCAGCGTGAGATCACCGCCTATGCCAACGGCACCGAAGCGGCCACCGCCGCCGAAGTCGCCAAGATCCAGGCCACCGAGATCCGCAGCCTGCCCGGCTCCTACGAGACGGCGACGGCCGTGATGGGCGCCATCGGCGGCATCGTGCGCTTCAACCGTCCCGACGACTACGTGGTGCAGCGCCGCGCCAAGATTGAAGCGCTCACCCCGGCCGTGGTGCAGGCTGCGGCCACGACGCTCAAGCCCGAGTCGCTGACCTGGGTGGTGGTGGGTGACCTGTCGAAGATCGAAGCGGGCGTGCGCGCCCTCGGCATCGGCGAAGTGCAGGTGATCGACGCCGACGGCAAGCCCGTCGCCGCCAAGCCGGCCGCCAGCGCCCAGTAAGCGTTTGCGCTCATTGCTGGTTCAGCACGGGCGGGGCGACAATCCCGCCCGTGTTCTTTTTTGAAGGAAGCGCCATGCGTCAGCTGCTGCTTTGTGCCGTCATCGTCGCCTCGCTGGGCGGCTGCACCTGGGTGAAGATGGCCGAGGGCGCCAAGGAAGTCCGCGTCGCCGGCGCCACCGAGTCGCTGGGCGCCTGCGAGAAGCGCGGTGAAGTCTCGGTGTCGGTGAAGAACGCGCTGGGCCCCTACGAGCGCAACGAACTGCGGGTCCGCGACGAGCTCGAGACCCTGGCACGCAACGAGGCCCCCAGCCTCCAGGCCGACACCGTGCAGCCCAAGGGCGAGCCTGCGGGCGGCGAACAGCGCTTCCTGGCCTTCCGCTGCGGCGCCGGCGCCACCGTCGGCCGGGCCCCGGTGGCCAAGCCCGTGGCCGAGGGCACCGCCGAGACCTACCCGATCGAAGAGTGAGGCCCAGGCCCCGCTTCTTCACATCCGCCGGCCGCCAAAGTTGAGGCGGAGGCCCGAAACGAGTAACTTTGACGGGTTTCCCCTCAGGCGAACCCGTCCATGTTGTTCCAGCACGTTTCCATCGCCGGCCTCGCGCACATCGATGCCCCGCATCGGCTGAGCTCGGCCGACATCAATGTCCAGCTCAAGCCCACCATGGACCGGCTCGGCATCAAGACCGACGTACTGCAGGACATCGCCGGCATCATGGCCCGCCGTCTCTGGGACGACGAGACCCAGGCCAGCGACGCCGCCACCCTGGCGGCCGAGAAGGCCCTGGCCGACGCCGGCGTCGACCGCAGCAAGATCGGCCTGCTGGTGAATACCTCGGTGAGCCGCGACTACCTGGAGCCGTCCACGGCGTCCATCGTCGCCGGCAACCTGGGCATGGGCGAGAACTGCCAGAACTTCGACGTCGCCAACGCCTGCCTGGCCTTCCTCAACGGCATGGACATCGCCAGCCGCATGATCGAGCGCGGCGAGATCGACTACGCCCTGGTGGTGGACGGCGAAACCGCCAACCTCGCCTACAAGAAGACGCTCGACCGGATGAAGGCCCCGGACGTCACCGAGGAACAGTTCCGCAACGAACTCGCCACCCTCACCCTGGGCTGCGGCGCCGCGGCGATGGTGCTTTCGCGCACCGAACTCACGCCCGATGCCCCGCGCTACCGCGGCGGCGTCACCAAGGCCGCCACGCAGTGGAACACCCTGTGCCGCGGCAACCTCGACCGCATGGTCACCGACACCCGCATGCTGCTGATCGAAGGCCTGAAGCTGGCCACGCTCACCTTCGCCTCGGCCCGCCAGGCGCTGGGCTGGGTGGTGGACGAACTCGACGAATTCGTCGTGCACCAGGTCAGCCAGGTCCACACGCAGGCCATGATCAAGGCCTTCGGCATCGACCCCAAGAAGGTGCTCACCATCTTCGCCGAGCACGGCAACATCGGCCCGGCCTCGGTGCCGATCGTGCTGAGCAAGCTGCGCGACATGGGCCGCCTGAAGAAGGGCGACCGCGTGGCCCTGCTGGGCATCGGCTCGGGCCTGAACTGCTCGATGGCCGAGGTGGTCTGGTAATCAATGAAATGCCCTGGGTGAATACCCAGGGCATGTTTTCAAAAGCGACC
>JAPLSJ010000013.1 GCA_026398695.1 Arenimonas sp.
CCCGGAGTTCTTCGAAGGCGCGCCGCCCGAACACGCGCGGCTGCACGCCGACCAGCCGCTGATCCTGCTCGACCACATCCGCTGCGCCGCGTTCGAGCTGCCCTTCCTTCGCGGCGAAACCTTCGGCCCCGTCGACGCCACGCCCTACCTGGAGCTGCTGGCCGAAACCGAAGTGGTGCACGCCGAAGGCGAGCGCTGGGAGTGGATCGCCGACAGCTACCCGGCCAACGCCGTGGGCCTGCGTTCGGTGGCCGACGGCAACTTCGTGGTGGTGGACCGCACCGACGGCAAGCAGGTGATCATCGCCGAGGTGGACTACAGCGCCGCCGCGCTCACGCTGTACGAGGGCGCCATCCACATGGTGCAGTCGGTGCCCTACCAGGTGGAAAAGCTCGACTGGGACGGCCGCAAGGCCTTCGTCACCCGCACCCACGTCGACTACTACACCGACGCGATTGACTACACCAAGCTCAAGGTGCTCGAACGCTTCGACGGCGCCATCGCCGGGCAGGGCAGCACCCACCACGGCGAAGTGCACGTGGTGCGGCGCGTGTCGGGCTACAAGAAGATCCGCTACTACACCCACGAAAACATCGGCTACGGCCCGGTCACCCTGCCCGACCAGGAGCTGCACACCACGGCCGTGTGGTGGCAGCTGCCGTCGGCGGTGCTGGATGCGGCGTTCCCCTCGCGGCAGGACGCGCTGGACGGCTTCCTGGGCGCGGCCTACGCGCTGCACATCGTCGCCAGCGTGTCGGTGATGGCCGAGGCGCGCGACCTGCAGAAGGCCGTGGGCAGCGGCGACGGCGCCTGGTTCGCGTCCAGCGACGGCCGCGGCCGCGGCCAGCTGCGCGGCGGCGACGGCAAGCCGCTCGATCCGGCCGCGCCCGAGCAGTTCATCCCCACCGTGTACCTGTACGACGCCTACCCCGGCGGCATCGGCCTGAGCGAGCCGCTGTACGGGCGTCGCGCCGACCTGCTGCAGCGCGCCCGCGAGCTGCTGCAGGCCTGCGACTGCCCCGCCGGCTGCCCCGCCTGCGTCGGCCCCGTGCTGGCCTCCGACGAAACCTCCGTCGCCCCGCCCAAACAGCTCGCCGCCCGCGTCCTGGCGCTGCTGCAGGAAACGGGGCCAGGCGCACTTCTTCCCGATGACAACGTCACGACCACACACGACGGCACCGCCCATGAGTGACGTCCTGGAAAAACTGCGCCGCCTGCGCCAGGACGCGGGCGTGGCCGTGGCCGTGCATCCGCCCGCACACCGCGCGGCGCACGCCCCGGCGTGGCTCGAACCCGCCGACCCGCTTTCGCCGCCGAGGCCACGGCCCGAGGTGCCCGAGCACATCCGCCGCCTGCTCGGCATCCGCGCCAGGGCCACCGCGCCCCGGCTTGCCGCCGCGCCGCGCCCGGTTGCCACCGACCGCCACGTGCCGGGCGAAGAGATCGCACCCGGCCTGTTCTTCACCGAAGAACACATCGCCTGGCACGACACCCCGCCCGTGCTAGACGCCGCCTTTGCCAAGCTGGGCCCGATCCAGCGCGAACGCCTGCTGCACTTCGACACCGAAACCACCGGCCTGGCCGGCGGCACCGGCACGCGTGCCTTCATGGTCGGCGCGGCGGACTGGCGCGTCGGCGGGCTGCGGCTGCGCCAGCTCACCACCACCACGTTGGCCGCCGAAGCCGACATGCTGCGCACCTTCGCCGACTG
>JAPLSJ010000068.1 GCA_026398695.1 Arenimonas sp.
CAGGTGGAGCTGGGCGATCGCCGCTACCCGATCCGCATCGGCCGCGGCCTGCTCGATGCGCCCGACGCGCTGGCGGCCCTGGTCACCGGGCGCCACGCGCTGGTGGTGACTGATGCCAACGTCGCGCCGCACTACCTGGCCCGCGTGCAGGCCGCGCTGGCCGGCAAGGCCACCGGCACGCTAGTGCTGCCCGCGGGCGAACAGGAAAAGACGCTCTCGCGCTTCGGCGACGTGATGGCGGCGCTGGCCGCGCTCGGCGCCAGCCGCGACGCCACCGTGGTGGCGCTGGGCGGCGGCGTCGTCGGCGACCTGGCCGGCTTTGCGGCGGCGTGCTGGATGCGCGGCGTGCGCTTCGTGCAGCTGCCCACCACCCTGCTGGCCATGGTGGATTCTGCGGTGGGCGGCAAGACGGCCGTGGACCTGCCGCAGGGCAAGAACCTGGTGGGCGCCTTCCACCAGCCCGCCGCGGTGCTGGCCGACGTGGCCACGCTCGACACCCTGCCCGCGCGGGAGCTGCGCGCGGGCCTGGCCGAGGTGGTGAAGTACGGCGCCATCGGCGACGCCGGTTTCTTCGGCTGGCTTGAAGAAAACGCCGAGGCCCTGCTGGCCCGCGACCCCGGGGCCTTGGCGCACGCCATCGCCACCAGCTGCGCCCACAAGGCCGGCATCGTCGCCCGCGACGAAACCGAGCAGGGCGAACGCATGCTGCTCAACTTCGGCCACACCTTCGGCCACGCCATCGAAACCGAGCAGGGCTACGGCGGCCTGCTGCACGGCGAGGCCATCGCGGTGGGCATGGTGCTGGCCGCCCGGCTGTCGGCCGACCTGGGCCGCGCCCCGTGGTCGGACACCGCCCGGCTGGCCGCGCTGCTCGAGCGGCTGGGCCTGCCGGTGGAGCTGCCCGGCGGGCTGTCGGGCGAGGCCCTGCTGGCGCGCATGCGCCTGGACAAGAAAGCCGTTTCCGGCGCGGTGCGCCTGATCCTGTGGTCGGGCCTGGGCCGGGCCGAGGTGGTCAACGGCGTGTCCGACGCCGACATCCTGCCCATCCTCGAGCCCTGAGCCCATCCCCCTGTGGGAGGGACTTCAGTCCCGACGCTTGTCGGCGAAGGGCGTCGGGACTGAAGTCCCTCCCACAGGGTTGCGGCTACAATGGCGGCTTATGCGACTCCTGCTCCAGCAAAAACCTGCCGCCGGCGAGGCGCCCAAGTATGTCCAGCTGATGCTCCAGCAGGACCTGCTGGGCGGCTGGACGCTGCTGCGCGAAACCGGCCAGATCGGCGGCAAGGCCTCGCTCAAGCGCGAGCAGTACCTTGAGCGCGACGCCGCCCTGCTGGCCTTCGAGAAAGCCCGCGACGCCCAGGTCCGCAAGGGTTTCCTGGTGATGTTCGCCCAAGGTGCCGACGCACCCCGTTGATGGAATGACCGCCGTGACCCTCAAGAACGACCGCTTCCTGCGCGCCCTGCGCCGCGAACCCGTGGACTGCACGCCCGTCTGGCTGATGCGCCAGGCCGGTCGCTACCTGCCCGAGTACCGCGCCACCCGCGCCCAGGCCGGCAGCTTCATGGGCCTGGCCACGAATCCCGAGCTGGCCTGCGAAGTGACCCTGCAGCCGCTGCGCCGCTTCGAGCTCGACGCCGCCATCCTGTTCTCCGACATCCTCACCGTGCCCGACGCGATGGGCCTGGGCCTGTACTTCGCCGACGGTGAAGGCCCGAAGTTCGAGCGCCCGGTGCGCACGCCGGCCGACATCGCCAGGCTGGCCGTGCCCGACATGGGCAGCTCGCTGCGCTACGTGATGGACGCCGTGAGCCTGATCCGCCGCGAACTCGACGGCAGCGTGCCGCTGATCGGCTTCTCCGGCAGCCCCTGGACCCTGGCCTGCTACATGGTGGAAGGCGGCGGCAGCAAGGACTTCGCGCGCATCAAGTCGATGGCGCTCAACGAGCCGGCCGCGCTGCACCGGCTGCTGGAAGTCACCACCGACGCGGTGATCGCCTACCTCGCCGCGCAGCGCGCCGCGGGTGCGCAGGCGCTGCAGGTGTTCGACACCTGGGGCGGCGTGCTGGCCCCGCACGTTTACCGTGAGTTCTCGCTGCGCTACCTGCAGCGCATCGCCGCAGAACTGCCGCGAGGCGAAGGCAGCGAGCGCACGCCGCTGATCCTGTTCGGCAAGGGCAACGCGCCCTACCTCGAAGAACTGGCCGCCTGCGGCAGCGAAGGCCTGGGCGTGGACTGGACCGTGTCGCTGGGCGAGGCCCGCCGCCGCACCGGTGGGCGCGTCGCGCTGCAGGGCAACCTCGACCCGACCACGCTGTACGCCTCTCACGACGTCATCCGGGCCGAGGCTGGCCGTGCACTGGACGACTACGCCGCGGCCAACGGTGGTTCGCGCGCGGGCCACGACTACAACCTCGGCCACGGCATGTCGCCCGACACGGACCCGGACAGCGTGCGCGTGCTGGTGGACGCCGTGCACGACCTGAGCCGCGCCGGCTGACCCCGCGGGCCGGCGCTGCCCGGCCCTTTCACGCCACGGCGGCGGCGATCGCCTCCGACAGGATGTCGCCGGTCACCGGCTTTCGAAGGAAACCGTCCATGCCCGCCGCGCGCGCCGCGGGCTCGGCCTCCGCATCGGCGCGCGCGGTGAGCGCCAGCAGCGGCAGCACCAGCCCCTTGCCGCGGATCAGGCGCGCCAGCGCCAGCCCGTCGATGCTGGGCAGGTCGAGGTCGAGCAGGGCCAGGTCGAACCGGGCCAGTTCGAGTTCGGCGAGCGCCGCCAGGCCATGCGGGGCATGCACCACGCGATGGCCCAGCCGGGCCAGCAGGCCGCAGACCACTTCGGCCACGACGGCATCGTCTTCCACCAGCAGCAGCTGCATGGCCGATGCCGGCGACGCGATGACGGCGCGGGCCGGCGCCGCCGCCAGCGGCGCGTCGGCCGCCGCCAGCGGCAGCTCGACCACGAACTCGGCGCCGCGCCCGGCCTCGCTGTGCACGCGGATGACGCCGCCCATCGCCGCCGACAGTTCGCGGCAGATCGCCAGCCCCAGGCCACTGCCGCCGCCGTGGTCGCCGTCGCGCATCGCACCGCGCTCGAAGCGCCGGAACAGCCGCGCCTGCTGCTCCTCGCCCAGCCCCGGGCCGGTGTCGCGCACCGTCAGCACCAGCCCCGGCCCCGGCCGGGCCGCCACCTCCACCGCCACGCCGCCGTGCTCGCAGAACTTGATGGCGTTGTGGCCCAGGTTGAACAGGATCTGCCGCACCCGCGTGGCGTCGCCGCGCAGGGCCAGCGGCAGGCCCGGGTGGCACTGCAGCGAAAAGGCCAGGCCCTTGGCCTGCGCCAGCGGCTGCAGCAGCCCTTCGACATCCTGCAGCAGCGGCGCGAGTTCGAAGGGCGCATCGTCGAGCACCAGCTTGCCGGCCTCGATGCGGGCCAGGTCGAGCGCGTCGTTGACCAGCCGCAGCAGGTGCCGGCCCGCGCGCTGGATGGCCTCCACCTGGTGCCGCTGCTGCGGGTCGAGCGCACTGCCCTGCAGCAGCTCGGCCATGCCGAGCACGCCGGTCATGGGCGTGCGTATTTCATGGCCCAGCGTGGCGAGGAAGCGGCTCTTGGCTTCGCTGTGCTGCTCGGCCAGCTGCTGCCGCGCCTGCGCCAACTGCCACGCCTGGCGCCGGCGCTGGCGGGCGCGCCGCATCCACGCCAGCCACACCCCCGCGGCCAGCAGCAGCAGGCCCGCCGAGGCCAGCGCCGCCTGCGTGCGCCACCACGGCGGCTCGACCAGCAGCACCAGGGCGGCGCGCCCGGTCCAGCGCCCGTCCGCGCCGACCTCGGAAAGGTGCAGGCGCAGGCGGCCCGGCGACAGGCGCGGATACACGAGCTCACCCGACGGCGGCACGACGACCCAGCCCGGATCGTGCCCCTGCAGCCACAGGCGCGGCGGCGCCTGGCCGGCGGCCGCCGCATCGCCGCGGCTGACGCGCACGCGCACGTCGCGGTCGGTGGCGAACAGGCGCAGCATCGGGCCGGACGGATCCAGCGCCAGCTCGCGACCATCGCGCTCCACGCGGATCGACTCGATGGCCGCCGCGCCCGACGACGCCTCGGCGAAGGCCGCAGGCAGCCACGCCAGCAACGCCAGGCCAAGCGCGAGCAGGCCTGCAACATTGGGTTTCGCCGCCATGCACCCTCCATTCACCCGGTCGGCCTAGACTAGCCGGGCTCCCGCTCCGGGGGAGTAGGAGAAACCCCATGCCCCGCCTGCTGCGCGCCGCGACCGCCCTGCTCCTCGTCGGTGCCGCTGGCCTGGCGCAGGCCGCCCCCGAGACCTACCAG
The DNA here is from genome assembly GCA_026398695.1 of Arenimonas sp. GTDB lineage: Bacteria > Pseudomonadota > Gammaproteobacteria > Xanthomonadales > Xanthomonadaceae > Arenimonas. Next base: position 4,335 of record JAPLSJ010000068.1, read on the forward strand.
CTCGATCCGGTGCACACACGCGTGGCTTTCCGGATCGACCACGCGGGTTTCTCCAAGGCCATCGGCACCTTCTCGGGCGCCACCGGCGAGCTGCGCTTCGACCCCGACGACTGGTCCACGGCCACCCTGGACGTCACCATCCCGCTGGCCACGCTGGACATCGGCGACGACCGCTGGCGCGACAAGGTGCTCGATCCCACGTTCCTCGACGCCGGCGCACAGCCCTCGGCGCGCTTCGTGTCCACCCGCGTCGAACCCGGCGAAGCCGGCAAGGCCCGCGTGTTCGGCCAGCTGGCGCTGCGCGGCGTGAGCCGCGAGGTGGCGCTGGACGTTCAGCTCAACGCGCTCAAGCGCCACCCGCTCACGCTGCGCCGCACGGCGGGCTTTTCCGCCAGCGGCACGCTCAGGCGCAGCGAATTCGGCATGGACGCCTGGCGCCGCCTGGTCGGCGACGAAGTCGAACTGATGATCGAGGTCGAGGCCCAGCGCGGCCGCGACCAAACGCCTACCCCCACGCCGGAGACCGCCGATGCCGATCAAGAACCTCGCTGACCGCTGGGGCGGCGTCAGCATCACGCTGCACTGGCTCACGGCGCTGATGATCCTGGGCCTGGTGGTTGTGGGCTTCCTGATGCAGGAGCTGGCCAATTCGCCCACCAAGATCCAGGTCTACGGCCTGCACAAGAGCATCGGCCTCACGGTGCTGGCGCTGACCGTGGCGCGGCTGCTGTGGCGGCTGTTCGCCGGCGTGCCGCAGCCGGTGCCGGGCACCCCGCGCTGGCAGGCGTGGGCGTCGGGCGCCACCCATGGCGCGCTCTACCTGGTGCTGCTGGCGATGCCGGTGAGCGGCTGGCTCTACAACTCGGCGTCGGGCTTCCCGCTCAAGTGGTTCGGGCTGTTCGCGCTGCCCAAGCTCAGCGGCTACGACGCCGACGTGAAGGCGTTCGCCCTGGCCGCACATGAAACCCTGTTCCTCGTGCTGGCCGCGATCGTCACCCTGCACGCGCTGGCGGCGTTCAAGCACCACTATTTCGACCGCGACCGCACGCTGGCGCGCATGCTGCCCCTGATCAAACCGCCGGCGCCCGCCGCGCGCGACAACTCCACCGGAGCCTGACCATGCGTCCATTCCTGCTGATTGCGCTGCTGCTGGCGGCCACCGGCGCTCAGGCGGCCAACTACCGCGCGCAGCCCGGCTCCACGCTGGGCTTCACGGCGACCTACCAGGAAGAAGCGTTCGAAGGCTCGTTCGCGAAGTTCACGCCGGCCATCCGCTTCGATCCGGCGGACCTGGCCGGCAGCCGCTTCGACGTGCGCATCGTGCTGGCCAGCGCCAACACCGCCAACGCCGAGCGCGACGAGATGCTGCTGGGCAGCGAGTTCTTCGACGCCGCCGGCGTGCCCGAAGCGCGCTACGTGGCCACGCGCTTCCGCGCGCTGGGCGGCAACCGCTTCGTCGCCGAGGGCACGCTGAGCCTGCGCGGCGTGAGCAAGCCCGTGCCGCTCACCTTCACCTGGACGCCGGGCGCCAAGCCGGTGCTGGCGGGCACGGCCACGATCAGCCGCCTGGCGTTCAAGGTGGGCACCGGCGACTGGACCGATACCGAGCTGCTGCCCGATGCGGTGAAGGTGAGTACGCGCCTGGTGCTGGTGGCCGTGGCCAAGTGAGGGATTCAAAGCGTCGGGACTGAAGTCCCTCCCACAATGGCGGCGCAACCCCTTGTGGGAGGGACTTCAGTCCCGACACCCTTATGCGGCGACGAACACCCGCACCGCCGCCGCATCAAACGGCCAATCCAACTCCGCACCGGTGTCCTCGCGCCGCAGCACGGGAATGCGTTCGCCGTAGCGGGCCTGCAGCCCCAGGTCGTCGTCGATCCACAGCGGGTCGAAATCGGCCACGCCGGCCGCCGCCAGGCACTCCCAGGCCTGGTCGCACAGATGGCAGTCGTCGCGCTGGATCAGGGTGAGCTTCATCGGGTGGCGCCGTTCGCCGGCGTACAGTCTGGTTGGCGGGAATGATGCATAGAATACGGCCACTCCGCCGGAACCTCGCATCGCCATGGCCGTCAGCGTCTTCGACCTCTTCAAGATCGGCATCGGGCCGTCGTCCTCGCATACCGTGGGGCCGATGCGCGCCGCCGCGCGCTTCGCCAGCCATTGGCTGGAGGAAAGCGGCGCGCTGGCCAGGACCGCGCGCGTGCGCGCCGAGGTGTTCGGGTCACTGGCGCTCACCGGCCGCGGCCACGGCACCGACAAGGCCCTGCTGATGGGCCTGGAGGGCCACTGGCCCAATGAGATCGACCCGGACGTCATTCCCGCCGCGCTCGAACGCATCCGCAAGGAAAAGAAACTGCTGCTGCTTGGCCGCCACCTGATCAGCTTCGACGAGAAGCAGGACCTGATCATGAACAAGCGCCAGAAGCTGCCCTTCCACACCAACGGCATGCGCTTCACGGCCTACGACGCCGCCGGCGAGCAGCTGGCCACGCGCGACTACTACTCGGTGGGCGGTGGCTTCGTGGTGAACGCCGACGAAGCGGCCGAAGACCGCATCGTCGCCGACACCACCGAACTGCCGCATCCGTTCAATTCCGGCAACGAGCTGCTCAGGCGCTGCCACGACCACCAGCTGAGCATGGCCGGCGTAATGCTGGCCAACGAGCTCACCTGGCGCACCGAAGACCAGGTGTACTCGGGCCTGCGCGAACTGTGGCAGGCCATGCAGGACTGCACCGCGCGCGGCATCCGCGAGAAGGGCACCCTGCCCGGCGGCCTGCACGTCACCCGGCGTGCGCCGGCGCTGCACGCCGAGCTGTCGTCCAAGCCCGAGGCCGGCATGCGCGACCCGCTCACGGTGCTCGACTGGGTGAATCTCTACGCCCTGGCCGTGAACGAAGAAAACGCCGCCGGCGGCCGCGTGGTCACCGCGCCCACCAACGGCGCGGCCGGCATCATCCCGGCGGTGCTGCACTACTACGACCGCTTCATCCCCGGTGCCAACGAGAAGGGCGTGTTCGAGTTCCTGCTCACCGCCGCCGCCATCGGCATCCTGTACAAGGAAAACGCCTCCATCTCCGGCGCCGAAGTCGGCTGCCAGGGCGAAGTGGGCGTGGCCTGCTCGATGGCCGCCGCCGGCCTCACCGCGGCGCTGGGCGGCACGCCCGGCCAGGTGGAGAACGCGGCCGAGATCGGCATGGAGCACAACCTGGGCCTCACCTGCGACCCCATCGGCGGCCTGGTGCAGATCCCCTGCATCGAGCGCAATGCCATGGGCGCGGTGAAGGCCATCAACGCCTCGCGCATGGCCCTGCGCGGCGACGGCAAGCACAAGGTCAGCCTGGACAAGGTGATCCGCACCATGCGCGACACCGGCCGCGACATGCAGGACAAGTACAAGGAAACCAGCCGCGGCGGGCTGGCGGTGAACGTCATCGAGTGCTGACCCTTGTGGGAGGGACTTCAGTCCCGATGCCCTCCGCGAAGGGCGTCGGGACTGAAGTCCCTCCCACATCTTCATTCGAAGCTTGCCTTGTCATGGCCATGGGTTGATATTCGAAGGCAGCCCCGTCCGCACCGGTAGCCACCGTGTCGATACTGCGTAGTGCCGCGTTGCTGCCCGCCGCCCTGGTCCTGCTTGCCGCGGCCGCGGGGCCGGCCCATGCACTCGACCCGGACAAGGCCTTCCACCACTACGTCCGCAACAACTGGAGCATTGAGCAGGGCCTGCCCCAGATCAGCGCCCTGGCCATCACCCAGGACCGCCAGGGCTACCTGTGGGTGGGCACGCAGGCCGGCCTGGCGCGCTTCGACGGCGTGCGTTTCACCACCTACAACCCCGAGAACACCCCCGGCCTGGCCGGCATCTGGATCACCGACCTGCACGTGGACCCGGACAACCGCCTGTGGGTGTCCACCTACCGCGGGCTGACGCTGCACGAGGGCGGCAAGTTCCGGATGGTCACGGTGAAGGGCGCGGAACCGGGCAGCACGCTCGACACCCGCGACATCCAGGCCATGCCCGACGGCAGGCTGATGGTGGCGGCGCCCGACGGCGTCTATGAAGCCACGACCGAGGGCCTGGAGCTGCGGCACCGCCTGGCCTATTCGGCCAACGCGCTGATGGCGCGCGACAACGAACTGTGGGTCGGCAGCCGCGGCCGGGTGTACCGCATTTCTGGCGACACGGCTGTGGTGATGCCGCTGCCCGAGGGCGATGCCGACACCGTGGTCACCCGGCTGCTGGAGTCGCAGGGGCGGCTGTGGGCCGGCACCAGCGCCGGCCTTTTTTATCGCCAGGGCGATGCCTGGCTGCGGCACGAGGGCGGCGCGCCGCTGTCGTCGGCGCCGATCGAATCGATGCTCGAGGACTCCAACGGCAACCTGTGGGTCGGCATGGTGCAGGACCTGGCGCGTCTGCAGTCGGGCCGGCTGCAGGAACTGGTCAGCAGCCCCGGCGCCGGGCCCTCGGTGCGGGCGATGTTCGAGGACCGCGAGGGCAACCTGTGGCTGGGCAGCCAGTGGGACGGCCTGACCCGCCTGTGGAATGGCTGGACCCGCCGCTACGGCCCGCGCGAAGGTCTGGAAGACTCCACGCTGTGGTCGGTGGCGCGCGGCCCCGACGGCCGCGTCTGGGCCGGCACCAACAGCGGCCTCAGCGTCATGGAGGACGGCCGGTTCCGCCAGGTGGTGGCGGGCGTCGACCTGCCCCACCCCAACGCCTACACCCTGCTGCCCGAAGCCGACGCCGTCTGGATCGGCACGCGGCGTGGCGCCGTGGTGCTGCGCGGCGATCGGCTGGAGACGCCCGAGATCCTGGCGCCGATGCGCAGCGCGCAGATCAACGGCATCCTGCGCGACCGCGCCGGGGCACTCTGGTTCGCCACCACGCAGGGCCTGTTCCGGCTGCGCCGCGACGAACTGACCGAACTGGGCGTCGTCGACGGACTCAGCGACCCGCGCACGCGCGTGCTGTACGAAACCCGCGACGGCCGCCTGCTGGTGGCCACCCAGTCGGGCCTGTACGAAGTGGTGGGCGACCGCGTGTCGCCGATCGGGCTCGACGCCGGCCTGCCCCCCAACCTCGACATCACCGCCATCCACGAGCTCGACGACGGCAAGCTGGTCATCGGCGCGCTGTCGGAAGAGGTGTTCCTGTTCGACGGCGAGCGCTGGACCACCTTCGGCCGCGACGCCGGCATGCCGGTGAACTCCCCCTTCTTCATCACCCACGACCGCAGCGGCTTCCTCTGGGTGGCCGGCATGCGCGGCATCCACCGGGTGCCGGTGGACGACCTGCTGGCGGTGGCCGAAGGCCGCGCCACCCATGTGCGCGGAGAAATGCTGCTCAACGAGCGCGGCGACCGCCGCGGCGGCCAGAAGGGCTACTGCTGCAACGGCGCCGGCAATGCCAAGGGCTTCCAGTTCGGCAGCGAACTGTGGCTGCCCACGCGCGACGGCGTGGTGGCCATGTCCACCACCGGCATCGTCAAGAACCCCGTGGCGCCGCGCAGCCTGATCGAACGCATCCGCGTCGGCGACCAGTGGCGCGACGCCGACCCGAGCGCCGACTGGCAGCTGCCGCCGGCCAGCCGCGACCTGAGCTTCGAGTTCACGGTGCTGAGCTTCCAGGACCCCAACAGCGTCGGGCTGCGCTACCGCCTGGTGGGCTACGACGACGACTGGCGGACCCTCGAAGACCCCAGCCGCCGCGTGGTGAACTACACCAACCTGCCGCCCGGCGCGTACGTGTTCGAGGCCCTGGGCGCCAACAACGCCGACGTCTGGAGCACCGCGCCGGCCCAGCTGGGCTTCCGCATCCAGCCGCTGTTCCATGAAACGCCGCTGTTCTACGTGCTGCTGGCCGCGCTACTGGGCAGCATCGTCTACGCCGGCTACCGGATGCAGCTCGGGGCGCACCGCCGGCAGCGGCGCGCGCTGGAGCAACTGGTGGGCCAGCGCACCGAAGCGCTGGAAGTGGCCAACCTGCGGCTGGAGGAAGCCAGCCAGACCGACCCGCTCACCGGCCTGCGCAACCGGCGCTACCTGGCCACGCAGATCCCGGCCGACATCGCCTTCTACGACCGCGAGTCGGTGCGCCGCGGCACGCCGGGCGAAGTGATGGTGTTCGCCCTGGTGGACATCGACCACTTCCGGGCCGTGAACGACCGCCACGGCCACGCCGCCGGCGACCGCGTGCTGCAGCAGTTCGCGCAGGTGCTGGGCCAGCTGGTGCGCACCGGCGACTACGTGGCGCGCTGGCGCGGCGAGCAGTTCCTGGTGGTCTTCCGGCCCATGCACAACCGCCACCTGCCGATCCTGGGCGAACGCATCCGCGACGCCGTCGCCCGGCACCGCTTCGCCGTCGGCACCGACGAGCCGCTGGCGCTCACCTGCTCGCTGGGCCTGGTGGAGTGCCCGCTGTTCCGCGACGCCCGCGGCAACCTGGGCTGGGAACAGGTGGTGGAACTGGCCGACCGCGCGCTGCAGTTCGCCAAGCAGCACGGGCGCAACGGTTGGGCGGCCTTCCGGCCGCGCGCCGGCGGCGACCTGCCGGGCCTGGCCCAGGCACTGGCGGACGAGCCCGCCAGGCAGGTCACGCTGGGCCGCGTGCAGCTGCTCGCCTCGCCCACGCTGACCTCCTTGCCGGTGCCTCAACCCGGCGCCGCCGACCCCTAGTTCCGGCGCCGGCCTCGGCCTATGCTGGGGACGATGCAAGCCCCCCCGCACCGACTGCCGATCTTCCTTCTGCTGGTGGCGCTTTACGCCGCAGGCGGCGCGTATTCAAGCCTGCTGCTGGCGGGCCCCGGCGAAGTCGCGCTGTTCTGGCCCTCGTCGGGCATCGCGCTGGCGGGCGTGGTTCGTTACGGCCTGCGCTGGGCGGTCTTCGTGCCGCTGGGCGGGCTGCTGGTGCATCTGTTCTTCGACCCGGTGTCGCTGGTGTTCCTGCCGTTTTCGCTGGCCAGCAATTTCATCGCGGTGCTGGTCGGCGGCTGGCTGGTGCTGCGCAAGCCGGTGGAAGACCCGCTGACGGTGCGCTTCGGGCTGCGGGCGCTGCTCGGCGGCACCGTGATGTCGCTGATCAGCGCAGGCATCGGCACGCTGGGCCTGCACCAGGCCGGTGACGTGAGCCTGCTGGCGATGCCGGCCGCGGCCACCCGCTGGTTCCTGGGCGACCTGTTGGGCGTGGCCAGCGTGGCGCCGGCGATGATGCTTGCGCTGTCGCGCAAGGATCCGCGCATGCAGCGCCCCGAGCGCGGCGACTACGCGCCCGAGACCGAGCACCTGATCTGGAACGTCGCCATCACGGCCAGCTTCCTGCTGATGGCCTGGGCCGGCAGCAGCGGCGGCCACTACGCGCTGGGCCTGGTGGCGCTGCCGCTGGGCGTGCTGGTGTGGAGCGCCATCCGCTTCCCGCCGCTGCACACGGCGGTGTCGATGGCCATCACCATGCTGCTGATCGCCGGCATGGCCGGGCTGGGGCTGGCCGGCTACCCCGCGCCGGAAGCCACGCGCGACGGCCTGAACCTGCTGGCCTTCCTGATCGTGGTGGCGGTGCTGCCGATGATCCTGGCCTTCGCCATGCACCAGCAGCGCGTCACGGCCGGCACGCTCAAGCAGCGCGCCAACGTCGACCCGCTCACCGGACTGGCCAACCGCAATGCGTTCGAGGAAATGGTGCGCACCGCGCTGGCCAATCCGACGGCGCCGCCGATGGCGCTGGCCTACCTCGACCTGGACCACTTCAAGCTCATCAACGACACCGCCAGCCACGTGGCCGGCGACGCGGTGATCCGCGGCATCGCCGGCGTGATCGAAGCCCACCGGCACCGCGACGACCTGCTGGCGCGCACCGGCGGCGACGAGTTCGCGCTGCTGCTGCGCAACTGCTCGCCGATGGTGGCCGAGGACCGCGCACGCGCCCTGCTGCGGGCCATCGAAGGCTACCGCTGCGGCTGGGACGGCCAGATGCTGGCCAGCACCGCCAGCGTGGGCCTGGTGGCGTTCCTGCCCGGCCAGGCGGAGTACGCGCAGCTGCTGTCGCAGGCCGACGCCGCCTGCTTCACCGCCAAGGAACAGGGCGGCAACCGCGTCTGCCAGGCCAGCCTGGACGGCGGCGAGCTGCTCGACCGCACCTCGGCCATGCGCTGGGTGGTGCGCATCCGCGAGGCGCTGGAAAACCACGCGATGGAGCTGTACTGCCAGAGCATCGTCCCGCTGCGCGAGAACGGCGACCGCGGCCGGCACTTCGAGATCCTGCTGCGCCTGCGCGATCCGCGGAGCGGCCAGCTGATGATGCCGGCCGAGTTCATGCCCGCCGCCGAACGCTTCCACCTGGTGACGCGCATTGACCGCGAAGTGATCGGCCTCGCGCTGGACTGGCTGGAAGCCAACCCGCAGGCGGCCGCCTCGGTGTCCACCTGCTGCATCAACCTGTCGGGCGACGCGCTGATCGACGAGGGCTTCATTGGCTTCGTCGCCGAGCGCCTGCGCCGCAGCAGTTTCCCGGGCGAGCGCCTGTGCTTCGAGGTCACCGAAACCAGCGCCGTGCGCGACCTGGCGCGCGCGCAGCGCTTCATCACCGAGATGCGGGCGCTGGGCTGCCGCTTCGCGCTGGACGACTTCGGCACCGGCTTCTGCTCGTTCAACTACGTGCGCGCGCTGGACGTGGACTACTTCAAGATCGACGGCAGCTTCGTGCGCGACATGGACTCCTCGCCGCTGGCCGAGGCCGTGGTGCGCTCGATCAACGAAATCGCCCACGTGCTGGGCAAGCACAGCATCGCCGAGCACACCGAAACCGAGCGCGACCGCCAGGCGCTGATCGCCCTGGGCGTGGACTACGCGCAGGGCTTCGGCATCGACCGGCCCATGCCGATCGCCGACTACTTCGCCAAGCCCTTCCCGGGCCAGATGCCGTGAACGCGGTGCGCCTGCTGGCCCTCGCGCTCACGCTGGCGCCGCTGGCCGCACTCGCGCAATCGGGCGGCCCGGCCGACCTGGTGGTGGTGCGCCAGGGGCAGGACCTGGTCGCGTTCGCGCACAACCGCCTGGGCGGTCCGGTGGAAGTGGAGCTTTCGGCCACCGAACTGTCGGGCATGTCCGCCGACGCCGTGCTGCCGCTGCGCCGGGTGCTGCCTGCCAACCAGACCGTGCCGCTGCTGCGGCTGACGCCGTCGGCATCGGGCGGCCGCCATGCGCTGCAGCTCGACGCCACGCCGGGCGAGCCGCACCGCGTCGCGCGCGACGTGGTGTATTCGCTGCCGGTGGACGAGGTGCGGTTCGAGCTGGGCCAGGGTTTCCACGGCGGCTTCAGCCACCAGGACGAAGCCAACCGTTTTGCGGTGGACCTGATCGTGGCCGAGGGCACGCCGGTGCTGGCCGCGCGCAACGGCGTGGTGATGCAGGCCACCTCGGGCTTCCGCGAGGGCGGCACCGACCCGTCGCTGGCCGACCGCGCCAACCAGGTGCGCGTGCTGCACGAGGACGGCAGCATGGCGCTTTACGCCCACCTGCAGGAGGGCGCGGTGTACGTGCGCCCGGGCGACAAGGTCACGCTGGGCCAGGTGATCGGGCGCGCGGGCAGCACGGGCTACTCCACCGGCCCGCACCTGCATTTCGCGGTGCAGCTCAATGGCGGGATGCGGCTGGTGTCCATTCCCTTCCGCATGATCGGGCCGGACGGGTACCTGCCGCTGCGGCAGTGAGGGGGAGCGGTCGGGACTGAAGTCCCTCCCACAGAGTTTGTGGGAGGGACTTCTGTCCCGACGCTTTGGGTCAGAAGGCGTAGCGCACGACGAACTGGTAAACGCGCCCCGCCGACTCCGTCTCGAGTTCGTACTCGTCGTAGTCGCGGTTGAACTGGTCGTCGATGGTGGTGAACTTGTCGAACGCCTCGTCCTTCGAGCTGTCGAGCAGGTTCGACCCGGTCAGGCGCAGGGTCCACTGCTCGCCCAGGCGCTTCTCGACGAACACCTCCAGGTCGCCGCCATACGAGGTGACGATCTCCTCGCCCACGATGCGGCCATAGGCCTCGCCCTGCTTGCGGTAGCTGGCGCCGAACGAGGCCTCCAGGGTCGGCAGCTGCTGGATGAAGCCGGCGTTGAACACGTCGTCGGACTGGTCGTTGAACTTGCGGGTGCCGAACACGTCCTCGATCTTCGAGTCGAGCCAGGAGTAGTTGAAGAACACGCCCGTGTTCTCCAGGCCCCACGCCGTCAGCGGCGTGGACAGGTCCAGCTCCACGCCCCACACCTCGCCGTCGCCGGTGTTGCGCGGCTGCAGCACGAAGGTGCCGGGGCCTTCGTCGCCCTCGACGCCGGTGTTGGCGATCTCGATCAGGTGGGTGATGTCGCGATAGAAGGCATTGATGCCGACCACGCCGCGGCTGCCCAGGCGGCGCTCCCAGCCCAGGTCCAGGCCCCAGGCGGTCTCGGGCTCGAGGTCCGGGTTGCCCAGCAGGTCGTTGTCGCCCAGCTCGGTCAGGATCAGCGCCGGAGAGATCTGGTCGAAGCCAGGGCGGCGCATCGTGCGCGCCACGGAAGCGGTGAGGCGGTTGGATTCGTCGAGGTTCCAGCGCACGTGCGCCGAGGGCAGGAACACGCCGTAGTCGTTCTCGGCGCGGGCATCGGCCGGGTCCACGGTGAAGTCGTTGATCTCCACGTCGGTCTGCTGGTAGCGCAGGCCGGCTTCCCATTCGATCGCGCCCGAGGTGCCGCTGAGCTTCACGAACGGCTCGATGCGGGTTTCCTCGATCGTGTTCAGGCCGCCGTCCAGCGGCAGGAACGGGCCGAACGCGCCCGGGATGACAGGCGACGGCGTGGGCGCGTTCGGGATGGTGATGCGGTTGCGGTCGGCGGTGATGGACGTATCGCGGTCCTTGCGCGTGGCTTCGACGCCAAAGCGCAGCTCGCTGCCGCCCAGGTCGCGCGTGTGGCGGATCTCGCCCGACAGCTCGCGGTCGCGGATGTCCACGTAGGTGCGGTCGCCGGTGTAGCGGTCGGCCTCGGGGAACGGGTTGGCGTCGCGCAGGTACTCGAACTCGTCCTCGAATTCGTACTGCTCGTCGTCGATGCCGGCGTAGCCCAGGCGGAGGCGGGTTTCACCGCCGGCGGCGAACCATTCGTACTCGGCGCCGACCTGGTAGTTGTCGGTGCGGATGTCGAGGTCGTTGTCGTTGACGCTGAGCAGGTTGGCCTGGGTTTCAATGCCGTCGGCGTATTCCAGCGAGTCTTCGTCCTGCAGGCGGTCGGTGCGCACGAAGAAGGCGTTCAGGCCCAGCGTGCCGGGGCCGATGTCGGCCGTGTAGTCGACGTTGAACGAGTAGTCGTCGCCACTGCGGGTGTCGGCCTGCACTTCGGTGTTGTCCAGCGTGCCGCCCGGCTCGTCGAAGCGCTGGCTGTACTTGAGCTTGGGGTTGCGCCGGCCCTGCGTGCTGGCGCCCACCAAAAGCTGGCCACCCAGGGCCTGGCCGCCCCACACGGCGCCCAGCGTCGGCTCGATCTCGTCGTCCGGGTACAGCGCGGCGCCGGCGCGCAGATAGCCGCCATCGAGCGAGTAGCCGTCGCGCAGAACGATGTTGAGCGCGCCCGCGATGGCGTCACCGCTGCGGTCGGCCGAGGACGAACGCACGATCTCGATGCGGTCCACCAGCTCGGCCGGGATGCGGTCGACGAAGAAGGAACGGTCGAAGCCGGCGCCGGGCACGCGGTTGCCGTTGATCAGGATCTGGGTGTAGCCCGGGTCCAGGCCGCGCAGGCGCACGCCGTCGTACTCCAGCACGTCCGACAGGAAGGCCACGCTGGGCACGCGCTTGAGCATGTCGCCCACGGTCACCGGCTCGAAGGCCTGGAAGAATTCCAGGTCGTACACCAGCGTCGCCGGCTGGTCGGCGCGGTCGCGATAGATGATTTCGCCGCGTACTTCGACCGCATCGAGCTCGGTGGCGGCGGGCTCGGGTGCCAACGGCGCGGTGGACTGCGCGCCCACCGAGCCGGCGGCGATGACAAGGGCACCGGCGAGCGCGCGGGACAGGCTGGAGGCGAGCAGATTCTTCTTCATCGACGCGGTGTTCCCCGGGAGTTGATCCGGGATTTCTACGCGGCCACCATGGCGGAATCATGACGCCCGCGCGCTGTCACGCGGCCGTCGCCGATTCGCGATACAAGCGTCATTGATTTTTACTTTCCCCATCACGGAGCCGCCGATGCGCCATTCGCCCCTCGCCCTTGCCCTGCCCGCGCTGCTGCTGGTGGCCTGCGCCAGCACGCCCGACCGCGAGCCCGACGAGACCGACGGCGCCGATCCGCTGCTGAGCCAGTCGGGCGAGCCGCATGCGAACGTCACGGAGGCTTTCGTCACCGCGCTGACGCCCAAGGACAACATCGACTCGCCCGCTTCGTGGCGCGCGCCGGACGGCAAGACCTGGCTGTTCGCCACCGCCAAGGAAGGCAAGGGCCTGGTGCTGTACGACGGCGACACCGGCGCCACGCTGCGCAGCGTGGGCACCGAGGGCGGCCGGCCGGGGCAGTTCAAGCGGGCCAACGGCGTCGCGGTGAGCGGCGACCACCTGTTCGTGGTGGAGCGCGACAACCGGCGCGTGCAGGTGCTGTCGCTGCCGTCCCTGGCCACGGTGGCGACGTTTGGTGAAGCCGAGCTGCAGCAGCCCTACGGCCTGTTCATCCGCGAGCTCGCATCGGGCGAGCGCGAAGTGCTGGTCACCGACGCCTACATGGTCGGCGAGGATGCCAACGGCGACGACATCCCGCCGCCGCTGGCCGAGCTGGGGCGGCGCGTGCAGCGCTACCTGGTGCACGTGGACGGCGAGGCGGTGTCGGCGGTGAACAGCGGTGCGTTCGGCGACACCACCGCGGCCGGCGCCATCCGCGTGCCCGAGTCGCTGTGGGGCGACGTGGCCAACGACCGGCTGCTGGTTTCCGAGGAAGACGTGGCCACCGGCACCGCCTACCGCGAGTACACGCTGGCCGGCGAATTCCGCGGCAACACGATCGGACTGGGCCGCTTCAAGGCCCAGGCCGAAGGCGTGACGCTGTGGTCGTGCGCGGACGGCAGCGGCTACTGGCTCACCACCGACCAGTTCAAGGACCGCAGCCTGTTCCACGTGTTCGACCGCAAGACGCTGGCGCACCTGGGCGCGTTCGCCGGAAAAACTGTCGCCAACACCGACGGCGTATGGCTGCAGCAGGCGGGCACGACGCGCTTCCCGCACGGCGTGTTCTACGCCGTGCACGACGACATGGGCGTGGGCGCCTTCGACTGGCGCGACATTGCCGCCGCCCTCAACCTCCGGGTCTCCTGCACCCCCGATTGAACCCTGAAAGCGGAACGTGAAAATGTACCAGGTACATTTTCACGCGCCCCGCCCAGTCTCACCCGCCGAAGAAAATGTACCTGGTATGTTTTCTTCAGCTCAGGATGCGGAGGAGGTCGTCGATGAGGGCGGCGGCGGTGACTTCGGCGCCGGCGCCGGGGCCCTGGATCTGCAGCGGGCGGTCGCGGTAGCGGGTGCTCCAGATGGCCACGCGGTTGTCGCAGCCGCGGCCCACCGCGATCGGGTCGTCGGGCGCCAGCGCCTCCAGGCCGATGCGCGCGTTCGGCCAGCGGTCCATCGAGCGAAGCGAGCGCCGCCTCGAGTCCATCGCGGCTGGCGGCGGCGATGGCCGGCGTCAGCAGCGAATCCACCCGCACCTCCGCGTCCTCCAGCGGGTAGCCGGCGGTGCGCGCCAGGATCAGCAGCTTGCGCCGCACGTCCTCGCCCGACAGGTCCACGCGCGGGTCGGGCTCGGCGTAGCCCTGCGCCACCGCGGCAAGCACGCGCTGCGAGAACGGCTCGCTGCCGTCGTAGCCATCGAACAGCCAGGCCAGCGTGCCCGACAGCACGCCCACGATGGCGCCGATGCGGTCACCGCCCGCCCGCAGCTCGCGCAGCGTGCGCAGCAGCGGCAGGCCGGCGCCCACCGTGGCGGCGTCGCCGTAGTGGCGGCCCTCGGTGGCGAGCGCGCGGATCTCGTGCTGGCGCAGCAGCGGTCCGCCCAGCCCCAGCTTGTTGGCGCTCACCACGTGCAGGCCCTGGCGCAGCCAGCGCGGATGCCAGGCGGCCAGGTCGGCGCTGGCGCTGGCGTCCAGCACGATGTCGCCGGCCTGGAAGTCGCCGGGCAGCGCGCCCGAGCCGTCGTGGCCCTCGCCCGCCGCCAACCGCCCGGCCAGGCCCGCGGGCGCCAGGCCGTCGGCGGCGAAGGCGCGCTGGCGCGAATTCGCCGCCAGGCACAGCCGCAGGCGCGGATCGGCCAGTGCCTCGAGCCGCGACAGCAGCGCGCGCCCGACCGTGCCCACGCCCAGCAGCGCGACGCGGCGAACCCGCGGGTTCAAGGCCGGCACCGCCAGCGGCGTGCCGCTCATTTCGCCACCTCGCTGGCGGCCGGCGCGGTGGCCTGCAGCGCGCGGTCGAGCGCGGCGGCGATGTCGGCCTCCAGGTCCTCCAGCGCCTCGATGCCCACCGACAGGCGCAGCAGCCCTTCGCCGATGCCCGCCACGCGGCGCGCGTCGGCCGACATCGCGGCATGCGTCATCGTCGCCGGGTGGGCCACCAGGCTCTCCACGCCGCCCAGCGATTCGGCCAGCGTGAAGTGCTCCAGCCCGTCCACGAAGGCCTGCACGGCCGGCAGCCCGCCGGCGAGGTCGAAGGAAATCATCGCGCCGAAGCCGCGCTGCTGGCGCGCCGCGAGCGCATGGCCCGGATGCGTGGCCAGTCCCGGGTAGTGCACCGCCGACAGCGCCGGGTGGCGCTGCAGGCGCTCGGCCAGGGCGCCGGCGTTTTCCTGGTGCACGCGCAGGCGGGCATCCAGCGTGCGCAGGCCGCGCAGGGTGAGGAAGCTGTCGAACGGCGAGCCGGTGAGGCCCAGCGCATTCGCCCACCAGGTGAGCGATTCGTTCAACGCCGCGTCGCGCGACACCACCGCGCCACCGACCACGTCGCTGTGGCCGTTGATGTACTTGGTGGTGGAGTGCAGCACGAGGTCGGCGCCGAATTCGATCGGAGCCTGCAGCGCCGGGGACAGGAAGGTGTTGTCCACCAGCGCCAGCGCGCCGGCGCCGTGCGCGGCCTCGATGACGTGGCGCAGGTCGGTGATGCGCAGCAGCGGGTTGGAAGGCGTCTCGATCCACACCAGCTTCGTCGGCTTCGACAGCGCCGCGGCCAGGGCGCGCGGATCGGCCAGGTTGGCCAGCACCAGCTCGAAGCGGCCCTTGCGCGCCAGCGCGTCGAACAGCCGCCAGCTGCCGCCGTAGCAGTCGTGCGTCACCACCAGCCGGTCGCCCGGCTGCAGCAGCGCCTCGAGCACCAGCGTGATGGCGGCCATGCCCGTGGCGGTGACCACGGCGCCGGCGCCGCCTTCGAGCTCGGCCAGTGCCTCGGCCAGCTGGTCGCGCGTGGGGTTGCCGCTGCGGGTGTAGTCGTACTTCCGCTTCTGGCCGAAGCCGGCGAAGCTGAAGTTGCTCGACAGCACCAGCGGCGGCGTGACGGCGCCGAACGCGGTGTCGGCATCGATGCCGGCGCGCACGGCGGCGGTGGCGGGACAGCGCGCGCTCATGCCGCACCTCCCGTGCAGCTGTCCAGGGCGTCGCGCAGGATGCCGGCCACGGCGGCCTCCTCCTTCAGGAACGCGTCGTGGCCGAAGCGCGAGCGCAGCACGTGCAGGCGGGCGGGCGCCGCCAGCGATTCCACCAGGCCCTGCAGGTCCGACAGCGGCACCAGCCGGTCTTCCTCGATGGCGACCACGGTGGTGGGCACGCGCACGTCGGCGGGGTCCACGCGGTGCAGGTCGATGGATTCGGACAGGCGCAGGAAGGCGGTGCTGGTCCAGCGCGAGGCGTAGCGGCGGCCGCAGCTTTCCAGGTAGTCCTCGGCCGCGCAGCGCGCGACGCCGTCGTCGTCGAGCACGGCAGGCGCGTCGAAACGTCCGGCGAATTCCTCCGGCGTGCGGTAGCTCAGCATCGCCCACTGCCGCGCCAGCGCGAGGCCGCGGGTGACGGCGCCCTCGCTGCGGCCCAGCGCCACGCACTGGCGCTGCAGGGCGCGCCAGGCACTGGCATAGGGATGCGGGCGGTGCGCGCCGGAGATGGCCACCAGGCGGTCCAGGCGCGCGCCGTGGCGGGCCGCGAACTGCAGGCCCACCATCGCGCCGTAGGACGCACCGACGAAGGCCGCGACGCGGGCCACGCCCAGGCGGTCGAGCACATGCGCCAGCACGTCGGCCTGGTCGGCGCTGTCGATCGCCGCGTCGAGGCTGCCGTCGGCGCCCAGCCAGTCGATGGCCAGCACGCGCACGCGGGACGTGTCGATGGCCCGGCCGGGGCCGACCTGCGCTTCCCACCAGCCCGGCTCGGTGTTGCCCGGCGCGGCGGCGACGTGGCGGTTGGCCGAGATGCCACCGGCCACCACCACCAGCGGTGCGTCCACCGGACCGTTGCACTCCCCGCGCACCACCACGCGGCGCAGGCCTGCGTGCCGCAGCGACACCTGCATATCCACCACGAACGACCCAGCGCCCTGCAGGAGGGACTTCAGTCCCGAGGCTTCTTCGCCGAAGGCGGCCGGGACTGGAGTCCCTCCCACATCGGTGGTTTCGGCAAAGGCGGCGGAAGCGGATTGGGTCTGGAAGCTCATCGCATGACTCCTGGTGGGCGTGGGGCCCAGCGAGTCCATGCGGTCAAAAGCCGGCGTCGAATGCCCCCGGTGCCTTGGGGAGCGAGTCGACCCATCTCTCGGCGGACACAAGGTCCCCGCAGGAATTGGCACCTTCATGCGCGATTGCTCGTGCATGGGTTGCCCCGGCGTCTTCGGGCCTAACCCCTCAGCCGGTCTCGATGGGTGTTGCGGGGCCTAGATTGCACGGCCTTTTCCCGCCTGTCAATCCCTTCATGCGGATGAAGCGATGGATACCGGCCACCCCGCCGGCCGGGCCGGGCGCGGCTGCGGCATAATGCCGACCCATGAACGCCCACTCCCTCCGCCCCCTCGCCCTGTCCCTGGCCCTGCTGCTGACCGCCTGCGCCGGCCCGGCCACCCGCCCCGACAGCTCCTCGGACCCGCTGCCCGACGCACCGGAAAACATGCCGGCCATTCTGGTGGCGGAGGCGTTCATGACGCCGCCGATGCTCGAGCACGAGATCGACTCGGTGGCCGCCTGGAACGCCCCCGACGGCAGCACCTGGCTGATCGCCACGGGCAAGCAAACCAGCCAGCTGGTGGTGTACGACGGCGACACCGGCGCGCTCAGGCGCACCGTCGGCGGCCCGGGCGACGCGCCCGGCCAGTTCAACCGCCCCAACGGCATCGCCGTGTACGCCGACCTGGTGTTCGTGGTCGAACGCGACAACCAGCGCGTGCAGGTGCTGCAGCTGCCCGACTTCACCCCGGTGGCGCAGTTCGGCCGCGGCGAGCTGCTCACTCCCTATGGCCTGTGGCTGCGCGAAGTGAAGCCGGGCGAACTGGAGCTGATGGTCACCGACAGCTTCATGGCCGACTTCCGTACCGAACTGGTGCCGCCGCTGGACCAGTTGGACCAGCGCGTGAAGCGCTACCGCGTGCAGCTCGAGGGCAAGACCCCCACGGCCACCCTGCTCGGTAGCTTCGGCGACACCACGCCGGCCGGTGCGCTGCGCATGGTCGAATCCATCGCCGGCGATCCGATGCACGACCGCCTGCTGATTGCCGAGGAAGACCTGCGGGTCGGCACCACGCTGCGCGAGTACCGCATGGACGGCACCTACACCGGCCGCGACCTGCCGCCCGAGCGCTTCCAGGCCCAGGCCGAAGGCGTGGCGCTGTGGGCCTGCCAGGACGGCAGCGGTTACTGGATCACGGTCGACCAGTCGGCGGATCGCACGGTGTTCCACCTGTTCGATCGCGTGACGCTGGACTTCCGCGGCAGCTTCAAGGGCAACACCGTGGCGCTCACCGACGGCATCTCGCTGCATTCGGTGGCCACCCGCCGCTTCCCCGAGGGCGTGCTGTACGCGGCCCACGACGACCGCGGCGTGGGCGCCTTCGACTGGCGCGACATCGCCAAGGCGCTCGACCTGCGCCAGAACTGCGACACGCCCTGACATGTCCGATCACTTGAGCGAAACCCGCCGGCGCCGCACGTTCGCCATCATTTCCCACCCCGACGCCGGCAAGACCACGCTCACCGAAAAGCTGCTGCTGTTCGGCGGCGCGATCCAGATGGCCGGCTCGGTGAAGGGCCGCAAGGCCGCGCGCCACGCCACGTCCGACTGGATGGCGCTGGAAAAGGAGCGCGGCATCTCGGTCACGTCCTCGGTGATGCAGTTCCCGTACGAGGACCGCATCGTCAACCTGCTCGACACCCCGGGCCACGCCGACTTCGGCGAAGACACCTACCGCGTGCTCACCGCCGTGGACTCGGCGCTGATGGTGATCGACGTCGCCAAGGGCGTCGAGGAGCGCACGATCAAGCTGATGGAAGTGTGCCGCCTGCGCGACACGCCGATCATGGGCTTCATCAACAAGCTCGACCGCGAGGGCAAGGAACCGATCGAGCTGCTGGACGAAATCGAAAGCGTGCTGGGCATCCAGTGCGCGCCCATCACCTGGCCGATCGGCATGGGCCAGCGCCTGCGCGGCGTGGTGCACCTGGTCAGCGGCGAAGTGCACATCTACGAACAGGGCCGCAACTTCACCCGCCAGGACTCCACCATCTTCCCGTCCATCGACGCGCCCGGCCTGGCCGAGCGCATCGGCGCGCAGATGCTGGCCGACCTCAAGGACGAACTCGAACTGGTGCAGGGCGCGTCGCACCCGTTCGACAAGGACGCCTACCTGGCCGGCCGTCAGACGCCGGTGTTCTTCGGCTCGGCGGTGAACAACTTCGGCGTGCAGCCGCTGCTGGACTTCTTCGTCGACCATGCCCCGGGCCCGCAGGCGCGCGGCACCACCAGCCGCGTCGTCGCGCCGGAAGAGGAAACCTTCACCGGCTTCGTGTTCAAGATCCAGGCCAACATGGACCCGCAGCACCGCGACCGCGTGGCCTTCCTGCGCGTGTGCTCGGGCAAGTACGAGGCCGGCATGAAGGCCTACCACGTGCGGCTGGGCAAGGAGGTCAAGCTGGCCAATGCGCTGACCTTCATGGCCAGCGACCGCGAGATCGTCGAGACGGCCTACCCGGGCGACGTGATTGGCCTGCACAACCACGGCACGATTTCGATCGGCGACACTTTCAGCTCGGGCGAGGTGCTCAGCTTCACCGGCATCCCCAACTTCGCGCCCGAACTGTTCCGGCGCGCGCGCCTGCGCGACCCGCTCAAGCTCAAGCAGCTGCAGAAGGGCCTGGCGCAGCTGTCCGAGGAAGGCGCCACGCAGTTCTTCCGCCCGCTGATGAGCAACGACCTGATCCTGGGCGCCGTGGGCACGCTGCAGTTCGACGTGGTGGCCTACCGCCTGAAGGACGAATACAGCGTGGACGCCAGCTTCGAGCCGATCACGGTGTCGACGGCGCGCTGGATCAAGGGCGGCACGGCCAAGAAGCTCGAGGAGTTCCGCGAAAAGGCCGCCATGAACCTCGCCCTCGACGGCGCCGGCCAGCTGGTCTACCTCGCCCCCTCGCGCGTGAACCTGCAGCTGACCCAGGAACGCTGGCCCGACCTCGAATTCGCCGCCACCCGCGAACACGCCCAAACCCTCGCCCTCGAATAGCCCCGCCCCCTGTGGGAGGGACTTCAGTCCCGACGCTCTTCGCCAAAAGGAATCGGGACTGAAGTCCCTCCCACATTTGCCTCGGCTCTTGTGGGAGGGACTTCAGTCCCGACTCCCACCTCGAGACGGGGATTTCCCCGACTCCCCGCCTCGCGACAACCCGGCACCGTATCCCGATGCCGCACCCCGACGCATCTCCGGGCTACCAGCAGCTGCGCGCCGGCCGCTGCAGCGAATTGGGCCGCGCGTACTTCCTGACCACGGTGACGCACCAACGGGCGCCGCTCTTCCAGGAATGGGCGAACGGCTGCCTTATGAGCCGCCTCATTTCGAATCGGGACACCTGGGCCGGGGCCACGTTGCTCGCGTGGGTCCTGATGCCGGACCACTGGCATGGGATCGTGGTTCTCGACAAACACATCACGCTGTCAAAGCTCATGAAGCGCGCCAAGGGAACTTCCGCCCACGCATTCAACCGCCAGACGGGTCGGCAGGGGCCGGTGTGGCGGGATGGGTTCCATGATCGCGCGATTCGGCGCGACGAGGGCCTGCGGGCGGTGGCCCGATACATCGTCGCCAACCCCATACGCGCGGGCTTGGTCGACACCGTCGGCGACTACCCGTTCTGGGACGCCGCCTGGCTGTCGCCGGACACCCCCTGCGCCTGGGAGGGCCTGTAGCGTGACACCCTTGTGGGAGGGACTTCAGTCCCGAAGGCTTTTGGCGAAGGGCTTCGGGACTGAAGTCCCTCCCACAGGAACCAGCTTTCACGGGAGGTTGCGGGCACTAGTCGGGCTGTGCATTGTGGGTGGCATGACCGAGTACGAGCACGACCACGAATCCCCGCGCGAAGAGCGGGCCAACGCCATCAGCCACGGCATCGGCGCGGTGGCGGCGCTGGTGGGCGGCAGCGTGCTGGTGACGCTGGCGGCGGCTTATGGCAACGGCTGGCAGCTGGCCAGCGCGATCGTCTTCGGCATCACGCTGGTGCTGCTGTACCTGGCGTCGACGCTCTACCACCTCAGCCAGGACCGGGTGGTCAAGGGCCGGCTGAAGGTGTTCGACCACTGCGCCATCTTCCTGCTGATCGCCGGCACCTACACGCCGTTCACCCTGGTGGGCCTGCGCGAGGACGGCGGCTGGTGGCTGTTCGCCGCCACGTGGGCCCTGGCGGTGGTGGGCGTGGTGTTCAAGCTGTTCTTCACCGGCCGGTTCAAGGGCGTGTCCACCCTGATCTACATCGGCATGGGCTGGATGGCGGTGATCGCGATCAAGCCCTTCCTGCGCCAGATCCCGCCCGAGACGCTGGGCTGGCTGCTGGCAGGCGGCCTGGCGTACACGCTGGGCACGGTGTTCTACATGAGCAAGCGCATTCCGTTCGCGCACGCGATCTGGCACGGCTTCGTGCTGCTGGGCAGCGCCTGCCACTTCGTGGCCGTGACCCACCAGGTCACCGCCACCCCGTAGTTTCCTGTGGGAGGGATTCAGTCCCGATGCCCCTGGCCCCGAAGCGTCGGGACTGAAGTCCCTCCCACAATCGGGTGGTAGGGGCGGCTCAGCTGGTGATGTACTGCTGAAGCTGGGCGATTTCCTGCTGCTGGTCTTCGATGACCGCCTTCACCAGGTCGCCGATGGAAATCAGGCCGAGCACCTGGCCGTTGTACACCACCGGCAGGTGGCGGATCTTGCGGTCGGTCATCACGCCCATGCAGGTCTGGACGGTGTCGGTGGGCCCGACGGTGACCACCGGGCTGGACATGATCTGCGCCACCGGCGTGTCGGCCGACGAGCGGCCCTGCAGGATCACCTTGCGGGCGTAATCGCGCTCGGTGGCGATGCCCAGCAGTTCGCCGCCCTGCACCACCAGCACCGAGCCGATGTGGTGTTCGGCCATCAGGCGGATGACCTCGAGCACCGGCGCTTCCTTGGGCACGGCGACGATGCGCCCGCCCTTGGCTTCGAGGATCTGGTTCACGTTGCGCATCGTACTGCCCTCCGTTGACCTGGCCTTGATCATAGACCCGTCCGGGCGCCCGCGGGAGGACCCTCGATACCCCCTCTTCAGTCCCGCTGCTTCGAGGCCAAGGGCATCGGGACTGAAGTCCCTCCCACCTGGGCTTCGCTGACCAGGTACAGGGGGCGCTGCTTGGATTCCAGGTACAGGCGGCCCAGGTATTCACCGATGATGCCCAGCGCCACCAGCTGCACGCCGCCCAGGAAAAGCACCACCGTCATCAGCGACGGCCAGCCCTGCACCGGGTCGCCCCACAGCACGGTGCGGGCAATGATCCAGAGGCCCCAGGCAAAAGCCACCATCGCGGCGAACACGCCCACGTAGGTGGCCAGCCGCAGCGGCACGGTCGAGAAGCTGGTGATGCCTTCCAGCGCCAGGTTCCAAAGGCGCCAGTAGTTGAACTTGGTGTCGCCGGCCACGCGCGCTTCGCGGTCGTAGGGCAGCGCCACCTGGCGGAACCCCACCCAGGTGAACAGGCCTTTCATGAAGCGCTGCCGCTCGCGCAGCTGCCGCAGGGCGTCGAGCACGCGGCCCGACATCAGGCGGAAGTCGCCGGTGTCGCGCGGGATGTCGGTCTGCGACAGCCAGCGCATCACGCGGTAGAAACCGGCGGCCGTGAGCTTCTTGAGCCAGGTTTCGCCGTCCCGGCGCGAGCGCGTGCCGTAGACCACGTCGTAGCCTTCGCGCCACTTCGCCACGAAGGCCGGTATCAGCTCCGGCGGGTCCTGCCCGTCGGCATCGAGCACCATCGCCGCGTCCGTGTGCACCTGGTCCAGGCCGGCGGTGAGCGCCAACTCCTTGCCGAAGTTGCGGGCCAGGCGCAGCAGCGAAACGCGCGGGTCGGCGGCGGCGATCTCCTGCAGCACGCGCCAGGTGCCGTCGCGGCTGCCGTCGTCGACGTAGAGCACGCGGCAGTCGAGGTCCAGGCCGTCGAGCACCTTCGACAGGCGCGGGTGCATCACCGGCAGCGCCGACTGCTCGTTGTAGGCGGCGATGACGATGGTGAGCGAAGGGATGTCGGCCATGGCCCAATCTTAGCCGCAGCCCGGCACGGTGTACCATTTGGGCATGCCAAGACTCCTTTTCGTCTGCGTCGAGAACGCCAACCGCAGCCAGATGGCCGAGGGTTTCGCCCGCTTCCACGGCGGCTACCAGGTCGAAGCGCTCAGCGCCGGCTCCCGGCCAGCCGGCCAGGTGAGCCCGCGCGCCATCGAGGCCATGGCCGAGCTGGGCATCGACATCAGCGCCCAGTTCCCCAAGTCGCTGGACGACATCACCGGCGATTTCGACGCCGTGGTGACGATGGGCTGCGGCGACGCCTGCCCGCGCATCCCGGCGCGCGTGCGCGAGGACTGGCCCATCAAGGACACCGCCGGCCGCAGCGACCAGGCCTACCTGGACATCCGCGACGACATCCGCCGCCGCGTGCAAACCCTTATCGCCAACCTCCGCTCCCACCGCTGACCGATTTTGTGGGAGGGACTTCAGTCCCGATGCCTTTCGCCCCAAAGCGTCGGGACTGAAGTCCCTCGCACAGCGTCAGGGGTC
>JAPLSJ010000061.1 GCA_026398695.1 Arenimonas sp.
GCCCGACACGATCCGCAAGAAAGATGCCGCGCCTTGGTCCGGATCCACACGCGCAAGCACCGAAGCGAATCTCCACGGGCCTTCCGTCAAGCCAACCAGGTGATCCGTACCGGCCGCGCCGCGAAGGCGAGGGTCGCTTCCTGCGAAATAAAAGGCGTCACTGAGCAGGAAGCGGCCCTCGCCTTCGCGGTGCGGCCGGCTCCAGAACGGAAGGCCGAAAAATGACGCAGTCCGACAGCCGGGGGCCAGGCCGTGGGCGCGGTATGACATGGGTCAAGGCGAGCCGACGGCGTGCGCGGCAGCATGGCGGCATGGATATCAAGAGCCTGCAGGAGCCACTGCCGATGGCGGCGATTGCGGCGGCGCCGCATCGGCTGCTGTTCTTCATCGGCGCGTTCAACGTCATCGCCGCCATGGCCTGGTGGACCGCCTGGCTGGGTGGCGCCATGCCCGCCCCCACCGTGCCGGCCGGCTGGATGCATGGCTTCGTCATGCAGTACCAGGTGCTGCCCGCCTTCATTTTCGGCTTCCTGCTGACCGTCTTCCCCCGCTGGATGGGCCAGACCGAAGCCAGCCGCTGGCACTACCTGCCCGTGGGCCTGGGCCTGGTCGCGGGCCAGGTGCTGACCCTCGCGGGCCTCGCGTCCGGCTCGGCCATGCTGGTGCACCTGGGCGTGGTGAACACCCTCGCCGGCTGGATCGCCGCCATGGCCGTCCTGGCCGGCTGGCTGTTCCGCGACCGCGTAACCACCTGGCATGCGATCTCGTGCTTCGCCGCCCTGCTGATGGGCCTGGCGGGGCTGCTGGCCTTCGTCGTGTTCCTGCACCTGCCCGACCCCCGGCTGGCATTCGCCATGCTCAAGATCGGCACGTTCGGACTGCTGGTGCCGATCTACTCGACGGTGGCGCACCGCATGTTCCCCTTCTTCGCCGCCAACGTGGTGCCCGGCTACCTGCCGTGGCGGCCGATGGGCTGGCTGGCGGCGCTGTGGCCGCTGTGCCTGGCGCACCTGGCGCTGGAGCTGGCGCACCTGCATCAATGGCTGTGGCTGGTGGACGCGCCGCTGCTGGGCCTCACCGGGTTCGCCCTCTGGCGCTGGTGGCCGCGCGGCAGGATGCCACCGCTGCTGCGCGTGCTGTTCATTGGCTTCGCCTGGCTGCCGATCGGCATGGCGCTGTACCTCGCGCAGAGTGCGTGGTTCGCCGCCACCGGCGAGTTCGCGCTGGGACGCGCGCCGGTGCACGCGCTGTCGGTGGGTTTCTTCGGCAGCTTGCTGGTGGCGATGGTGACGCGCGTGACGCAGGGCCATTCGGGCCGGCCGCTGCAGCTGGGCCGCATCCCGGCGCTGGCCTTCGTGGGCATGCAGGTGCTGGCCGTGGTGCGCATCACCGCCGAGCTCGTGCCCAATCCCGCGCCCTGGATGCCGGCGGCGGGCCTGGGCTGGCTGGCGGTGTTCACGCCCTGGGTGCTGCGCTCGCTGTGGATCTACGCCACGCCGCGCGCCGACGGCAAGCCGGGCTGAGGGCGCGCCATGATCGAGTTCTACCTGCAGATCAAGTCCGTCCACGTGGCGCTGGTGCTGGCCAGCGGGCTGCTGTTCGCCCTGCGCGGCGCGGCGGTGCTGGCCGGCGCGCGCTGGGCGATGGCGGCGCCGCTTCGCTACCTCAGCTACACCATCGACACGGCGCTGCTGACGGCGGCGCTGATGCTGCTCACCGCACTCAAGCTCAATCCCTTCGTGGTGCCCTGGCTGGAGGTGAAGCTGGCGCTGCTGGTGCTTTACGTGGTGCTGGGCAGTCTTGCCCTGAAGCGTGCGCGAAGCCGGCGCGCGCGGGCCCTGTTCTACTTCGCGGCGCTGGCCACCTTCGGCTTCATGTACTTCGTGGCGCGCGCGCACCATCCGCTGGGGCTGCTGCAGGGGCTGGCGTCGTGAGCGGCGACCGGCGCTGGCTGCACGCCGCCCTGGCCAGCCTGTCGCAGGAGGCCGCGCGTTCGGCCGACACGCACCTGCTGCGGGTGGACCTGGCCGCGTTCCCGGGCATCGTCTTCTACTTCAAGGACGAGGCTTCGCATCCCACCGGAAGCCTGAAGCACCGGCTGGCGCGTTCGCTGTTCCTCTAT
>JAPLSJ010000007.1 GCA_026398695.1 Arenimonas sp.
GGTGCCGGCGCGCACCTTGGCCACTTCGTCCTTCGTGACCTGGCCGCCGCCGTTGCCCCAGCTGTTCTTGACGTAGGTGAGGATGTTGGCCACCTCGTCGTCGGTGAGCTGGCTCATCGGCGGCATCACCGAGTTGTAGTCCTGGCCGTTGACGGTGACCGGGCCGCTCAGGCCGTTGAGCACCACCTTGATCAGCTCGGCGTTGCCCTTGGCGAGATAGTCCGAGCCCGCCAGCGGCGGGAAGACGCCCGCCAGGCCCTTGCCGTCCGGCTGGTGGCAGGTGGAGCAGGTGCCTGCGAACAGCGCCTCGCCCGCCTTGGCCTGGTCCTCGACGGTGAGCGTGCCGGCCTTCTCGGCCGCGGCGGCGCTGGCCACGGGCGCCATGCTGGCCGCCTTGTCGCCCAGGTAGGTGGAGTCGACTTCCTTGCCAGAATAGACGTCCAGGTTCGGCTCGCCCTCGACCTTCATGATCGCCAGCGCGCCCTTGTTGAAGGCGCGGAACAGCGAGTGGTCCACCAGCACGTAGCTGCCCGGCACTTCGGTGCGGAACTCGGTGATGGCGGCGCCGCCGGCCGGGATCAGCGTGGTCTGGACGTTTTCCTGGAATTTGGTGCCGCCTTCGAACCAGACCTTGTCGAAGATCTCGCCGATCACGTGGAAGCTCGAGATCAGGTTCGGGCCGCCGTTGCCGACGTACATGCGCACGCTCTCGCCGACGTTGGCCTTGAGCGCGTTGTCACCGGTGAGCGCGCCTTCCGAGCCATTGAAGAGGACGTACGTGGGGTTCTCGTCGATCGCGCGCTGCATGTCGAACGGCGCGTGGCCCTTCTCGCGGTACTTGCTGGTGGTGTAGAAGTCGCCCTGCATCACGTAGAACTCCTTGTCCACCGCCGGCAGGCCTTCCGGCGGCTCGACCAGGATCAGGCCGTACATGCCGTTGGCCACGTGCATGCCCACCGGCGCCGTGGCGCAGTGGTAGACGTACAGGCCGGCGTTGAGCGCCTTGAAGGTGAACTGCGAGCTGTGGCCCGGCGCCGTGAAGCTCGACGCGGCGCCGCCACCGGGGCCGGTGACGCCGTGCAGGTCGATGTTGTGCGGCATCTTCGAGTCGGGGTGGTTGTTGAGGTGGAACTCCACCGTGTCGCCCTGGCGCACGCGGATGAAGCTGCCCGGCACCGTGCCGCCGAAGGTCCAGAAGGTGTAGGTGACGCCCTCGGACATCTCCATGTCCACTTCCTTGACCTCCAGGTTCACGATCACCTTGGCCGGCGCAGTGCGCCCCGTGGCCGGCGGCACCAGCGGCGGGCTGGTCAGGATGGCGTTGATGGGTTCGCCCTGCGGCGGGCCGAAGTCGCCGGGCGTGCCGCTGGCGGCGGTGTCCTTCGCGGCGTCGCTGGTGTCCAGCGCGGCGTTGGGGTTGTCGCGGCCGCAGCCGGCGAGCGCAAGCGGGAGGGCGATGGCGAGGGCGAGCAGATGGCGTTTCATGGTGGGGCTCCTGTACCTGTGTCTGGTTTGTCGTTGGGGCAAGGATGCGGTGCAAGGGTGGACGCGTCCCTGACTCAGGTCAACCAAAGGGCGGTACAAGGACCCTGCGCGCACCCACTGCACCTCGGCCATTTCCCCCGAAGCGGATTTTCCACGGCGCTTGACCTGGCTCAATGAAGCAAGCGCCACGCTTGGCCAGCATGGGCCAAGGCCCGATCCGGGCCATCATCGGGAACCATCATGAACCTCCGTTGTTGCATCGCCATGGCGCTGGCCTGCGGCGCCAGCCCGGCCGTCCTCGCCAGTGAAACCGACGCCGGCACCTGGACCGCGAACCTCCGCTATCGCCACGAGTCCGTCGACGACGACGCCTTCGCGCGCCGCGCCGACGCCAACACCCTGCGCCTGCGCCTGGGCTGGAGCCGGGCGTTCGCGTCGGGCTTCTCGATGGGCGTGGAAGGCGAGGGCGTGGCCGAACTCAACGACAGCTTCAATTCCGGCGCCAATGGCGAGACCGCCTACCCGGTGGTCGCAGACGCGCGTGCGCTGGAGCTCAACCAGGCCTGGATCGGCTGGCGCGGCGCGCGCACCGGCGCCGTGCTGGGACGGCAGAGGATCGCGCTGGACAACCAGCGCTTCGTCGGCAACGTCGGCTGGCGCCAGAACGAGCAGACCTTCGACGCGCTGGCGCTGGACGCCAAGCCTTCCGACAAGGTCATGCTGCGCTACTACTATCTCGATCGCGTGCACCGCGTCTCGGGCGACGACGCCGTCGATCCGCTGGCCCGTGAGCGCGACCTGCAGGGACACCTGCTCAATGCCGCCTGGACGCTGCCGGTGGGCACGCTGGTGGGCTACGCCTACCTGGTGGAAGACCGCGACGTGGCCGTTGCCTCCACGCGCACGATGGGCCTGCGCTGGACCGGTGCCCGCACCGTCGGAGCCAACGCCTATGCCTGGACCTTGGAAGGCGCGACGCAGGCCGACCACGCCGACAACCCGCGCGACGTGGACGTGGAGTACTGGCTGGCCGAAGGCGCGCTCACGCGCTCGGGCATCACCGGCAAGCTCGGCTGGGAACACCTGGGCGGCGACGGGCTCAGCGGCTTCCAGACCCCGCTGGCCACGCTGCATGCCTTCAACGGCTGGGCCGACAAGTTCACCACCACGCCGGCCAACGGCCTGGAAGACCGCTACGCTTCGGTCGGCGGCAAGTTCGGCAGCGGCAAGCTTCAGGACAAGCTGGCCTGGACGGTGGCCTGGCACGACTACGCGGCCGACCGCGGCGGCGCCAGCTACGGCACCGAGCTGGATGCATCGCTGGCGTTCCCGCTGCCCGGAGGCCTGGCCGGGCTGGTAAAGCTGGCCGATTACCGCAGCGACGGCTTTGCGCGGGACACGTTGAAGGCTTGGTTCCAGGTGGAGTGGAGCTACTGAGGCGGGTGGAGAGTTGTCGGGCGTGAAGGCCCTCCTGCCCCAAGGAAAAGGCCCCGCGTGAGCGGGGCCTTTTTTGTTGCGGGATGGCGGGGCTTGGACTCAGTAGACGTCGTCCACGGTGTTGGTGATGTTGAACTTGCCCGTCGGCGTGATCAGGCGGGCGTCGTCGATCACCGCCTTGAGCGTCAGCGTCCTGTCGTCCACCACCACGATGGCCGAGCGCTGGTCCTTGCCGTTCCACACCGAGAACCAGACCTCGTCGCCGGCCGCGTTGTACTCAGGCTGCACGACGCGCTTCGGGCCTTCGCCCAGGTTCGCCCACTCGGCGATCGGCAAGACCTTGAAGCCGGCGGCCAGGTCGTCGATGTTGAACACCGCCACGCTTTGCGCCACCTTCGCGTCGGGGTTGAGCGGCGTGTCCACCCAGAGGTTGCGCGACTTGGGATGGGTCTTGATGAACAGCGAGCCGCCGCCCTGGCCATGCAGGATCTCCACGACCTTCCACGCCTGGTCGGGGTGCTTGTCGGGGTCGGTGCCGATCAGCGTGATGTTGTCATTGCCCAGCGCCGAAGTACCCCAGACCGGACCGTACTTGGGATGCACGAAGTTGGCGCCGCGGCCCGGGTGCGGGATCTTCTCCACGTCGATCAGGCCGACCATGCGCTGTTCCTTCGAGTCCACCACGGCGATCTGGTTGCTCTGGTTGGCCGCCGTGAGGAAGTAGCGCTTGGTCACGTCCCAGCCGCCGTCATGCAGGAAGCGGGCAGCGTCGAGCGTGGTCACCCGCAGGTTGGCGATGTCGCTGTAGTCCACCAGCAGGATGCGGCCGGTTTCCTTGACGTTGACGATGAACTCCGGGTGCTGGTGGCTGCCGACGATAGCGGCCACGCGCGGCTCCGGGTGGTATTCCTGCGTGTCCACGGTCATGCCTCGGGTGGAGACGATCTTCAGCGGCTCCAGGGTCGGGCCGTCCATGATCACGTACTGGGGCGGCCAGTAGCCGCCGGCGATCGCCAGCTTGTCCTCGTAGCCCTTGAACTTCGATGTCTCGATGGAGCGTGCCTCGAGGCCGATCTTGATCTCGGCCACGCGGTCGGGCATCGGCATCCACATGTCGATCAGGTCCACCTTGCCGTCGCGGCCGATGGTGTACACGTAGCGGCCGGAGTGCGACACGCGGGAGATATGTACCGCGTAACCGGTCTTGATGATGTTGATGATCCTCTTGGTGTCGCCGTCGATCAGCGCGATTTCGCCCGAGTCGCGCAGCGTGACCGAGAAGACGTTGGCGAGGTTGTAGTTGTTCATCTGGCGCGTTGGCCGGTCGGCGACCGGGACCAGCACCTTCCAGCTGTTCCTCATCTCCGGCATGCCCCACTCGGGCGGGCTGGGCGGCGTGTGCTGCAGGAAGCGCGCCATCAGGTCAACCTGCTCGGCCGACAGTTCGCCACCGGTGCCGAAGTTGGGCATGCCGCCGGGCGAGCCGAAGTTGATCAGCGCCTTTAGGTAGTCGGTGCCCTTGGCCTGGGTGAGGTCGGGCGTGAGCGGCTTGCCGGTGGCACCCTTGCGCAGCACGCCGTGGCAGCCCGCGCAGCGCTGGAAGAAGATGTCGGTGGCCTGGGCGAACTCGGCCTCGGTCATGTCCGGCGCGCCCTCGGTGCGTACCTGCTTCACGTCGGTGGCGGTGACCGTGCTCGGTGCGCCCTTGTAGGCCGCGACGGCCTGGGACGTGCCCGGGTGGGACTGGCCCTGGGCCGGGTCGGAAGCGCCGGCGATGGTCTTGCGCGCGGCGGCCACCTGGGCCGGCGTGAAGCGCACGTCGCTGTCGTTGAACTCGTCCATGACGTGGTTGAGGATGGCCGAGATGTCGGCATCGCCCAGGTGGCTCATGGCCGGCATCACCGAGTTGTATTCATTGCCGTTGACGGTGATCTTGCCGTTGAGGCCGGCCAGCACGGTCTGCAGCGCGGCCTGCGGGTCCTTGGCGATCCAGGTCGAATCCTTGAGCGGCGGGAAGGCCCCGGCCAGGCCCGCACCGTCGGCCTGGTGGCAGGCGGCGCAGTTGGCGAGATAGGCCGCCTGGCCGGCTTCCTCCTCGGACTTCACCGGGCGCTCGTTCACCTGGTCGCTGGCGTTGGCCTGGGCTTGCGCCAGGCCGCTGGCGGCCAGGCCCAGCACCAGGGCAAGCGAAGAACTGATCATGGTTCTTTTCATTGCGTACTCCCCAATCAAATGTGTGGACAGCCTGCGGTGGCAGGGCCACCGTCTTCACAAGCTTGGGCACGCCTGATTTCGCTTCCCCTGATGTGCATCAAGCCAAGCCATCTTCGGCACCCCGTGCCGCCAGGTTTTTGACCGGCGTCAAACCAGCGCCTTCGCCAGCTGTCGTAGGGTGGGCCACCCCAAGCCCGAGGTGTCCATGTCCCACCGCATCCCCTGCCTGCTGTTCGCCGCGGCCCTGGCCAGCCCGGCTGCCGCGCTGGAGCCCAAACAGCTCGACGCCGTGGTGGTGGTGGGCAGCCGCAGCGCCGAGCCGGTGAAGCAGGTGGTGGGCACCGTCAGCCGCATCGACCGAGAGCAGCTGGAACAGCGTGGCGTGCAGACCATCGAAGATCTCGCGCGCCTGGTGCCCGGCATGGACGTGGCCGCCGACCCGAACCGGTTCGGCGCCATCGGTTTCAACCTGCGGGGCCTGGACGGCAACCGGGTGAGCGTGGAGCTGGACGGCATCCCGATGGCCGATGGTTTCGGCGTGGGGCAGTTCGCCCTGGCCGGCCGCGACCTCGTGGAGCTGGGCATCGTGGACCGCGTGGAGGTGTTGCGCGGGCCCGCGTCCACGCTTTACGGCAGCAAGGCCTTGGCCGGCGTGGTGGCCTACTGGACGCTCGACCCGGCCGAAGCCAGCTGGCGCGACGACGACCAGCGCCTGCTCACGGCGCTTCGCATGGGCGCCTCGAGCCGCGACCACGGCCGCTGGCTGTCGGGCCGGCTGGTGGCGCGCAGCGACGATGAACGCTTCACCGCGCTGGTGGCGCTGGGCCGGCGCGAGGGCGAGGAAACCGGCAACAACGCCGACGCTCCCGACCTTGCGGCCAACCCGTCGGACTATCGCAACGACAGCGCGTTGGCCAAGTTCGGCTTCGACGCCGGTGCCGCGGGCCGCTGGCTTGCCACGCTCGAACAGGGCCGCGGCGAGCGCCGCACCGACGTGCAGTCCCTGCTGTTCGGGCCCGGCCGGTTCTCGACCACGTATGCGCTGGAAGCCGACGACCGGACCCGCCGCGATCGCGCCAGCCTGTCGGTCGAGTGGCCCACCGTGGGCCCGATCGGCCCGCTGCGCGCACTGCTCTACCGCCAGGACAGCCGGAGCGACCAGCGCAGCGACCAGTATCGCCAGGCCGACCGCGCCACGCCGTTCGCGTCCCGGCGCTTGCGCGGCTTCGTGTTCGACCAGGAAAGCCTGGGGCTGGAGCTCACCGGCCAGTGGCGCGGCGAATGGGCCGGGCTGACGCACTGGCAGGTGTTCGGCCTGGACCTGGTGCAGCACGACTACCGCGGCCTGCGCGACGGCACCGAAACCAACCTGGTCACCGGCGCCACCACCCACGTGATCCTGGGCGAAGTGTTCCCGCTGCGCGATTTCCCGAATTCGTCCGCGCGCGAGCTGGGCGTGTTCTGGCAGGACGAAATCGCGCTGGGCAAGGGCTGGGCCATCGTGCCCGGCATCCGCTGGGAGTCGTATGACCTCGATGCGAACCCGGACGCCATCTGGACCGCCGACAACCCCACAGTGCAGCCGGCTTCGCTCGACAGCGACGCCTTCACGCCCAAGCTGGGCCTGCGCTGGAACGGCGATCGACTGGCCGTGTATGCGCAATACGCCCGCGGCTTCCGCGCGCCGCCCTTCGGCGACGTCAACATCGGCCTCAACCTGCCGGCCTTCAACTACGTCGCCTTGCCCAACCCCGACCTCAAGCCCGAACGCAGCCATGGTTACGAGCTGGGCCTGCGCTGGGGCGGCGAGGCGCTGCAGGCCAGCATGGCGGTCTACGAGAACCGTTTCGAGGACCTGATCGAATCGCGCGCCAACCTTGGCCGCAACGGCGACGGCCAGCTGGTGTTCCAGTCGATCAATCGCGACCGTGCGCGCATCCGCGGCGCCGAGCTCGAGGCGCGCTGGGCGCTCGATGCGCTGTCCGAACATGCGCGCGGCGTTTATGCCGACCTGTCGGCCTCGTGGATCGAAGGTGACGACACCGCGCGCGACCAGCCGCTCAATTCAGTGCCGCCGCCGCGCGCCAGCCTTGCGCTGGGCAGGCTTTCCGACGACGGCAGCCGCGGCGCCGAGCTGCGCCTGAGCGGCGTGCGACGCGTCACCCGCGCCGACCAGACCGCCGCCGCGCTCTACCTGCCGCCCGGCTATTCCACCTGGGACCTGCATGCCTGGACCGACCTGGGCGAGCACGTGCGCCTGAACCTCTCGCTCACCAACCTCACCGACCGCCGCTACTGGGACTGGTCGACGCTCCGGGGCCTGGGCGCCAGCGCCACCGACATTGACTTCTACTCGCGCCCCGGCCGCGGCGCGAACCTGGGCCTGCGCGTGGAGTTCTGATCCGGGTTGACCCGGATCAGGGCCGCGACCGGCCGGAGATGCGCCAATGCCGGCATGGGCGATGAAGCAACGGCATTGCCGAAGGCGCGCCCCCGGGAGTCCACCATGTATCCGAAGTATTCCGTCCTGTTCCTCGCGATGATGCTTGCCGCCGTCTTGTGCCACGCCAGCGAACCGCCGCACGAGCCGGCGTCTCACGCGGCGCACGCACCGCCGGCCGAACACGACGCCCGTGGCCAGGCACCGGCCCACGCCGTGCGTTGGCAGGCCGACGAACCCCTGTCACGTGGCATGCAGCGCGTGCGCACCGCGACGCAGGCCCTGGCGCACGGCGCACACGGACACCTCGAGCGGGCCCAGATCCAGGCGATTGCAGGTCAGCTCGAAGCGGCGGTGCAGGACATGTTCACCCAGTGCCGGCTCGAGCCCGAGCCCGACGCTGCCCTGCATCCCTTGCTGGCGCGGGTGCTGCAGGCCAGCGCACGGCTTGCCGACGGGCGGTTCGATCCGCAGGCGTTCGCCGAACTCGAGGACGTGCTGGCCCGCTACCCGCAGCTGTTCGAGGACGCCACCTGGAGTCCACCCAGCGACACCAGCGCCGCGTCCAGGTCGATGCCGCTGCGAGTCAGCCACTCCCGGTCGAACAGCGTTTCGTCGTAGCGGTCGCCGCGGTCGCACAGCAGGCTGACCAGGCTGCCGGACTGGCCTGCATCGCGCATCGCCCGCGCCAGGCGCAGGCAGGCCACGAAGTTGGTGCCCGAGCTGCCGCCGTAGCGGCGGCCCAGCAGCGATTCGAGCCGCCACGCGGCGGCGATCGAATCGGCGTCGTCCACTTCTTCCACCCGGTCCACCACGTCGAACACGAAGCTCGGCTCCACACGCGGCCGGCCGATGCCCTCGATCAGCGTTGGCGCGCTGGCCACGGCGGCCGGATTGCGCGTGCGCCAGCCCACCGCGAAGGCGCCGCCGGTCGGCTCGGCCACGCACACGCGCGTCTGCAGCCGGCGGTAGCGCAGGTAGCGGCCGATCGTGGCCGAGGTGCCGCCGGTGCCCACGCCGCAGACGATCCACGTGGGCTCGGGGTCCGGGCCGGCGGACATCTGCTCGAGGATGGACTCGGCGATGTTGTTGTTGCCGCGCCAGTCCGTGGCGCGCTCGGCCAGGCCGAACTGGTCGAGGTAGCACAGGCCCTCGCGCGCGGCGCGGTCACGGGCCACGGCGCTGGCGTCGGTGCCCGCGGGCACGAGCAGGCACCGTGCGCCCAGCGAGTCGATCAGGCGCACCTTGGCCGGTGCAGTGCAGTCGGGCATCACCGCCGTGAACGGCACGCCCAGCAGGCGCGCGAACCACGCCTCGGAAATCGCCGTGCTGCCCGACGACGCATCGATGGCGCCCTGGCCTTCGCTGATACGGCCGTTGCACAGCGCATAGAGGAACAGCGAACGCGCCAGCCGGTGCTTCAGGCTTCCGGTGGGATGCGAAGCCTCGTCCTTGAAGTAGAAGACGATGCCCGGGAACGCGGCCAGGTCCACCCGCAGCAGGTGCGTGTCGGCCGAACGCGCCGCTTCCTGCGACAGGCTGGCGAGCGCGGCGTGCAGCCAGCGGCGGCAGGGCGCGTCGTTCACGCGGCCTCCGCCATCAGCGCCGTCGCGCGCCGCTCGAGGTAGTCGAAGTACATTTCCAGGTAGCTGATGCCGTTGCCGGTGTCGAGCAGGAAGGGATTCATCAGCGTGTGCCGCAGGATCACCACGCGGTCGTCGTCCTCGCCACCGGCGTCCAGCGTGGCGGGGTCCAGGTCCAGCGATGCCAGCACGCGCAGGGTTTCCTCGCGGCCCATGATCTCGGGGCGCAGCGTGGTCATCGAGCCGAAGAACTCGCGCGCCTGCAGCGGCTGGCCGGCGTCGTAGCTGAGGCTGCCGTGAAGGGCGCGCACGAATCGGTTCATCGTGGCCACGTCGTGGTTGCCGGCCGGGTTCAGGGCCAGGCAGATCAGGTTGCTGTCGGGCTCGAAGGGGATGCGGCACTGCAGGCGGCCGTCCAGCCGGGCGGCGAAGCGCGCGGCCGCGGTGCGGAAGGCTTCGGTGGCCAGGATGGACTCGCGCGGCAGCTGGCCGAAGTTGGCGTGGTCCAACGGCAGCACGCGGTGCGTGACGTAGACGGCCGCCGCCGCCGCGCCGGGCTTCGAGCCCTCGGGGATGTAGCGGCCCAGCTGCCGGAAGCGCTTGAAGAAGTCGCCGTCCTCGCCCGGGGTGAACACGTAGTCGGCCTCTTCCGCGAGCAGTGCCATCGCGCGCTGGTCGCGGCACAGGAACGCGCCGGCACCGTAAGGGATGTAGCCAAGCTTGTGCGGGTCGACCGTGATTGAATCGGCGCGGCCCAGCGCGCCGAACGCGGCGTGCACCTCGGTGGCGGGGAAATCGCGGTACTCCTCGCGCATGTGCGCAAGCGGGCGCAGGCTGCCGTCCGGCTCGCGGAACAGGGTGGCCAGGTAGCCGCCCCAGGCGGCGTCCACGTGCACGCCGAAGCCCAGCCCGCGCGAGGCCCAGCGGTCGCGCGCGGCCACAAGGTCGTGCACCGGGTCCATCGTTCCGAACTCGGTGCTGCCCAGCACGCCCACCACCATCAGCACTGGCTGGCGCTCGCGTTCGCAGCGCTCCAGCAAGTCCTCGAGGGCATCGGTGTCGGTGCGCATGCCGCGCTCGGGCACCAGCTCGAGTTGGGCGCGGCCCAGTCCCATCAGCTTCATGCCCTTGGACC
>JAPLSJ010000111.1 GCA_026398695.1 Arenimonas sp.
CGAAGCCGCTGCTGCTGAAGCCGCTGCCGCTGAAGCCGCCGCCGCTGAAGCCGCCGCCGCCGAAGCCGCTGCTGCTGAAGCCGCTGCTGCCGAAGCCGCCGCCGAAGCTGCTGCCGCCGAAGCCGCCGCCGCCGAAGCCGCCGCCGCCGAAGCCGCCGCCGCCGAAGCCGCCGCCGAAGCCGAGGCCATCGCTGCTGCTGAAGCCGCTGCCGCCGAGGCAGCCGCTGCCGAACTGGCGTCGCTCGAGGCCGCGTCGGCTCAAGAGGCCGCCGAAGCGGCCGCCGCCGTTGCGGCTGCCGAAGCCACCGCTGCCGCGATCGCCGCCGTGGACGCTGCCGAGCCCACCGAGGCCGCTGCCGACGACTTCTACGGCATGAGCCTGGAAGACCTCGAAGCGCTGACGTCCCCCGATGCCCCGGTCGCCACCGTCGCGCCGGTGATGGACGCCCAGGCGCCGATCGCCGACGAAGCCATCGCCGACGAAGCCATCGCAGAAGACATCCTCTTCGACGAGCCCCTGCTGGACGAGCAGATCGTCGACGAAGTGTTCGAAGACGAGCCCGCCGAGGCCATTTCCGCCCAGGCCCCGGCCGAAGCGGTGGTCGAACACGAGCAGCCCGAAGCGGCGGCCCGCGTCCAGGTCCCGCTGGCGCTGGATCCGGACGACCCGGACGCCGAACTCGACACGAGCGACATCGACGTCGAGCTGCTGGACATCTTCCTGGAAGAATCGGGCGACCTGCTCGACCATTCCGACGGCCTGCTGGCCGACCTGCGCGACAAGACCAACGACCGTGAACTGGTCGTGGGCCTGCAGCGCGACCTGCACACGCTCAAGGGCGGCGCCCGCATGGCCGGCATCTTCGCCATCGGCGAACTGGGCCACGCCATGGAGTCGCTGCTCGAAGTGGTGGCCGAGGGCCGCCGCGAGCTCGACCAGACCGGCGTCGTGGTGCTCGAACGCGCCTTCGACCGCCTGCACGGCATGGTCACCCGCGTTGCCGATCGCAAGGCGATCGTGTTGCCGGCCAACCTCATCGGCCAGATCGACGCCCTTGCCAAGGGCCGCCCGCTGGCGGAAGTGGACCTGAGCACGCCGGCCGCCGAAGTCACCGAACGCACCGCCACCACCACGGCGCTCGATCGCAAGGCCGCCGCCGCGGAAGAAGCCGTCGCCGTCGCGCGCACCGTTGCCCCGCGCACCGGTGCCGCCAACGAGATGGCGCCGCTGTCGGCCCCGATCGAAGGCATGGGCGAGGAAGACGACGGCAGTGGCGTGCGTGCGCCGCAGGAACAGGTGCGCATCCGTGCCGACCTGCTCGACCGCCTGGTCAACTACGCCGGTGAAGTCGCCATCTACCGCGCCCGCCTCGAGCAGCAGCTCGGTGCATTCCGTGCCAACCTCGGCGAACTCGGTGCCACCACCACGCGCCTGCGCGAGCAGCTGCGCAAGCTCGACATGGAAACCGAAGCCCAGATCGTCGCGCGCTACCAGCGCGAAGGCGACACCGGCGACGAAACCTTCGATCCGCTTGAGCTCGACCGCTTCACCAACCAGCAGCAGCTTTCGCGTTCGCTGCAGGAATCCGCGGCCGACCTGGTCAGCCTGCAGGGCTCGCTGGACGACCTGACGCGCCAGTACGAAACCCTGCTGCTGCAGCAGTCGCGCGTCAGCTCGGACCTGCAGGAAGGCCTCATGCGCACGCGCATGGTGCCGTTCGACGCCCTGGTGCCGCGCCTGCGCCGCGTGCTGCGCCAGTCGGGCAGCGACACCGGCAAGCAGGTCAACCTGAAGGTGGACGGTGCCGCCGGCGAAATGGACCGCAACGTCCTCGACCGCATGACCGCGCCGCTGGAGCACATGCTCCGCAACGCCGTGGCCCACGGCCTGGAGATGCCCGCCGACCGCCGCGCCGCACGCAAGCCCGAGGAAGGCACGGTCCGCATCCTGGTGCAGCGCGAAGGTTCCGAAGTCGTGCTCAAGATCAGCGACGACGGCCGCGGCCTGAACAAGGAAGCCATCCGCAAGAAGGCGATCGAGCGCGGCCTGCTGAAGGCCGACGCCGAGGTCTCCGATTCCACCCTGTACGGCTTCATCCTCGAGACCGGTTTCTCCACCGCCGAATCCGTCAGCCGCCTCGCCGGCCGCGGCGTCGGCATGGACGTGGTCTACAGCGAAATCCGCCAGCTCGGCGGCTCGCTGGGCATCGAGTCGGAAGTCGGCAAGGGCAGCGTCTTCACCATCCGCCTGCCGTTCACGCTCGCGGTTACCCAGGCCGTGTTCGTCAAGATCGGCGACACCAGCTTCGCGGTGCCGATCGCCTCGGTGCAGGGCGTGGGCCGCATGGGCCGTGCCGATCTCGAGAAGCAGCTCGCCACCGACACGCCCAGCTTCATGTACGCGGGCGAGTCCTACGCCATCCACGACCTGGGCCGGCTGATCGGACACGCCCCGGCCAAGGCGCAGGAAAGCCTGCAGATGCCGCTGCTGCTTGCCCGCTCGGGTGAGCTGCGCGCCGCCATCTGCATCGACCAGGTGCTGGGCAGCAAGGAAATCGTGGTCAAGCCGGTGGGTCCGCAGGTCAACTCGATCCCGGGCATCTTCGGCGCCACCATCATGGGCGACGGCCGCGTGGTGGTGATCCTGGACGTGGCGCCGCTGGTGCGCCGCCAGGACAACCTCGACCGCGACGCCATCGTCGTGGCGCCGGCCCCGGCCGCGCCGGTCCGCCGCATCCCGGCGGTGATGGTGGTGGACGACTCGATCACCATGCGCAAGGTCACCGGCCGCGTGCTGGAACGCCACAACATGGAAGTGCTGACGGCGAAGGACGGCGTGGACGCCATCGAGAAGATGGCCGAGCGCGTGCCCGACCTGATGCTGCTCGACATCGAAATGCCGCGTATGTACGGCTACGAGCTGGCGCAGAACATGAAGTCCGATCCGCGCCTGAAGGACGTGCCGATCATCATGATCACGTCGCGTACCGGCGACAAACATCGCCAGCGCGCCTTCGACATCGGCGTGAACCGCTACCTCGGCAAGCCCTACCAGGAAGTCGAGCTGATGCGGAACGTGTTCGAAATGTTGGGCCTGGAGCCGGCCGATGCTTGATTCACCGGTTCGCGTCGCCCTGCTGGCTCGCCCAGGCGACGCCCGCGACCAGCTTCGCCGCGCCCTGGCGGAGCTGGGCGCCAGCCTGGTGGCCGAAGGCGATCCGGCCGAACTGGACCCGGGCCACGTCGCCGGCGAGAAGCCGAACGTGGTGCTGGTCAGCCTGGAACCGGCGATCGAAGACTCCCTGTCGCGCTTCGACGAGCTGCTCGCCGCGCCCGGCATCGAAGTGATGTACGACGACGCCGAGACGACGCGCCAGCTGGATGGCTGGGACCTCGCGCGCTGGGCCCGCCACCTCGCCGCCAAGCTGGTGGGCACGGACCTGCTGCCGCCGGCGCCGGGTGGCTCCGACCACGTGCCCGAACTCGACCTCACCCTGGAACCGGGCGCGCCGCGCACGCCGGCCCAGGAAATGGCCGACGAGAAGCTGGAAGACTACGCCGCCGAATCGCTCGACCTGTCCGAATGGGTGCCGACCGAACCGTCGCTGGCCGCCACCGAGGCGGAGCCGCAGGAAGCGATGGCCCCCGCGCCGGAAGTGGCGGTGGAAACCCCGGCGCACGACGACCTGTCGCTCGACCTCGACCTGGGCGGCCTGGAAATGGCGCTTGAGGGCGGCGACGCCGCCATCGCGGCCACCACGCCCACCCGCGCCGTGGTATCGGACCCCGACGACCTCGAATTCAACGCGTCCGACTTCGACATCGACCTCTCCGCGCTGCCGGCCGAAGGCAGCCGGCTCGCCACCGCGCACGAGCCCGAGCACGCCGCGCTGGACGACGAACCGCTGCTGGCCGACCTCGAGCTTGAGGGCGGCACGGTCAGCTTCTCCTCCTTCACCGACGAAGAAGCCCCGATGGGCGAACACATGGACGACGACGTTGCCGCGCTGGCCGCGCAGCTCGACGCCTATGAAGCCCAGGACCGCCAGCCGGAACCGGCGGCCATCGATTTCACCGTCAACGCCACGCCCAGCGCCGCGCCCGCAGCCCCGGAGCCCGCGGCCGCCGAGCCGGTGGTGGCGGCGCCGCCGCGCGCCACGAGTTCGTTCGGTTCGCTGGAACTGATGCCGATGGACGGCGAACCCGCCGCACCCGCACCCGCGCCCGCCGCGCCGGCGCCTGCCGTGAGCGCGGCGCCTGCCGTGTCCATGCTGTCGAGCCTGAGCCTCGTGGACGACACGGCCGACGCGCCCGTCGAGCAGCGCGCGCCCGCCGAGACCCGCGCCCCCGTCGAAAGCCGCGCGCCCGCGCCGCTGTCGCGGCTCAGCCTGGTGGATGACGCTGCCGAAGCGCCCGTCAGCCCTCGTGCGACGGCGCCTGGTGCGCTGCTCGTGCTTGCCGGCCTCGGCGGCCCCGATGCGGTGCGCCAGCTGCTGTCCGCGCTGCCGCCCGGCCTGCCGGTGCCGGTGCTGCTGTACCAGCACCTGGACACCGGCAAGCACGATCGACTTCTCGGCCAGTTGGCCAAGGCCAGCCAGATGCCGCTCGACCTCGCCGTCGAAGGCATCACTGCCCAGGCCGGCCGCGTCGGCGTGCTGCAGCCCGGCATCGGCGTGCGCAAGGACGCCGGCGGCTTCGCCTACGTCGCCGTGGCCGCGCTGGCCGACGTCGCCGCGGCGCTGCCTGCCGCCGACAGCGCCGTGCTGCTGCTCAGCGGCGCCGACCCGTCGGTGGTGCCGGCCGTGCTGGCGCTGAAGGCCGCCGGCGCGCTGGTGCTCGCCCAGGACCCGGCCTCGTGCTTCGACTCCACGGCCGCCGGCCTGCTGATCGACGCCGGCGCCGTTGCCGCGGCCCCCGCCGAATTGGCGCGAATCGTCATCGAACGCTGGAAGTAAGCCAGCTTCCACCGAGCAAGGATCCCGGAGAAACCCCATGAATGCCCAGCGTGACATCCGAGGCGTCCTGATCACCGTCACCAACGGCCGCCTGCTGCTGCCCAACGCCAACGTGGCCGAGGTCATCACCTTCTCCGATCCCGAAGCGGTGGTGGATTCCCCCGACTGGCTGCTGGGCCGCGTGCGTTGGCGCGGTTGGCGCCTGCCGCTGATCTCGTTCTCGCGCATGGCCGGCTGGTCGCAGGAAGACGGCCATCTCGGCGCGAAAGTCGCCGTGCTCAAGGCGCTGGGCGGAAACCCGAAGCTGCCGTTCTTCGCGGTGCTGTCCCAGGGCTTCCCGCGCCTGGTGACGGTGAACTCCACCACGCTGGTGGAGGCGCACGACATGAAGGACCT
The DNA here is from genome assembly GCA_026398695.1 of Arenimonas sp. Taxonomy (GTDB): domain Bacteria; phylum Pseudomonadota; class Gammaproteobacteria; order Xanthomonadales; family Xanthomonadaceae; genus Arenimonas. Next base: position 5,352 of record JAPLSJ010000111.1, read on the forward strand.
TCCGCTGGGCGTGCACTCGCGCGTGATGCTCAACGACGACCCGGCGTCGGTGCCCGACCTGATGAGCCTGGAGCTGCTGATCCAGAAGGCAATGGGCGACAAGGCCGCCTGAGCTGCAGCGCGCGGTCAGCCCCGCAGGTCGCCGTACAGGGCCTGCAGCGCCGCCACCGCCGCCAACCCCGCCGTTTCCGTGCGCAGGATGCGCGGCCCCAGCCTGAGGCCGCGGAAGCCCGCTGCGCGCAGCGTGGCCAGGTCCCGCTCCGACAGCCCGCCTTCCGGGCCCACCACCAGCGCGATGGTTTGCCCCGCCTGCGGGGCCACCGTGGCCAGGCCGACGTCGCCGGCCGGGTCCAGCACCAGCTTGATGTCGGCACGCTCCGCACCCGCGTAAGCCGACAGCGCCGTGGGCTCCGAAAGCCGCGGCAGCACCGCACGGCCACTTTGCCCGCAGGCCGCCGCCACCACGCCGCGCCAATGCGCCATGCGCTTTTCCGCGCGGTCGGCGTCCAGCTTCACTTCCGTGCGCTCGGTGATCACCGGGGTGAAGGCGTCCACGCCAAGTTCGGTGGCCTTCTGCAGCACGAGGTCCATTTTTTCGCCGCGCGCCACGCCCTGCACCAGCGTGATGCGCAGCGGCGATTCGCGCGGCACCGGTTCGCGGCCGGTGATTTCCGCCTCGGCGCCTCGCTTGGCCGCGGTGAGCAGGCGCGCGGTGTAGTCGTGGCCGTCGCCGTTGAAAAGCGTCACGGCGTCGCCCGGCTCCAGCCGGAGCACGCGCAGCAGGTGCAGGCTGCTGTCCTCGGGCAGGGTGATGCGCTGGCCCACGGCCAGCGGCTGGTCCACGTGGCTGCGGATGATCCTCATGCGCGCGTCGCCTCCTCGATGGCCGTTGCGGTGACGTCGGCCAGGTGGGTGAGTTCGTCTTCGCCGACGCAGTAGGGCGGCATCCAGTACAGCACGTCGCCCAGCGGCCGCAGCAGCACGCCGCGCGACAGCGCGTGGCGATAGGCGCGCAGCCCGCGCCGGTCGCTGGCGGGGAAGGGCGTGCGGCCCGGGCCATCGGCGGCCAGTTCGAACGCCACCACCATGCCGGTCTGGCGAACCTGGGCAACGTTGCGATGCGAGGCCATCGGCGCGGCCAGCTGCGCCATGCGCGCGGCGCGGCCGCGGTTGCGCGCCAGCACGTCGTCGCTTTCGAAGATCGCCAGCGAGGCCAGGGCCGCGGCGCAGCCCAGCGGGTTGCCGGTGTAGCTGTGCGAATGCAGGAAGGCGCGCTCGCGCGAGTCGTCCAGGAAAGCGTCGTAGACGTCGGCCGTGGTCAGCACCGCCGACATCGGCAGGAAGCCGCCCGTGAGCCCCTTGGACAGGCAGAGGAAATCAGGCGCGATGCCGGCCTGTTCGCAGGCGAACAGCGTGCCGGTGCGGCCGAAGCCCACCGCGATCTCGTCGGCGATCAGGTGCGCGCCGTGCGCGCTGCAGATCTCGCGGGCGCGGCGCAGGTAGGCCGGGTGGTGCATGCGCATGCCGCCGGCGCACTGCAACAGCGGCTCGAGGATCATGGCGCACACCTGGCCCTCGTTCGCCGCGAACAGCGCCTCGAGCTGGTCGGCGCGACGCAGTGCGCAGGCCTCGGCGCTTTCGCCGGGCTCGGCCTCGTAGGCGTCGGGCGAAGGCGCGAACAGCGGCTCGAGCAGCAGCGGGGCGTAGATGCGCCGGTACAGCGGGATGTCGCCCATGGACAGTGCGCCCAGGGTTTCGCCGTGGTAGCCGTTGCCCAGCGCGATGAAGCGCGTGCGGCGCGCATCGCCGCGGTTGGCATGGCTGTGGAAGCTCATCTTCAGCGCGATCTCGACCGCGGCCGAGCCGTTGTCGCCGTAGAACACGCGGGTGAGGCCCGGCGGCGCCTTCGCCACCAGGGCTTCGGCCAGCAGCAGGCCGGGCTCGTGCGAGAAGCCGGCATAGATCACGTGCTCGAGTTCGCGGGCCTGGCGGGCGATGGCGTCGGCGATGCGCGGCTCGGCGTGGCCGAACAGGTTGGTCCACCAGCTGCTCACGGCATCGAGGTAGCGGGTGCCGTCCACGCCTTCGAGCCAGGCGCCGCGGCCGCGCCGGATCGGCACCAGCGGCAGGGTGCCGGGGTGTTCCTTCATCTGCGTGCAGGGGTGCCAGACCACCGCGAGATCGCGGGTGCGCCAGGCCTCGGCTTCGTCCTGGCGGGCCTGGTCGGCCGGGGTGGGGGTGGGGGCGTGCGGGTCCATGGGGTGGATGATCCGTGCCGCGGCCCGGCCTGTCCACGCCGGCGACACGGCGGTCACGGCAGGCTGCAGGCTGTCCCGCTAGAATCACGCCATGCCCGACCATTCCGACCCGCCGCACACGGCCGTTTCGACGCGACCCCTGCCCATCATCCACGGCACGCAGCCGCAGGAAGGCGGCGGCGCGCGCCGCGAGTGGGTCGACCTGGAGTTCAGCAACGGCGAACGCCGCCGCTACGAGCGCATCAACAGCGGCGGCCACGGCTCGGTGATCATCGCCGCGGTGCCCGGCGACGGCACCCTGCTGCTGGTGCGCGAATACGCCGCCGGCACCCACCGCTACGAGCTGGGCCTGCCCAAGGGCCGCATCGACGCCGGCGAATCGGTGCTCGACGCCGCCAACCGCGAACTGAAGGAAGAGGTTGGCTTCGGCGCGCGCAAGCTCACCCGCCTGCGTTCGATCACGCTGGCGCCCACCTACATGAGCCACGAGATCCACCTCGTGCTGGCCGAGGACCTCTACCCCGAGCGCCTGCCCGGCGACGAACCCGAGGAGCTCGAGGTGGTGCCGTGGAAGCTCGACGACCTGCACGAACTGATGCTGCGCGACGAGTGCTCGGAAGGGCGCTCGCTGGCGGCGATGTTCATCGTGCGCGAAGTGCTGAAGGGGCGCGCGTGAGCGGACTGCGCGAAGCCTGCATCGAACTCTCCCTGGCCGCCGGGGCCGCGATCATGGAGGTCTATGCCCAGGACTTCCCGGTCGAGATGAAGGCGGACGACTCGCCGCTCACCCAGGCCGACCTGGCCTCGCACCGGCTGATCGTCGCCGGACTGCGCGCGCTCACGCCCGACATCCCGGTGCTGAGCGAGGAGGATGCCGACATCCCCTGGTCGGTGCGCCGCACGTGGCAGCGCCATTGGCTGGTGGACCCGCTCGACGGCACCCGCGAGTTCGTCAAGAAGAACGGCGAGTTCACCGTCAACATCGCCCTGATCGAAGACGGCCGGCCCGTGCTGGGCGTGGTGTACGCCCCGGTGTTCGACTACCTGCTGCACGCGCAGGCCGGCGCGGGTGCGTTCCTGCGCCAGCCGGGAGGCGACGTGGGCGCCTTCACCCGCCTGCCGGCGACGTCGCCGCTGCGCGTGGCGGCCAGCCGCTCGCATCTCGACCCGCGCACCGCCGCCGCGCTCGAGCGCATGGGCGACACCGAGCGCCACGGCCTGGGGTCGTCGCTCAAGTTCTGCCGCATCGCCGAGGGCCTGATCGACGTGTACCCGCGCTTCGGCCCCACCAGCGAATGGGACACCGCGGCCGCGCAGTGCGTGCTGGAGGCCGCCGGTGGCGTGGTGCTGCGCCTGGACGGCACGCCGCTGGACTACAACCGCAAGGACAACATCCTCAACCCCGACTTCATCGCCCTGGGCGACGCCACGCTGCCCTGGCGCGACTGGCTGGATGGCCCCGCGCATGGCTGACGTGCAGGCGCTGCTCGACATCATGGCCCGCCTGCGCGACCCCGAGCGCGGCTGCCCCTGGGACGTGAAGCAGGACTTCGCGTCCATCGCGCCCTACACCGTGGAAGAAGCCTACGAAGTGGCCGACGCCGTGCAGCGCGGCGACATGGCCGACCTGCGCGACGAGCTGGGCGACCTGCTGCTGCAGGTGGTCTTCCACGCGCGCATGGCGCAGGAGGCGGGGCACTTCGACTTCGCCGCCGTCGTGGACGCCATCAGCGAAAAGATGCTGCGCCGCCACCCGCACGTGTTCGGTGACGCCACGGTGGAAGACGCCGACGCGCAGACGGTGGCGTGGGAAGAACACAAGCGGCAGGAACGCCTTGCCCGCGGCGATGCCGATACCAGCGCCCTGGCCGGCATCGCCCGTGGGCTGCCCGAGTGGCAGCGTGCGGTGAAGCTGCAGAAGCGCGCCGCCAGCGTCGGCTTCGACTGGCCCGGCCCGGCGCCCGTGATCGCCAAGCTGCACGAGGAAATCGAAGAGGTGCGCGTTGAGTTCGACGCGGTGGCCGCCGGCGACGCCGCCGCGCGCGACCGCCTGGAGGACGAGCTGGGCGACGTGCTGTTCGTGGTGGCCAACCTCACCCGCCACGGCAAGGTCGATTTCGGCGCCGCGCTGCGCCGGGCCAACCACAAGTTCGAGCGCCGCTTCCGCCGCATGGAAGCCCTGGCCGCCGCGGAAGGCACCACGCTGGCCGGCCAGTCGCTGGACGCGCAGGACGCCTACTGGAATCGCGCCAAGGCCGAGGAAAAGGGCGGCTGATGCCGGCCGGCGCCCCGCGCTAGAATCACCAAGTCACCGCCGGAGCAGACCAATGAGCCAGCGCTTCGCCACTTTCCGCGAGTTCTATCCGTTCTATCTCGCCGAGCATTCCAACCGCACCTGCCGCCGCCTGCATTTCGTCGGCAGCTGCGTGGTGCTGGGTTTCGTCGCCGCGGCCATCGTGTCGCTCAACGCGTGGTGGATGCTGGCCGCGCTGTTCAGCGGCTACGGCTTCGCCTGGGTCGGCCACTTCTTCTTCGAACACAACCGGCCGGCCACGTTCAAATACCCGTTCTATTCCTTCGCCGGCGACTGGGTCATGTTCAAGGACATGCTCACCGGCAAGATCCCGCTCTGACCCGGCAGCAGGCAAGCGTGAAAATGTACCAGGTACATTTTCATGGAAATCCGCGCAAAGACCAGGCGCCACATGAAAATGTACCTGGTACATTTTCACGCCGGCGGTTTCAGTCGAGGAACAGCAGGAAGGCGGCATAGACCGCGTGGCCCATCCGGTTGGCCGGGACCTGCAGGCAGGCGGCGGAAGGAGCGCCCGGCGTCGCCGTGACGCCGCCTTGCCGCCGGCTTCACATCGGAATCACCGGGTCCGGCGTGTAATCTTCACAAAGCTGAAGACACCCTCTTCACATCCGGAGACCCCCATGCGTCGTGACGATCCCGCTGGCCTGATCCTTGTCGTGGAAGACAACCGCAACCTGTCCGAAATGGTGGGCGAGTACCTGGAGTCCAAGGGCTTCGGCGTGGACTACGCCGGCGACGGCATGGACGGCTACCGCCTGGCCACCGACAACAGCTACGACGTGATCGTGCTCGACCTGATGCTGCCGCGCATGGACGGCCTGGAAGTCTGCCGCCGCCTGCGCAACGAGGCCAAGAAGTCCACGCCGGTGCTGATGCTCACCGCCCGCGACACCCTCAACGACAAGGTGAACGGCCTGGAGGCCGGTGCCGACGACTACCTGGTGAAGCCCTTCGCCATCCAGGAGCTCGAGGCCCGCGTGCGCGCCCTGATCCGCCGCGACCGCCGCCAGGTGAGCGCCGAAGTGCTGAAGGTGGCCGACCTGGTGCTCGACACCGCCAGCCTGCGCGTTACCCGCGCCGGCCAGGAAATCGCCCTGTCGCCGATCGGCCTGCGCCTGCTCACCATCCTGATGCGCGAGTCGCCGCGCGTGGTGACCCGCCGCGACATCGAGCGCGAGATCTGGGGCGACGGCCTGCCCGATTCCGACACCCTGCGCAGCCACCTGTACAACCTTCGCAAGGCGATCGACCGGCCGTTCGACCGCCCGCTGCTGCACACCGTGCAGACCGCCGGCTATCGCGTCGCCGACCTCGACACGCCGCCTGCCGGCTGACGCCGCGTGCCGATGTCGAACGCACGCACGGGCCTGCGCCGGAAGATCTGGGTCGCCTTCATCCTGCAAGCGGCGGCGATCAGCTTCGCCGCCGTGCTGGGCGTCTATGGCGCGTCGGCCGTGCTCAAGCACGTGCTGATCCAGCGGGCCCTGCAGGAAGAGGCGGGCCACTACTGGGTCAGGCTCAAGGCCGACAGCCAGGCGCAGGTGCCCGACACCTACAACATGACCGGCTTCCTGGTGCCTGCGGGCGGCAGCAAGCAGAGCCTGCCCGAGCCGCTGCGCCAGCTGTCGCCGGGCTTCCACAGCCTGCCGCGCTCGCAGGGCGGTTCGCTGGTGTGGGTGGAAAGGGACGGCAACGGCCATTTCCTGTACCTGCTGTTCAAGCAGGAACAGGTGGACAACCTGGCGTTCTGGTTCGGCGTGACGCCGCTGGCGATCGTGCTGGTGGTGATCTACATCATCGCCTGGAGCACCTACCGCACGTCCCGCCGGGCGGTGTCGCCGGTGATCTGGCTCGCCGGCCAGGTGCAGCGCTGGGACCCCAAGAAACCCGAGTCCAGCGCGCTGCGGCCCGAGAACCTGCCGGTGGACGTGGAGGGCGAGACGCTGGTGCTGGCCTCGTCGCTGCATGACTTCGCCAGTCGCATCGAGAGCTTCGTCGAGCGCGAGCGCGACTTCACGCGCGATGCCTCCCATGAACTGCGCACGCCGCTGACGGTGATCCGCGTCGCCGGCGACATGATGGCCAGCGACGAGGCGCTCAGCCCGATGTCGCGGCGTGCGCTCAAGCGCATCCAGGGCGCCGGCCGCGACATGGAAGCGCTGATCGAGGCTTTCCTGATCCTCGCCCGCGAGGGCGACACGGGCCTGCCCGACGACGATTTCCTGGTCGGCGACGTGATCGATGAGGAAGTGGAGAAGGCGCGCGTGCTGCTGGCCGGCAAGCCGGTGGAGCTGTCGTTCGACCGGCAGGCCGACTTCCAGCTCCATGCTCCGGCGCGCGTGCTTTCGGTGCTGCTGAGCAACCTGCTGCGCAACGCCTGCCACTACACCGACGAAGGCCGCGTGGTGGTGACGCTGCGGCGCGGCAGCATCGCCGTGTCCGATACCGGCGTGGGCATGAGCGCCGAAGAGCTGGCGCGCGTATTCGAGCCGTTCTACCGCGCCGGCGACCGCAAGAAGGACGGGCAGGGCATTGGCCTGTCCATCGTGCAGCGGCTGTCGCAGCGCTACGGCTGGCCGGTCCGGCTGGAGAGCGAGCCGGGGCGTGGCACCACGGCCACCATCACTTTTCCTTCGGTGCGGCCCGAGGCCTGAGTCGAAACACGCGGCACCCGCACGTCAACGCTTCCCGGCGTCGGACGTTATGCTTCCTGTTTGCCCTGCCTTGAACCGAGTGGAGTCCTGATGTCGCGACCTGAGCAAAAGCCCCGCACCTTCCGCCGACTGCTGGCGCTGGTTGTCCTGGTCGCCATCGGCGCGGGCGCCTGGTGGCTGTGGCCGGGCCGCACGCAGGACACGTCCGGCGGTTTCCGCACCGGCGCCGTGGAGCGCGGGGACGTGCGGGTGGTGATCTCCGCCACCGGCACGCTGCGCGCCACCACCACGGTGGCGGTGGGCTCGCAGGTGTCGGGCCAGGTGCAGTCGGTGGCGGTGGACTTCAACGACCGCGTCACCAAGGGCCAGGCCATCGCCATGCTCGACCCCGCGCCGTTCCAGACCCGGCTCAAGCAGGCGCAGGCCGACCTGGCCAGCGCGCGTGCGTCGGTGAACGAAGCCCAGGCGACGCAGAAGAACGCGGAAGCCGACTACGCGCGCAAGAGCGACCTGCTGGCCCGCCAGCTGATCGCCCGCAGCGATGCCGACCTGGCCATGGCCGCGCGCGAACAGGCGCGTGCGCGCGTGGCGTCGGCCCAGGCCGCCGTGCAGCAGCGCCAGGCCGGCGTGGACAACGCCCAGCTCGATGTCGAGTACACCGTCATCCGCTCGCCGGTGGACGGCGTGATCCTGCTGCGCGCGGTCGAGCCCGGCCAGACCGTGGCGGCCAGCTTCCAGACGCCGGTGCTGTTCCAGATCGCCGAAGACCTCGCGCAGATGCAGATCGACCTGAGCATCGACGAAGCCGACGTCGGCCAGATCAAGGAAGGCCTGCCGGTGTCGTTCACCGTGGATGCCTTCCCCGACCGCCAGTTTTCGGGCGAAGTGAAGCAGGTGCGGCTGTCGGCCACGTCCAACGCCAACGTCATCAGCTACCCGGTGGTGGTGCAGGTGGACAACGCCGACCAGAGCCTGCTGCCCGGCATGACCGCCAGCGCCGAGATCGTGGTGAGCCGCCGCGACGGCGTGCTGCGCGTGCCCAACGCGGCGCTGCGCTTCACCCCGCCGGGCGACGAGGCCGCGGCCATGGTGGCCAGCGGCGGCGCCCGCGGCGGGCTGACCCAGGACCTGCCGCGCGTTGCCGATTCGCTCAAGCTCGACGCCAGCCAGCGCGCCGCGTTCGACGCCGCGCTGGCAGGCGTGCGCGAACGGGCGGCCGCGCGCATGGCGGGCCGTACGCCGCCGAGCACCGGCGGCTGGGGTGGGCGCGGCGGCCAGGGTGGCCAGGGCGCGGCACCGGCCGGCGGCCCCTCGCCCGAAGCGATGCGCCAGCGCATGGCCGAGGCCATGGAGCGCAGCTTCGGCGACTTCCGCGCCAGCCTTTCGCCGGAACAGCAGGCCACCTGGGACGCCGAACTGCGCACCCTGTCCACGGCGCGCCGCGGCACGGTGTGGAAGCTGGTGGACGGCAAGCCGCAGCCGGTCACGGTGCGCCTGGGTGCGTCCGACGGCACGGTCACCGAAGTCGGCGGCGACATCGCCGAGGGCGACCAGGTGATCACCGGCGCCGAGCGCCCGGCGGCATGAACAGCCCGGGCTCGGCGGGCAGCGTCCCGGTCATCGACATCGTCGGCCTGAGCAAGGTCTACGCCGCCGGCACGCCGGCCGAAGTGGTGGCGCTGCGCGGCACCCACCTGCGGGTGGAGCGCGGCGAGTTCCTGGCCATCATGGGCGCTTCGGGTTCGGGCAAGTCCACGCTGATGAACATGATCGGCTGCCTCGACCAGCCCACGTCCGGCACCTACCGCTGCGACGGCGTGGACGTGGCGACGCTCGACGCCACCGGCCGCGCCAAGCTGCGGCTGGAGAAAATCGGTTTCGTGTTCCAGGGCTTCAACCTGCTCTCGCGCCAGACGGCGCTGGAGAACGTGATGATGCCGCTGGTGTACTCCGGCATCCCGGTGGCCGAGCGCGAGCCGCGCGCGCGCGCCGCGCTGGCCGAAGTGGGCCTGGCCGAGCGCGCGGGGCATCGCCCCAGCGAGCTGTCGGGCGGCCAGCAGCAGCGCGTGGCCATTGCCCGCGCGCTGATCAACCAGCCGCCGCTCATCCTGGCCGACGAGCCCACGGGCGCGCTCGATTCGCGCACCAGCGAGGAAATCATGGCGCTGTTCGAGCGCCTGCAGGCCAGCGGCCGCACGGTGGTGATCATCACCCACGAGCGCCCGGTGGCCGACCACGCCGGTCGCGTGGTGGTGATGCACGACGGCGAGCTGCACCCTGACGGCTGGCATCCGTCGGAGAAGGCGGCATGAAGGCCTCCGACGTTCTGCGCTCGGCGGTGTTCTCGCTGCGCGGCAATTTCCTGCGCAGCATCCTGACGGCGCTGGGCGTGATCATTGGCATCGCCGCGGTGATCGTGATGGTGTCGGTGGGCCAGGGCACGCAGGCCGAGCTCGACAACATGATCTCCAAGCTCGGCTCGAACCGGCTCGAGGTGTTTTCGTCCTCGTCCCGGCAGGGCCCGGTGCGCGGCGGCGCGGGCAGTGCCGCCAGCCTCACCGACGACGACGCGGAAGCCATCCGCACCGAGATCGCCGAAGTGCAGTACGTGGCCACGTCCATCCGCGGCGGTGGCCAGGTGGTGTTCGCCGAGAACAACTGGTCCACCAGCTGGCAGGGCGTGAACCCGGACTACTTCCCGGTGAACGACTGGGGCATGGCGCTGGGCCAGGAGTTCAGCGCGCGCGACTACAGCTCCGCCGCCAAGGTGGTGATCCTGGGCGAAACCGTGCGCCGGGAACTGTTCGGCGACGCCGACCCGGTCGGCGCCACCATCCGCCTGGGACGCGTGCCGCTGCGCGTGGTCGGCGTGCTGGTGTCCAAGGGCCAGGGCAGCTGGGGCAACGACGCCGACGACCTGATCCTGGTGCCGCTGGAAACCGGCCGGCGCCGCCTGGCCAGCGCCTCGGCGGGCGGCAACGTCGCCGCCACCGCCGCGCCCGCCGCCAGCGCCACTGCGGTGGTCGCGGCGCCGCGTCAGGCCAGCACGGTGCAGCAGATTTCAGTGTCAGTGGGCCGGGCCGAAGACCTTTCCTTCGTCGAGGAAGAGATCAACGCCCTGTTGCGCCAGCGCCACCGCATCCCGCTGGGCGGCGAGGACGACTTCGCGGTGCGCAACATCGCCGAGATCGTCAGCACCCGCACCGAAACCACGCGCCTGATGTCGCTGCTGCTGGGCGCGGTGGCCAGCATTTCGCTGATCGTCGGCGGCAACGGCATCATGAACATCATGCTGGTGTCGGTGACCGAGCGCATCCGCGAGATCGGCCTGCGCATGGCCGTGGGCGCGGGGCCGAAGGAAATCCAGGCGCAGTTCCTGGCCGAGGCCATGCTGATTTCGGTGGGCGGTGGCCTGATCGGCATCGCCATCGGCGTCGGCGGCGCGCTGCTGGCCAGCCGCTTCTGGACCCTGCCGGTGCAGCTGGACCTGGAGGTGGTGATGATGGCCGCGGGTTTCTCGGTGGCCACCGGCCTGTTCTTCGGCTTCTACCCGGCGCGCAAGGCGTCGCGTCTCAACCCGATCGCGGCGCTGCGCCACGACTAGGCACATGCTCTCCCTCGACGGCATCGGCAAGAGCTACTCGGGACGCACGCTGTTCGAGGACGTGTCGCTGCGCCTCGTGCCGGGCGATCGCGCCGGCATCGTCGGTCCGAACGGCGCCGGCAAGTCGACGCTGCTCGCGATCCTGCGCCCGACGCGACGGTGATCGGCACGGCGCTTCGTCCCGGAGAGCACCTGATCGCGCTCGAGAGCGAGCTGCACGAGCTGCCGCTCGCGCTGGAGCGCGCCACCGAGCATGCCGAGCAGGAGCGGCTCGCCGCACGGCTCGCGGAAGTCCACGAGGAGTACGACCGTCTCGGCGGCAACCACCGCGAGGTGCGCGCGCGGCGCATCCTCGCCGGGCTGGGCTTCCGCCCCGGCGACGAGGAGCGACCGCTGCGCACGTTCTCCGGCGGCTACGTCATGCGCGCCGAGCTCGCGCGGCTGCTGATCGACCTGCCCGACGTCCTGCTGCTCGACGAGCCGACGAACCATCTCGACCTCGAGTCCGTGCTCTGGCTGCAGGACTTTCTCGGCTCGTATCGCGGCACGCTCGTCCTGATCTCGCACGACCGCGCGTTCCTCTCGGCGACCACGACGTCGATCGTCGAGGTCGATGGCGGACAGGTCACGCGCTACTCCGGCAACTACGAGTCCTACGTGCGCGAGCGCGCGGAGCGACGCGCGCAGGTCGAGGCAGCGGCAAAGAACCAGGAGCGCCGCATCAAGGAGACCGAGCGCTTCATCGAGCGCTTCCGATCGAAGGCCACCAAGGCGCGGCAGGTGCAGAGCCGCATCAAGGCACTCGAAAAAGAGGAGCGCATCACGGTCGCGAAGGAAGGACCGAAGGTGCGCTTCCACTTCCCGCAGCCGGAACGCACGTCGGAGCTGGCGCTGGAGCTGACGT
>JAPLSJ010000123.1 GCA_026398695.1 Arenimonas sp.
GCATCGGCTTCGACGTGGCCGAGTACCTGGCCCATGACGGCCCCTCCTCCACCACGGACACCGGGCGCTGGCTGGCCGAATGGGGCGTGTCGCCCGACTTCGCCGGCGCCGGCGGCCTGGCCAAGCCCAGGCCCGAAGCCCCGGCGCGCGAGCTGTGGCTGCTGCAGCGCAGCCCGGGCAAGCCCGGCGCACGGCTGGGCAAGACCACGGGCTGGATCCATCGCTCGGCGCTCAAGGCCAAGGGCGTGCAGGCCTGGGGTGGCGTGGAGTACCTGGGCGTGGACGACAGCGGGCTGCGCATCAGCGTGGACGGCCGCGAGCAGCTGCTGCCGGTGGACCAGGTGGTGGTCTGCGCCGGCCAGGAGCCGCTGCGCCAGCTGCTGGAACCGCTGCAGGCCGCGGGGCGCACGCCCCACCTTATTGGTGGTGCCGACGTCGCCGCGGAGCTCGACGCCAAGCGTGCGATCGACCAGGGAAGCCGCCTCGCCGCCGCGTTCTGAGGCCTGCAGGCCCGGCCGTTTCCGGCCGGGCCTGAGCAATTACTCCAAATAGAATCAACCATTTGGAACCGGGCATTCAGCTGGGGTTCGGCTGGCGGCCGTACCATGCCCCTCGGAACTGGCCCCGGATGAATCCGACTGGCCAGCCAAATACGGCCCCCCGGCACATGGCCAGGCGGGGTTTCCGGACGGCGCCCCACTTACGACGCCCCGACCGGAATGCGAGCCAGGCTCGTCCATCCCCAAAACGCCAGGCCGACGGCCCCTTCCCGCCTCGTTGATCCACGACAGGCGACCCCCGCGCGAGTGCGTGGGTGGAAGACCGCGGCGCAACGGAGCAAGGAGTTCCGCCATGAAGCTGTCTTTCATCCTTTGGCTGGCGTCGATACTGCCCCAGCCTGCCGCCGACCCGCTGTGCCTGGCGACGACGGTGTATCTCGAAGCCCGCGACCAGACCGAACTGGGTCAGCGCGCCGTGGCCGAGGTGGCCCTGCGCCGCCGCGACAGCGGCCAGTGGGGCCAGTCCGTCTGCGAGGTGGTGACGGCGCGCAAGCAGTTCGCGCCGACCATCGTCAACCCGGGCATGCGCATGAAGAACCTCGAGGCCTGGGAAAAAGCCGTGCAGGTCGCCTTCCAGGCCCAGCACGACTGGACGCTGCCGGTCGGCGAGAGGAATGAGGTGGTGCCGGGCGCCAGCCATTTCGCCGCCCTGGACATCGCCAACCCCACGTGGGCCACGGCGCCGCGCGTGGCCACCATCGGCGACCACACCTTCTTCCGCGTGCAGCGCCTCACTCCCCCGGTGATGCTGGCCTCGGGCGGGCCGGCGGCCGTACAGCGCATGGCGCCCTGACGGCGGGGATCACCGCCGCCAGAAGCGCTCCATCTCCAGGAACGTGAACGACGCCGACCAGGTGATCATCACGAAACCCGTGAGCGCCGAGGTTCCCGCCAGGAAGCGGATCGGCCCCACCGGCGACACGTCGCCGAAGCCCACGGTCGTGTAGCACATCGACGCCAGGTACACCGCGTCGAACAGGGCCAGCGGATGGGCGCCGGTGACCGCGCCGGTGTCGGGCAGCAGCAGCAGCCCGTAGAACGTCAGCCCGAACAGCCAGATCTCGACGATGTGCAGTATCAGCACGCCGAGGATGCCGTACAGCACCTTGCGACGGCGCTCGCTGTCGTGGCGCCGCGCGAGTGCGCGCGACACCAGGTTGAGGCCCTCGTAGTGGATCAGCACGCAGGCGCCCACGGCAAGGAAGGTCGCCAGCACCACCCAGATGTTGGCGGCCCAGTGCTCGTACATCAGCGCTTGTCGATCGCCACGAACGCGCGGTCCTCGGGACCGGTGTAGTTGGCGCTGGGGCGGATGATCTTGCCGTCGATGCGCTGCTCGATCACGTGCGCCGACCAGCCGCTGGTGCGGGCGATCACGAACAGCGGCGTGAACATCGCGGTCGGCACGCCCATCATGTGGTAGGCCGAGGCGCTGTACCAGTCGAGGTTCGGGAACATCTTCTTGAGGTCCATCATCAGGTTCTCGATGCGCTCGCTGACGTCGAACAGCACCTGGTTGCCGCCTTCCTTGCAGAGCTTGCGGCTGATTTCCTTGATGATGGGGTTGCGCGGGTCGCCGATGGTGTACACCGGGTGGCCGAAGCCGATGACGATTTCCTTGCGCTCGACGCGGGCGCGGATGTCCGCCTCGGCCTCGTCGGCGCTGCCGTAGCGGGCGATGATTTCCATCGCCACTTCATTGGCGCCGCCGTGCTTGGGGCCGCGCAGCGCGCCGATGGCGCCGGTGATGCAGCTGAAGATGTCCGAACCGGTGCCGGCGATCACGCGCGAAGTGAACGTGGAGGCGTTGAACTCGTGCTCGGCGTACAGCACCAGCGACTGGTCCATGGCGCGCGCATGCGAGGCACTGGGCGGCTCGCCGTGCAGCAGGTGCAGGAAGTGCGCGGCGATGGTGTCGTCGTCGGTCTCGACGTCGATGCGGCGGCCGTTGCGGGTGAAGTGCCACCAGTACAGCAGCATCGAGCCGAAGCTGGCCATCAGCTTGTCGGCGATGTCGCGGGTTTCGTTCACCGGGTGGCCGTCGCGCTCGGGCAGCACCACGCCCAGCACCGAGCAGCCGGTGCGCAGCACGTCCATCGGGTGCGCGTTGGCCGGCACGAGTTCCAGCGCGTCGGTGACGATGGCGGGCAGGCCGCGCAGGCGCTTGAGCTTGGTCTTGTAGGCCGCCAGCTGGCTGGCGGTGGGCAGCGCGCCGTGCACCAGCAGGTGCGCCACTTCCTCGAAGCCGGCCTTGGTGGCCAGGTCGTGGATGTCGTAGCCGCGGTAGTGCAGGTCGTTGCCGCTGCGGCCGACGGTGCACAGCGCGGTGTTGCCGGCCGGCGTGCCGCTGAGGGCGACGGATTTCTTGGCCTTGGGCAGGGTGGATTCGGTCATGGTGCTCTCCCTTACTTCTTCCTGGCGAACAGCGCGTCGAGGCGCTGCTCGTAATCGTGGTAGCCGATGCGGTCGTAGAGTTCCTCGCGCGTCTGCATGGTGTCGACCACGGCCTTCTGGTGGCCGTCGCGGCGGATGGCGGTGTACACGGCTTCGGCCGCCCGGTTCATGGCCCGGAACGCCGACAGCGGGTAGAGCTGGATGGCCACGCCCACCGAGGCCAGCTCGTCGCGGGTGAACAGCGGCGTCTGCCCGAACTCGGTGATGTTGGCCAGCACGGGCACCTTCACCGCATCCACGAAGCGCTTGTAGGTGGGCAAGTCATAGGCGGCCTCGGCGAAGATGCCGTCGGCACCGGCCTCGACGCAGCGCACGGCGCGCTCGATGGCGGCGTCCACGCCATCCACGGCGATGGCGTCGGTGCGGGCGATGATGAAGAACTGGTCGTCGGTGCGGGCATCCACCGCGGCTTTCACCCGGTCCACGAACTCGTCCACCGGCACGATTTCCTTGCCGGGGCGATGGCCGCAGCGCTTGGCACCCACCTGGTCTTCGAGATGGCAGGCGGCGGCGCCGGCCTTCACCAGCGACTTCACGGTGCGCGCCATGTTGAAGGCGCTCGGGCCGAAGCCGGTGTCGATGTCCACCAGCAGCGGCAGTTCGCACACGTCGGTGATGCGGCGGGTGTCGACCAGCACGTCTTCCATGCCGGTGATGCCCAGGTCCGGGATACCCAGCGAACCCGCGGCGACGCCGCCGCCCGACAGGTAGATCGCGCGGTAGCCGGCGCGCTGCGCCAGCAGGGCGTGGTTGGCGTTGATGGCGCCGATCACCTGCAGCGGCGACTCGGCGGCCAGCGCTGCACGGAAGCGCGCGCCGGCGGAACGGGATGGAGTCATTTCGGATCCTTCATGCGCGAAGGCGGCCCGTGGGCCGCCTTCGCTGTCACATCAGAGCAGGTGGGCGACGCCGGCGCGCTCTTCCTCGAGCTCGGCCAGGGTCTTGTTCATCATCTCGCGCGAGTAGTCGTCGATGGCCAGGCCCTGAACGATCTCGTACTTGCCGTCCTTGCAGGTGACCGGGAAGCCGTACATCACGTCCTTGGGGATGCCGTAGCTGCCGTCCGACGGGATGCCCATCGTGGCCCACTTGCCGTTGGTGCCCAGCGACCAGTCGCGGATGTGGTCGATGGCGGCGTTGGCGGCCGAGGCGGCGGAGCTGAGGCCGCGCGCTTCGATGATGGCGGCGCCGCGCTTGCCGACCTTCGGGATGAAGGTTTCGCGGTTCCAGGCCTCGTCGCCGATCTTGTCCTTGAGCGAGCCGCCGTTGACGGTGGCGAAGCGGTAGTCGGGATACATGGTCGGGCTGTGGTTGCCCCAGACCACCAGGCTGTCGATGTCGGCCACGGCCACGCCGGCCTTGATGGCCAGCTGCGACAGCGCGCGGTTGTGGTCCAGGCGCAGCATGGCGGTGAAGTTCTTCGGGTTGATGTCCGGCGCCGACTTCATGGCGATGTAGGCATTGGTGTTGGCCGGGTTGCCGACCACCAGCACCTTGATGTCGCGCGAGGCCACGGCGTTGATGGCCTTGCCCTGCACGGTGAAGATCTCGGCGTTCTTGAGCAGCAGGTCCTTGCGCTCCATGCCCGGGCCGCGCGGCATCGCGCCGACCAGCAGGGCCACGTCGGCGTCCTTGAAGGCGACCATCGGGTCGTCGGTGCCGACCATGCCGGCCAGCAGCGGGAACGCGCAGTCCTCGAGCTCCATCATCACGCCGCGCAGGGCGGCCTGGGCTTTTTCCATCGGCAGCTCGAGCATCTGCAGGATGACGGGCTGGTCCTTGCCGAGCATTTCGCCCGAGGCGATGCGGAACAGCAGGGAGTAACCGATCTGGCCGGCAGCGCCGGTGACGGCAACACGGACGGGGGTCTTCATGAAAGTCTCCTGGGACATCGAGGAAGGATTACGAAAGTTCGGCGAAGAATTCTTCGATGCGCTTCAGGCCCACCGGCAGCTGGGCCGTCGGGCAGGTGTAGCTGATGCGCAGGCAGTTGGGCGCGCCGAAGGCCGAGCCCGGCACGCAGGCCACGCCCTTGGCTTCCAGCAGCACGCTGCAGAAATCGACATCGTTGCGGATGGCCACGCCGTTGTGCGACTTGCCGAACGCGCAGCTGACGTCGGGGAACACATAGAACGCGCCCTGCGGCTTCGGGCAGATGACGCCCGGGATGGCGTTCATGGTGGCCGCCACCAGGTCGCGCTTGGCCTGGAACTCGGCGCACTTGGAAACGGGCACGTCCTGCGGGCCGGTGAGCGCAGCAATGGCGGCCGCGGTGACCACTTCGGGCAGGTTGGTGATGTGGGTGGAGTTGAGCACCGTCATCGCCTTGGCCACCGACTCCGGGCCGGCCATGAAGCCGACGCGCCAGCCGGGCATGCCATAGGTCTTGGAGAGCGAATCCACGAACACCAGGCGGTCGCGCAGCTCGGGACGGAACTGCACGAAGTTGTGGTAGCCCAGGCCGTCGAACACCATCGTGTTGTAGATGTCGTCGGTGATGATCCAGGTGTCCGGGTACTTCGCCAGCACGTCGGCCAGCGCCGCGATTTCATCGCGGGTGTAGACCATGCCGGTGGGGTTGTTCGGGTTGTTGAACAGGAACACCTTGGGCTTGCTGGCCAGGGCGGCATCCAACTGCGCCGGCGTGAGCTTGTAGTCCTGGCTGGCCGGGCACGGCAGCTCGAGGATCTTAGCGTTCAGCACTTCGGCGATGTCGGCGTACGTGGTCCAGTACGGCGTGGCGTAGGCGATGGTGTCGCCTTCGTCCAGCAGCGCCTCGGCCAGGTTGTACAGGATGTGCTTGGCGCCGATGCCGGTGGCGCAGTTCATGCGCGTGTAGCCGGTCAGGCCCAGCGCTTCGATGTGCTGCAGGAAGGCGTCGAGCAGGGCGTCCGAACCGCGGTTGCTGCCGTACTGGCCGCTGTCCTTGGCCAGGGCGTCGCGGGCGGCGGCGTAGACGTGGTCGCCGGGCAGGAAGTTGGGCACGCCGATCGAGAAGCTGACGATGTCCCGACCTTCGGACTTGAGCTTCTTGGCCTTCTCGGCAACGGCCATGATGGCGCTGGGCTTGGCACGGCCCATGCGCTTGGCGAGCTGTGGCATCGCATTCCTCGCGGGTGTTGTGACGGGGCGGAAAAACCCCGAAAGGATACCACGCCGGGCCCGGCCCAGACCCCGCCCAAAGCCCGCCCGCGCAAGGGCCGGGGCTTGCCCGGGGCGCCCGTTCGGGCATGCTGGGGGCCAGGAGGACACCATGGCCCGACGCATCCGTTCCAACCTTCGTTGCACCTGCCTGCTGGCGCTGCTGCTGCCGCTGCAGGCGCTGGCCTACAACCAGGACCGGGTCGCCACCGACGAGGCCGGCAATCCGCTGCGCATCGAAGGCAGCGTGGTCGTGGTGGAACCCGACATCGAGCTGACCGAAATCACCGCCGGCGGCATGCATGAGCCGCGGCGGGAGTGGTCGGAAACGGCGCGCCGGCTCTTCCCCGTTTCGGTGGGCAGGCTGCTCGAGGCGGGCGGCCAGGACCGCAAGCCCGATTTCGAGATCCGCGACGACCTGCCGCCCCGCTCCCGCCTGGGCCAGGTGATCCGCCTGAACGAGGCGGTGGCCATGAGCATCGCCGTCTACACCCGGCGCGGCAGCTACCTGGCCACCAAGGACCGGCGCCTGGACTGGACGCTGGGCCCGGGCGTGCAGGAACTGCGCGACGCCACCGGCGCCGACTACGCGCTGTTCACCTACATCCGCGACAGCTACGCCAGCGAGGGCAGGACCGCGATGCGCGTGCTCGGCTTCCTGGCTGGCGCCGCCATGGGCAGCGTGGTGGACATCGGCGGCGGGCAGCAGGTGGGCGTGGCCACCCTGGTGGACCTGCGCACGGGCAAGGTGGTCTGGTTCAACCTGATGTCCAACCAGACCGGCGACCTGCGCGACGCCGAGGGCGCCGCCAAGTCGGCCCGGCAGATGCTGACCGGGCTGCCGCTGTGATCCGCGCCGCGTGGTGGCTGGCGGCCTGCCTGGCCAGCACGGCGGCCTGGGCCGCCGACCCGGTGGACACGGCCCAACCCGGCCACCGCCCGCCGGCGGGCAGCGACGAGGACGAACTCTGGTATGCCATGGAGCGCGCCGAGCGCGAGCTGCAGCAGCACCCGCAGCTGGTGCGCGATCCGGCGCTCAACGCGTACGTGCGTGGCGTGGCCTGCAAGGTGGCGGGCGATTACTGCGCCGACATGCGGGTCTACATCGTCGAACAGCCGTGGTTCAACG
This sequence comes from Arenimonas sp., assembly GCA_026398695.1. Classification (GTDB taxonomy): domain Bacteria; phylum Pseudomonadota; class Gammaproteobacteria; order Xanthomonadales; family Xanthomonadaceae; genus Arenimonas. The sequence goes on from JAPLSJ010000123.1 coordinate 7,285, forward strand.
CCTCCATGGCGCCCAACGGCATGATGGTGGTCTGGACCGGCGCCCTGCTGCGGTTCCAGGACGAGGCCGAACTGGCGCTGGTGCTGGGCCATGAGTTCGCGCATTTCCGCGAGCGCCATTCGCTCCAGCAGTGGCGCAAGGCCAAGAACACCTCGGCCGTGGTGGGCTCGATCAGCCTGCTGGCGTTTGGCGGTGGTGCCGGCGCCGCCGGCTACCTGGCCAACTTCCTCGGCGTGGCCGGCATGTCGCAGTTCTCGCGCGAAGCCGAGCGCGAATCCGACCGCCTGGGCTTCGCCGCAGCCACCGGCCAGGGCTACGAGCCGGCCGCTGGCGCCCGCCTGTGGCAGCGCATGAAGGACGAAGAAGACGCGCGCCGCTACGGCAAGCCCATCCCGGTGTTCGCCAGCCACCCGCGCACGGCCGAGCGCCTGGCCGACGTGCAGGCCGCCGCCCAGGCCCACGGGGGCGGCGGTACCGCCGGCCGCGACGCCTACCGGGCGGCGGTGCAGCCGTTCCTGGGCCAATGGCTGGAAGACGAACTCTCCCGCCGCATGTACGACACCTCCGTGCGCGTGATCGGCGACCTGCGCGCGCTGGCGGACCCCGGCCAGGAGGCCACCTACGCCTTCTACCTGGCCGAGGCCTTCCGCCGCCGCGGCAAGGACGGCGACGCCGTCCGCGCCCAGGCCCTTTATGAAGAGGCCATCGCCCTGCCCGACCCGCCGGCCGCCGCCTTCCGCGAGCACGGCATGTCGCTGCGCGCCCAGGGCGACCGCGCCGGTGCCGCCAAGGCCTTCCGTCGCTACCTCGCCCTGGCGCCCGAGGCGGGCGACGCGGCCTTCGTGCAGCAATACCTTTCGGAACTGGAGACCCGCCCGTGACCCGATACCTTTTCCGCGGCGCGCTGGTCGCGCTGGTCGTGGTGCTGCTGGCGGCCTGCGGCGGCAACCGCCTGCAGAAGGCCGGCAATGCCACCGTGTTCGACCTGCAGCTGGAAACCCAGCTCGACTGGGCACGCGTCCACGCGCCACGCCAGGAGCAGTGGACCATCGACGGCGCCCCGCTCAACCAGCTGATGATCCTGTCGCGCATCAAGCCGCGCGAACACGTGTTCCTGGGCGCCAAGGAGCGCTCCTGGCGCCCCGATGGCCCCTGGTACCGGGAAGGCATGCGGCCCGACGAGGTGCGCGACATCGTGCTCGACGGCCTGCGCGGCGCCGGCTGGGCCAACGTGGAGGGACGCGACCTGCGCCCGGCCAACTGGGGCGGAACGCCGGGGCTGCGTTTCGAAGTCGACCTCGACAACCCCAACGGGCTGGTCTACCGGGGCATGGTGACGGCCGCCGAGCGCGAAGGCCGGCTGACCCTGCTGGTGTGGATCGCGCCGGCCGAGCATTACTACGGCCGCGACGCCCAGGCCGTGGGCCGCATGTTCGACAGCCTGCGTTTCGTGGACTGAACCCGCACCGGGGCGGCTTGCGCCCCGGGCGATGGGCCGGCGTCAGGCGACGTCGAGCGCCTTGTTCCACTCGGCGATGCGGCCGGCCTGCGAGGCCAGCAGGGCGGCGGTGTCGCCCTCGATGGTGACGCTTTCGATCTTGTCGCCGCCGCGCACGGCGTCCACGACCTGCTGGTCGCCGGCACCGATGACTTCACCGAACACGGTGTGCTTGCCGTCCAGCCACGGGGTGGCCACGTGGGTGATGAAGAACTGGCTGCCGTTGGTGCCCGGGCCGGCATTGGCCATGGACAGCACGCCCGGCTTGTCGTGGCGCAGGTCGGCGCGGCACTCGTCTTCGAAACGGTAGCCCGGGCCGCCGGTGCCGGTGCCCTTGGGGCAGCCACCCTGGATCATGAAATCGGGGATCACGCGGTGGAAGCTCAGGCCGTTGTAGTAGCCGCGCTGGACCAGGTTGACGAAGTTGGCGACCGTCAGCGGGGCCTTTTCGTCGTGCAGGCGGATGCGGATCGGGCCGCGGGAGGTGGTGAACGTGGCGATCAGGGACATTGGGGGCTCCGTGTGGGTCCGGGCCGGCAGCGGCCGGCAGGGAGCCTAGGATGCCACAGAGGACCGCCGCACGGCCCCCGTTCAGGCCGCTTGGTCACGTAATCAGGCTATAATGCTCGGCTTACTTACCCACCTGAGACAGCGCGCCGTCCGGCGCCCATCCGCATGTCCATCGAAAAGCTCCGCAACATCGCCATCGTCGCCCACGTCGACCACGGCAAGACCACCCTCGTCGATTGCCTGCTCAAGCAGTCGGGCACCTTCGCCGAGCGCACGGTGACCACCGAGCGGATGATGGACAGCAACGACATCGAAAAGGAGCGTGGCATCACGATCCTGTCGAAGAACACCGCGATCCGCTGGAAGTCGCCCGAGGGCGAGGAATACCGCATCAACATCGTCGACACCCCGGGCCATGCCGACTTCGGCGGCGAAGTGGAGCGCGTGCTGTCGATGGTGGATTCGGTGCTGATCCTGGTGGACGCGATGGACGGCCCGATGCCGCAGACGCGATTCGTCACCCAGAAGGCCTTCGCGATGGGCTTCAAGCCGATCGTCGTGGTGAACAAGGTCGACCGTCCGGGCGCGCGCCCGAACTGGGTGCTCGACCAGACCTTCGACCTGTTCGACCGCCTCGGCGCCACCGACGAGCAGCTCGACTTCACCACCGTCTACGCCTCGGCCCTGAACGGCTACGCCGGCATGGAGCCGGACGTGCGCTCGGGCGACATGACCCCGCTGTTCCAGACGATCATCGACCACGTGTCGCCGCCGCCGGTGGACCTGGACGGCCCGTTCCAGATGCGCATCACCTCGCTGGACTACAACAACTACGTCGGCATCATCGGCGTGGGCCGCATCCAGCGCGGCAAGATCCGCACCAACATGCCGGTCACCGTGATCGACCGCAACGGCAAGCCGCGCAACGCCAAGGTGCTGCAGGTGCTCGGCTTCCACGGCCTCGAGCGCCATGAAGTGAAGGAAGCCCAGGCCGGCGACATCGTCGCCATCTCGGGCATCGAGGCGCTGAGCATTTCCGAGACCGTCTGCGACCCGTCCAAGGTCGAACAGCTGGAAGTGCTGACCGTCGACGAGCCGACCATCAGCATGACCTTCCAGGTGAACAACTCGCCGTTCGCCGGCAACAAGGACCGCAGCGGCGGCAAGTTCCTCACCTCGCGCCAGCTGCGCGACCGCCTGATGCGCGAGACCCAGCACAACGTCGCGCTGAAGGTGGAAGACACCGACGACGCCGACAAGTTCAAGGTCAGCGGCCGCGGCGAGCTGCACCTGTCGATCCTGATCGAGACCATGCGCCGCGAAGGCTACGAGCTGGCCGTGTCGCGCCCGGAAGTCATCATCAAGGACATCGACGGCGTGAAGTCCGAGCCGATCGAGGCGCTGGTGGTGGACCTCGAGGAGCAGTTCCAGGGCGGCGTGATGCAGCGCCTGGGCGAGCGCAAGGCGATCCTCCAGAACATGGAGCCGGACGGCAAGGGTCGCGTCCGCATGGACTTCATGATCCCGGCGCGCGGCCTGATCGGCTTCCAGACCGAGTTCCGCACCATCACCGCCGGCACCGGCCTGCTGTTCCACGTGTTCGACCATTACGGCCCGAAGGCCGACGGCGAAATCGGCCAGCGCCAGAACGGCGTGCTGATCTCCAACGGCACCGGCCCGTCGCCCGCCTACGCGCAGATCGCCATGCAGGAGCGTGGCCGCCTGCTGGTCGAGCCGGGCGAGGAAATCTACGAAGGCCAGATCGTCGGCATCCACGCCAAGGACAACGACCTCACGGTCAACGCCCTGCGCGGCAAGCAGCTGACCAACTTCCGCGCCTCGGGCACCGACAAGGACGAAGGCCTGATCCCGGCCATCAAGATGTCGCTCGAGCAGGCGCTGGAGTTCATCGACGATGACGAACTGGTGGAAGTGACCCCGGCCGCGATCCGCCTGCGCAAGAAAGAGCGCACCGAGAACGACCGCAAGAAGGCCAACCGCGGCGGCTGATTAGCCTCTCGGAGCCCCGGCCATGTCCTGGGAGCTGTGGCTGCTCACGGGGCTGGCTGGCTTCGCCGCCGGCCTGCTCGACAGCATCGTCGGCGGCGGCGGCCTGATCCTCACGCCCGCGATGCTGAACCTGCATCCGGGCCTGGGCATCCTGCAGACCATCGCCACCCAGCGCACCAGTTCGCTGCTGGGGACCAGCGTGGCGGCCGTGAACTACTTCCGCCACGTCACCGTGGAGCGCCGGATCGTGGTGCCCGCGCTGTTCTCCGCCCTCGCCTTCTCGGCCATCGGTGTGCAATTCGCCAAACGCATCGACCCCGACCAGCTGAAGATGGTGGTGCTGGTGGTGTGCGTGCTGCTGGCCGTGTACACCGTGATGCGCAAGGACCTCGGCACGCGGGAGGAGCGCCGCTACGCGCCTCGCGCCGAGGCCTGGGCGGCGGCGGCCGTGGGCGGCGCCTGCGGCTTCTACAACGGTCTGATCGGGCCAGGCACCGGGACCCTGCTGGTGTTCGCCTTCGTCAGCGTGATCGGACTGGATTTCCTGAAGTCCTCGGCGGTGTCCAAGTCCACCAACGTCGCGGCCGACCTGAGTTCCTGGACGGTGCTGGCGGTGGGCGGCTTCGTGCAGTGGACGCTGGCCATTCCACTGATCATCGGCAACATGCTGGGCAGCTACGTCGGCAGCCGTTTGGCCATCCGCCAGGGCGACCGTTTCATCCGGATGATCTTCCTGGCGGTGGTGGTGGCGCTGGTGGCGCGCGTGGGCTGGGGCCTGCTGCAGTAGCTTGATTGCGGCCTCACGGGGCCGGCGCAATACTCAGGCCGTCGCCCTGCCCGCCCGAAGGATCACCGATGCGCCCACTTTCCGTGCTGGCCTGCGCCCTGCTGCTGGCCGCCTGCGCCCGTGAGCCCGCGCCGGAGGCTGGCGCGCCTGCCGGCACCCCCGCCGTCGGCGATGCGGTCGAGGACCGCGCCGTGGGGCCGCTGGTGGCCGAGATGTCGCTGACCGATGCCGGCGCAGGGCTTGCCGCCGGCAGCTTCAGCTCCGAGGCGCTGGTGCAGGCCTATCTCGACCGCATCGAGGCGATGGACCGCGGCGGCCCGGCGCTGAACTCGGTGATCGAACTCAACCCCGACGCCCTGGCGGACGCCCGTGCGCTCGATGCCGAGCGCCAGTCGGGCCAGGTACGCGGCCCGCTGCACGGCATTCCGGTGCTGATCAAGGACAACATCGACGCCGTCGGCATGGCCAACTCGGCCGGTTCGCTGGCGATGGCGGGCAACCGCCCCGCCCGCGACGCCTTCATCGTCGAGCGCCTGCGCGCCGCGGGTGCGGTGATCCTGGGCAAGACCAACCTCAGCGAGTGGGCCAACTTCCGCTCCACGCGCTCAAGCTCGGGCTGGAGTTCGCGCGGCGGCCAGACCCGCAACGCCTACGTGCTCGACCGCAACCCGTGCGGATCCAGCGCGGGCACCGGCACGGCCATTGCCGCCAGCCTGGCGACGGTGGGCGTGGGCACCGAAACCGACGGCAGCATCATCTGCCCGTCGGCGGTGAACGGGCTGGTGGGCCTCAAGCCCACGGTCGGCCTGGTCAGCCGCGGCGGCATCATCCCGATCTCCGTGTCGCAGGACACGGCGGGCCCGATGGGCCGCAGCGTCGCCGACGTGGCCGCGCTGCTGAACGTGCTGGCGGCGGTGGATGCCGCCGACCCCGCCGCCGCCGCGGCGCAGGGCCGGATTCCGGCGGACTACACCACCGGCCTGACGGCCGACGCCGTGCGCGGCAAGCGCTTCGGCGTGCTGCGCCAGGCCATGGGCTTCAACCCCGACGTGGACGCGGCGCTGGAGCGAGCGATCGCCAGCCTGCGCGCCGGCGGGGCCGAGGTCGTGGACGTCGAGGTGGCCACCTGGCGGCAGTGGGGCGGCGACGAACTGGAAGTGCTGCTGTACGAGTTCAAGGATGGCCTCAATGCCTACCTCGCCGCGGCAGATGGTGAGCACGCCTCTCTCGAAGCGCTGATCGCCTGGAACAGCGCCCATGCCGCCGAGGCCATGCCGCACTTCGGCCAGGAGCTGTTCGAGCAGGCCCAGGCCAAGGGGCCGCTGACCGAACCGGCGTACGTCGCAGCGCGCGATCGCGCCCGCCGCCTGGCCGGCGAACAAGGCTTGCTGGCCACGATGGACAAGCACGGGCTGGACGCCGTGATCGCACCCAGCACTTCGCCGGCCTGGCCCACCGACCACGTCAACGGCGACCACTTCTCGGGCGCCGGCTACGGCATTGCCGCGGTCGCAGGCACGCCCAGCGTCACCGTGCCCTCGGGCGAGGTGCGCGGGCTGCCGGTCGGCGTGGTGTTCATGGGCCGCGCGTACAGCGAGGCCGAGCTGCTGGGCTACGCGTACGCGTACGAACAGGCGACCCGGGCGCGCAAGCCGCCGATGTTCATCCCGACCCTGCCCTACTGAAGCCGGGCTGGCCGCACGACGCCGGCCGGGGCCCGCCGCGCAGACGCGGCGCGCACCCGCGCCGTCGGCTCAGGCCTGCGCGGGCCTTGCGATCTGGCCCTGCTTGCGCACGATCAGCATGGCGATTTCCAGCGACTGCTCGTAGTTCAGGCGCGGGTCCACCGTGGAGCGGTAGGCGCGCTCGAGGTCGATGTCGGTGAGGTCGCGGGCGCCGCCGGTGCACTCGGTGACGTTTTCGCCGGTCAGCTCCAGGTGCACGCCGCCCAGGCGCGTGCCCGAGGCCGCGTGCAGTTCGAAGCTCGACTCCACTTCGCCGCGGATGTTGTCGAAGCGGCGGGTCTTGAAGCCGTTGCTGGTGCTTTCCGTGTTGCCGTGCATCGGGTCGCAGATCCACAGCACGCGGCGACCTTCGCGACGGATGGCGTCCAGCAGCGGCGGCAGCTTCTCGGCCACCTTGGCGTTGCCCATGCGGTGGATGTAGCTCAGGCGGCCCGGCTCGTTCTCGGGGTTCAGGGCGTCGGTGAGGCGGAGCAGCTGGTCGGGAGTCACCGAGGGCCCGATCTTCACGGCCACCGGATTGCGCAAGCCGCGGAAATACTCCACGTGGGCACCGTCCAGGTCGGCGGTGCGCATGCCGATCCAGGGGAAGTGGGTGGACAGGTTGAACCAGCCCCACTGGCGCGGCACCTGGCGCGTCAGTGCCTCCTCGTAGGGAAGCAGCAGCGCTTCGTGCGAGGTGTAGAAGTCGGCGCGGTTGAGGTTGTTCATCGCCGTGCCGGAGATGGTCTCCATGAAGCGCACCGCGTCGCCGACCGCGGCCACCATGTTGCGGTACTCGTCCGACAGCGGCGAGTGGCCGACCCAGTCCAGGTCCCAGTACTCGGGGTGGTGCAGGTCGGCGAAACCGCCGTCGATCAGCGCGCGCACGAAATTCATCGTCATCGCCGAGCGGGCGTGGCCCTTCACCATCCGCCGCGGATCCGGCGTGCGGGCCTGCGCGGTGAACTCGGGCTGGTTGATGAAGTCGCCGCGGTAGCTGGGCAGCGTGACGCCGTTCTTTTCCTCCAGGTCGGCCGAGCGCGGCTTGGCGTACTGGCCGGCGAACCGGCCGACGCGCACCACCGGCAGGCGCAGGCCGTGCACCAGCACCAGGCTCATCTGCAGCAGCACCTTGAGCCGGTTGGAAATCAGCGCCGATTCGCAGTCGGCGAAACTCTCGGCGCAGTCGCCGCCCTGAAGGAGGAAGCGCTTGCCTTCCTGGGCTTCGGCCAGCTGCTTCTTCAGCGCCAGGATTTCCCATGACGTCACCAGCGGCGGCAGGCGGCCCAGCTCTTCCTGCACCTCGGCCAGGGCCGCGGCATCGGGATACGTCGGCTGCTGGGTGGCGACGCGGCAGCGCCAGCCCGCCGGCGTCCAATCGCCGGGAAGGGAAACAGGCTGCAGGTTGCGGTCGCTGGCGCTCATCGTCGTGGATCCGGAATCGTGGGGGCGGAGGGAAATCATGCCACAGCCCCGCCGCGCGGCGGCGGGACGAATCGTTCAGCGAATCGCTGGCCTGCTCAGCGCTTGCGCAGCGCGGCCCACAGGGCGCCCAGGCCCAGGCCGATGAACCACACCAGGGTCCACGCCGGCATCGAGACGCCGAGGAAGGTCCAGTCGATCTTCGCGCATTCGCCCGAGCCTTCCAGGACTTTCGACAGGGCGCTCATCGGACCCAGGGCCTCGATCATGTATTCAAGGCCCATGCCGCTGCATAGCGGCACGTCGCTGGGCGGCAGCGACTGCAGCCAGACGTGTCGACCGGCAACGCCGGCACCTGCGGCGGTGGGCACCAGCACGAGCAGCCCGTAAATGGCGCGACCCACCCGGCCCTTGGGCGAATGCAGCCCGCCCACCAGGAAGGCCAGCCCCATCGCCGCGAAGGCGATGCGCTGCAGGATGCAAAGCGGGCACGGCATCATCAGCATGCCGAACTGCACGTAGAGCGCATAGGCCAGCAGCGCCGCGCAAAGCGCGAATCCGGTGAGGTACTGGGAACGGAACGACCAGGCGAAGGGATTGGCGGACATCGGCGGTTACCAGGGCAGTGGCATACAGGGTACACAGACCGCCTTGCGGCGGTGAAGTTTCATCGGCCGCACAAACAAAGACCCCGGCCGAAGCCGGGGTCCAGGTGCTTGCCTTGCTCGCCGGAATTACTCGGCGGCTTCGGCAGCGTCACGCGGGCGGTCGACGAGTTCGACGTAAGCCATCGGGGCGTTGTCGCCCGGACGGAAGCCGCACTTGAGGATGCGCAGGTAGCCGCCGGGACGGGCCTGGTAACGCGGGCCCAGCTCGACGAACAGCTTGCCGACCGCTTCCTTGTCACGCAGGCGGGACATGGCCAGGCGACGATTCGCCACGCCATCGGTCTTGCCGATGGTGATGAGCGGCTCGGCAACGCGGCGCAGTTCCTTGGCCTTGGGCAAGGTGGTGCGGATCAGTTCGTGCTTGATCAGGGACGCAGCCATGTTGCTGAACATCGCGTCGCGATGGGAGCTGGTACGGCTGAGTTGGCGTCCTGAATTACGATGGCGCATGGTCGTGTTTCCTTAGTGAATTACCGGGCTCAGCCCAGCATGCCCTGCTGGAGGCCGGCCGGCGGCCAGTTCTCAAGCTTCATGCCGAGGGAAAGGCCGCGCTGTGCCAGCACTTCCTTGATCTCGGTGAGCGACTTCTTGCCCAGGTTCGGGGTCTTGAGCAGCTCGACCTCGGTGCGCTGGATCAGGTCGCCGATGTAGTAGATGTTCTCGGCCTTGAGGCAGTTGGCCGAACGCACCGTCAGCTCGAGGTCGTCGATCGGGCGCAGCAGCACCGGATCAATGCCCGTGGCGGACGGCTTGGCGGCGCTGCGGTCACGCTGCGTGAAGTCGCCGAACACCGACAGCTGGTCCGTGAGGATGTCAGCGGCCGTGCGGATGGCGTCTTCGGCATCGATCGTGCCGTTGGTCTCGATCTCCAGGACCAGCTTGTCCAGGTCGGTGCGCTGCTCGACGCGGGCCGCTTCAACGGCATACGCGACGCGGCGAACCGGCGAGAACGTGGCATCCAGCACCAGGCGACCGATCGCACGGGACTCTTCGTCCGGGCGGCGGCGATCGGCGGCCGGCTGGTAGCCGAAACCGCGCTCGATCTTCAGGCGCATGTTCAGCGCCGTGTCCTTGGTGAGGTGGGCGATCACGTGGTCGGGATTGAGGATCTCGACGTTGTGGTCGACCTTGATGTCAGCGGCGGTGACGATGCCCGGACCCTTCTTCTGCAGCGTCAGCGTGGTGTGGTCCACGTTGTGCATGCGGATGGCGACGTCCTTGAGGTTGAGCAGGACTTCAAGCACGTCCTCCTGCAGACCCTCGACCGTGGTGTACTCATGCAGCACGCCGTCGATCTCGACTTCAGTGATGGCGAAGCCGGGGATGGACGACAGCAGGACGCGACGCAGGGCGTTGCCCAGCGTGTGGCCGTAGCCACGCTCCAGCGGTTCGATGACCACTTTCGCGCGGTTGGAGCCTAGACGTTCAATGTGGGGGCCGCGCGGACGCAGCACCGAGGTAGCGTTAACCGTCATGGTCAAGGTGTCTCCTGGGAGGATTACTTCGAGTACAACTCGACGATCAGCGCTTCATTGATATCCGAGGGCAGGTCGGCGCGGTCCGGGACGGCTTTGAAAACGCCGGCGAACTTCTTCGCGTCGACTTCGCACCAGCTCGGGACCAGGTCCATCTGCTGGGAGAGGTTGAGTGCTTCCTGCACGTTGAGGTGCTTCTGCGCCTTTTCGGTCAGCTCAACGCTGTCGCCAGCCTTGATCTGGTAGGACGGCAGGTTGACGCACTTGCCATTGACCAGCACGCCCTTGTGGGACACCAGCTGGCGGGCCTGGGGACGCGTGACCGCGAAACCCATGCGGTACACGACGTTGTCCAGGCGCTGTTCGAGCATCTGCAGCAGGGTTTCGCCGGTGTTGCCCTTCTTGCGCGAAGCCTTGGTGTAGTACGAACGGAACTGACGCTCGAGCAAGCCGTAGATGCGCTTGACCTTCTGCTTCTCGCGAAGCTGGGTGGCGTAGTCGGACAGCTTGCCCTTCTTGGCGACGGCGCCATGCTGGCCGGGCTTCTGCTCCAGCTTGCACTTCGAGTCGATGGCGCGAGCCGGCGACTTCAGGCTGAGGTCGGCGCCTTCGCGGCGGGCGAGCTTACAGGTGGGACCAATGTAACGAGCCATTTATTTAGTCTCCAGTTCCCGTTAGACGCGGCGCTTTTTCGGCGGCCGGCACCCGTTGTGCGGGATCGGGGTCACATCGATGATGTTGGTGATCTTGTAACCGACGGCGTTCAGGGAACGCACGGCGGACTCGCGACCCGGGCCGGGGCCCTTGATGCGCACTTCCAGCGTCTTCACACCGTAGTCGAGAGCGGCCTTGCCGGCCTTCTCGGCGGCCACCTGGGCAGCGAACGGCGTGGACTTGCGGGAGCCGCGGAAACCCGCGCCGCCCGAAGTGGCCCACGACAGCGCATTGCCCTGGCGATCGGTGATGGTGACGATGGTGTTGTTGAAAGAAGCCTGGACGTGGGCGATACCGTCGGTGACGATCCGCTTGATCTTCTTCTTGGTCTTGACTGCCGGCTTGTTCATTTGGCCAGGTCCTTACTTCTTGATGGCTTTACGCGGACCCTTGCGGGTACGAGCGTTGGTCCGGGTACGCTGACCGCGCATCGGCAGGCCGCGACGGTGACGCAGGCCGCGGTAGCAGCCCAGGTCCATCAGACGCTTGATCGACATGCCGACCTCGCGCCGGAGGTCACCCTCGACGGTGTACTTGGCCACTTCGGCGCGGATGCGCTCGATTTCAGGCTCGGACAAATCACGGATCTTCGTGGCAGAAGCCACGCCGGCCGCTTCACAAACAAGCTTCGACCGGGTACGGCCGATGCCAAAGATACTCTGCAGGCCCACCCAGACATGCTTCTGGACAGGCAGGTTGACACCCGCAATGCGCGCCATCAGGCGTTCTCCAACTTAATATTTGAGCGCAGTGAATCACGAATTATATCAGGGCTTGGGGTTCATTTGTAGCCCCCCGGGTCCAAGGACCCAGGGAACCCGGCATGGGGAGTGTGCCCATGCTCCGGCGACAAGCTGGAACCTGCCCTCCCCCATCCTGGGGTCGGGCGCCCCGCGCTACTCCAGCGCAGGAACGAGTTCCGGCTTATCCGCGCGCCAAGCCGCCGCGCGGACCGCCCATCGTTGGTGTCAGCTGCGGCTGAGGCCGCGTCCGCCACCTTTCAGATTGGACTTCTTCATCAGGCTCTCGTACTGATGCGACATCAGGTGAGCCTGGACCTGGGCGGTGAAATCCATCACCACCACGACCACGATCAACAGGGAGGTGCCGCCGAAATAGAACGGAACCGACCAGAAGGAACGAATGACTTCGGGCAACAGGCAGACCAGCACCAGGTACAGCGAGCCGATCAGCGTCAGGCGGGTCAGCACGCCGTCGATGTAATCGCCGGTGGCCTTGCCGGGGCGGATGCCCGGAACCAGGGCGCCCGACTTCTTGAGGTTGTCCGCGGTCTCCTGGGAATTGAAGACCAGCGCCGTGTAGAAGAAGGCGAAGCCCATGATCAGCGCGCCGTACAGCAGCATGTGCAGCGGCTGGCTCGGAGCCAGGGCCTGGCTGAGGTTCTGCAGGTAGTAGCCCAGCTGGTCGCGCCAGCCGTCGCCGGTCGGCGCCGCGGCCTGGCCGAACCACTGCGCCATCGTCGCCGGGAACATGATCAGGCTGGAGGCGAAGATGGCCGGGATCACGCCCGCCATGTTGAGCTTGAGCGGCAGGTGCGAGCTCTGGTTCATGTACGCCTGGCGGCCACCCTGGCGGCGGGCGTAGTTCACGGTGATGCGGCGCTGGCCGCGCTCCATGAAGACCACGAAATAGGTCACGCCGAGCACGAGGGCGATGATGACCAGGATCGCGAAGGCGCTGATTTCCTGGTTGGCGACCTGCTGCAGCGTACCGATCACCGCGGACGGGAGGCTGGCCACGATGCCGGCGAAGATGATCAGCGAGATGCCGTTGCCGATGCCGCGCTCGGTGATCTGCTCGCCCAGCCACATCAGGAAGATGGTGCCGGCGGTCAGCGCGACGATCGCGGTGAGGATGAAGCCCGGGCCCGGCGCGTAGACCACGCCCTCGCTCTGGCCCTGCAGGGCAGCGGCGATGGAACCCGCCTGGACCACGGCGAGGAACACCGCGCCAATGCGCGAATACTGGGTCAGCTTGCGCCGGCCGCTCTCGCCTTCCTTCTTCATCGCCTTCCAGGGCTCGTAGATCTGGCCCATGAGCTGCACGATGATGGAAGCGGAAATGTAGGGGATCACGTTCAGCGCGAACAGGCTGAAGCGGTTCAGGGCGCCACCGGAGAACATGTTGAACATGTCCACGATGGTGCCCTGCTGCTGCTCCATCAACCGCAGCATGGCCGCCGGATCGATACCGGGCACCGGGATGTAGCTGCCGATGCGATAGACGATCAGGGCCAGGATCACGAAGATCAGGCGCTGGCGAAGCTCGGTGAACTTACCGAGCCCACCCAGGGCACTTGCTGCGGAAGAGGACTGCGTCAAGGGATTACTCCGTCACGCTGCCGCCGGCGGCTTCGATCGCGGCCTTGGCGCCCGCGGTCGCAAGCACGCCCTTGAGGACGAACTTCTTGGTCAGCTCGCCCTTCTTGACGAGCTTGGCCTGCTTGGCGTTGGCCGGCACGAGCTTGGCGGCACGCAGGGCGGCGAAATCGATCTCGCCGGCCTCGAGCTTGTCGAGCTGGTACAGCAGCACTTCGGCCGTGTCGTTCTTCAGCTTCGAGCGGAAGCCGACCTTCGGCAGGCGCTTGTGCATGGGCATCTGGCCGCCTTCGAAACCGGCCTTGATCTTGCCCTTGCCGGAACGAGCGAACGAGCCCTTGTGGCCGCGACCCGCGGTCTTGCCGAGGCCGGAGCCGATGCCGCGACCAACGCGAACGCGATCCTTGCGGGCGCCGTCAGCGGGCTTGAGGGTATTGAGCTTCATATGGTTTCTCCTTGGTCCGCTCAGGCTTCGACGCGAACCAGGTAATGCACTTGGTTGATCAGGCCGCGCACGGACGGGGAGTCCTTGAGTTCGCGGACGTCATTGAGCTTGTTCAAGCCCAGGGCCTTCACGGAAAGGCGATGGCGGGCCTGGCAGCCACGAAGGCCCTTCACCAGGCGAACCTTGACAGTCTTCTCAGCCATTGAGGATCTCCTCGAGCTTCTTGCCACGCTTGGCGGCAATGCGCGCCGGCGAGGTGGTTTCGGTGAGGCCCTTGACGGTGGCGCGCACCAGGTTGATCGGGTTGCGGGAACCCACGGCCTTGGCCAGCACGTTCTTCACGCCAACGGCTTCCAGGACGGCGCGCATGGCGCCACCGGCGATCACGCCGGTACCTTCGGAGGCAGGCTGCATGTAGACGCGGGCGGCGCCGTGGCCGGCCTTGACCGGGTGCCACAGGGTGCCATCGTTGAGGTCGACCTGGACCATCGCCTTGCGGGCGTATTCCATCGACTTCTGGATGGCGACCGGCACTTCACGCGCCTTGCCGTAGCCGAAACCAACCTTGCCAGCGCCGTCGCCAACGACGGTCAGCGCGGTGAAGGTGAACTGACGACCGCCCTTGACGGTCTTGGACACGCGGTTGACGGCGACCAGCTTCTCGATGAAGCCGTCGTCGCTTTCCCCGCGATTGCGATCGCGCTCGTTGCTGCTCATGTGGATTCCTGGGTTTGCTTACGGCCTATGGCCGCTTATGGTTGTGGTTGGAACTGGAAACTCAAGCCCGAAGGCTTAGAACTGCAGGCCACCCTCGCGGGCGGCGTCCGCCAGGGCCTTGATGCGGCCGTGGTAACGGTAGCCGGACCGATCGAAGGCAACCTTCTCGATGCCCGCGGCCAGCGCCTTCGCAGCGCGGACGTGAAGAGCTGGGCGTAGATGTGCTGGCCCGAGCGAAGCACCGACAGGCGGGCGACGCCAAGCTTGCGGATGTGCGAACGCGTGGTCTTGGCGCGGCGCAGACGGGCGATGTTCTTGTCCATGATATTTACCTCGAGGAAGCGGAAGCGCCCAATTAGGCCTTCTTGGCTTCCTTCATGATGATCTTCTCGCCGGAGTAACGGATGCCCTTGCCCTTGTAGGGCTCCGGCTTACGGTACGCACGGATCTTGGCCGCAACTTCACCCACCTGCTGCTTGTCCGCGCCGCTGACCAGGATCTCGGTCTGCGTCGGGGTGGCGATCGTGATGCCCTCGGGGGCGATGTACACGGTCGGGTGCGAGAAACCCAGGCTCAGGCTGAGGTCCTTGCCCTGCATCGCGGCGCGGTAACCAACGCCGACCAGTTCGAGCTTGCGGGTGAAACCCTCGGCGACGCCCTGGATCATGTTGGCAAGGATGGCGCGGGCGGTACCGGCCATCGGGATGTTGTCGGAATCGGCAGCGGACAGCTGCAGCAGGCCGTTGTCGAGGTTGAACTCGACGCCGGTCGGCTTGGCCAGGCTCAGGGTGCCCTTCGGGCCCTTGACGGTGACGTGGCTCGACGAGACATTGAAATCGACGCCCTTGGGCATCTGGATCGGCTTCTTGGCAACGCGGGACATGGGTGCGTTCTCCTTAGGCCACGAGGCAGATGACTTCGCCGCCCACGCCCGCAGCGCGGGCCTGGCGATCGGTCATCAGACCCTGGGAAGTGGAGATGATGGCGACGCCGAGACCGGCGAGCACCTTCGGCAGGTCATCCTTGCCCTTGTACTGGCGCAGGCCCGAACGGGAGACGCGCTCGAGGCGCTCGATCACCGGCTTGCCTTCGTAGTACTTAAGGGAGACTTCCAGCTTGGCCTTGGCGCCTTCGCCAACGACGCGGAACTCGCCGATGTAACCCTCGGACTTGAGGACGTTGGCGATGGCCAGCTTCATCTTGGAGGCAGGCATGGAAACCTGCGGCTTGCCGACCGCGAGCGCATTCTTGATGCGCACCAGCATGTCGGCGATAGGATCAGTCATGCTCATTGATACATACCCTTTTAGGTTTCAGGAGCACCGATATCCGCTGGTCCCCCGAGGGGGACCGGCGATTACCAGCTGGCCTTGCGGAGGCCGGGGACGTCGCCACGCATGGTGGCTTCGCGCAGCTTGTTGCGGCCGAGGCCGAACTTGCTGTACACGCCGCGCGAGCGGCCCGTCAGTTCACAGCGGTTGCGAACGCGGCTCGGGCTCGAGTCGCGCGGCAGCTTCTGCAGCTTGTCCACGGCAGCCATCTTCTCCTCGTAGGAGGCAGTGACGCTCGTGATGATCGTCTTGAGTTCCGTGCGCTTGGCGGCGAACTTCTTCACCAGCTTCTTGCGCTTGATGTCGCGGTTAACCATCGACGTCTTGGCCATGATCTATATCCTCGAAATCAGTTGCGGAACGGGAAGTTGAAAGCCTGGAGCAGCGCCTTGGCTTCTTCGTTGGTCTTCGCCGTGGTGGTGATGGCGATGTCCATGCCGCGCATGGCGTCAACGGCATCGAAATCGATCTCGGGGAAGATGATCTGTTCCTTGATGCCCATGTTGTAGTTGCCACGGCCGTCGAACGAACGACCCGACACGCCGCGGAAGTCACGCACGCGGGGCAGCGAGATGTTGATCAGGCGGTCGAGGAACTCGAACATCTTGGCGCGGCGCAGGGTCACCTTGCAGCCAATCGGCCAGCCGTCGCGGATCTTGAAGCTGGCGACGGAGACGCGGGCATTGGTGGTGATCGGCTTCTGGCCGGCGATCTTGGTCATGTCGGCGACGGCATTTTCCAGGATCTTCTTGTTGCCCACGGCCTCGCCCACGCCCATGTTCAGCGTGATCTTCGAGATGCGGGGCACCTGCATGATGTTCTCGTAACCGAACTGTTCCATCATCTGGGGAACAACGGTTTCTTTGTAGATCGTTTCGAGACGGGTGGTCATTGCATCATCCTCAGGCGTCGATCGCCTCACCGCTCGAGCGGAACACACGCACTTTGCGTCCATTCTCGAGCACCTTGAAACCAATGCGTTCGCCCTTGCCGTTGGCCTGGTTGAACAGCATCACGTTGGAAATGTGGATCGGCGCTTCCCGCTCGATGATGCCGCCGGCGACGTTCGCCTGCGGGTTCGGCTTCGTGTGGCGCTTGATGATGTTGACGTTCTGCACGACGACCTTGTCGCCGGCAACACGCACAACTTCACCCTTCTTGCCCTTGTCGGCACCGGCGATGATGATCACCTGGTCGCCCTTGCGGATACGATTCATTTGCTGATTCCTTCGCTCAGATCACTTCGGGAGCGAGCGAGACGATCTTCATGAACTTCTCGGAACGAAGTTCACGGGTCACGGGCCCGAAGATGCGGGTGCCGATCGGCTCCTGCTTGTTGTTCAGCAGCACGGCCGCGTTGCCGTCGAAACGGATCAGCGAACCATCGGCCCGGCGCACGCCGGAACGGGTGCGGACGACGACGGCGTCGTAGACCTCGCCCTTCTTGACCTTGCCGCGGGGAATGGCGTCCTTGACGGTCACCTTGATGATGTCGCCGATGTGGGCGTAACGGCGCTTGGAGCCGCCGAGCACCTTGATGCACATCATTTCCTTGGCGCCGGAATTGTCGGCGGCCTCGAGGTAGCTCTGTACCTGGATCATTTCTGGCCTCCTTACTTCGCGGCGCGCGTGATGATTTCCACCACGCGCCAGTTCTTGGTCTTCGACAGCGGACGGCACTCGCTCACGCGGACGACGTCGCCTTCGTTGCAGGCGTTCTCTTCGTCGTGGGCGTGCAGCTTGGTCGAGCGCCGGATGTACTTGCCGTACAGGGGGTGCTTGACCTGGCGCTCCACGAGGATCGTCACGGACTTGTTCATCTTGTTGCTGACGACGCGGCCTTCGACCGTGCGCGTCTGGTTGGCATTATCGCTCATGGCTCGCCCTTACTCTTTTACAGTCAGCAGGGTCATCGTCTGCGCAATTTCGCGACGGACCAGCTTGATGCGGTGGGGGGCGTTGAGCTGACCAGTGGCCTTCTGCATGCGGAGCGCGAATTGCTCCTTGTGCAGGTCCAGCAGGTGGGTCTTCAGCTCGGTCGCCGACTTGTTACGCAGTTCCTTGAGTTCCATATCAGCGCACCGTCCGGGTCACGAAAGTGGTCTGTACCGAAAGCTTCGCGGCCGCCAGGCGGAACGCCTCGCGAGCGGTGGCTTCGTCAACGCCCTCGATCTCGTAGATCACGCGACCCGGGGCAATCTGGGCCACCCAATACTCGACGTTGCCCTTACCGGCGCCCATTCGGACTTCGATCGGCTTCTTGGTGATCGGCTTGTCGGGGAAGACGCGGATCCACATCTTGCCACCACGCTTGACGTAGCGGCTGATGGAACGACGCGCAGCCTCGATCTGGCGGGCGGTCAGCTGGCCGTGCGAGGTGGCCTTGAGGCCATACTCGCCGAAGCTGACGGCGGCGCCGGCCCAGCTAAGGCCGTCGTTGCGGGACTTGAAGACCTTGCGGTACTTGGTTCGCTTGGGTTGCAGCATGGCGGCTTACCTCATTTCCTTCGCCGGGCGGGACGGGCGCTCGGAGCGCTCTTCCACTTTCTCCTGGCCAACCTGGCTGAAATCGAAAATCTCGCCCTTGTAGACCCACACCTTCACGCCAATGATGCCGTACGTGGTGAGGGCTTCGGCGAAGCCGTAGTCGATGTCGGCACGGAGCGTATGCAGGGGCACGCGGCCCTCGCGGTACCACTCCGAACGGGCAATCTCGGCGCCGTTGAGGCGGCCGGCGACGTTGACCTTGATGCCCAGGGCACCGAGGCGCATCGAGTTGCCGACGGCGCGCTTCATCGCGCGGCGGAACATGATGCGACGCTCGAGCTGCTGCGCGATCGACTCGGCAACCAGCTGCGCGTCGAGCTCGGGCTTGCGCACTTCGGACACGTTGATGTGCGCCGGGACGCCCATGATATCCGAAACTTCCTTACGCAGCTTCTCGATGTCCTCACCGCGCTTGCCGATCACCACGCCCGGGCGGGCCGAGTGGATCGTGACGCGGGCGGACTTCGACGGGCGCTCGATCAGGATCTTCGAGATACCGGCCTGGGCAAGCTTCTTGCGCAGCATCGCACGGACCTTGAGGTCGGACGTGAGGTACTGGGCGTAGTCGCGCTTGTTCGCGAACCACTTGGAATTCCAATCCTTGGCAATGCCCAGGCGGATTCCGGTCGGATGAACTTTGTGACCCATATTCTTCGTCCCTGCCTTACTTGCCGGAGCCCACAACCACAGAAATGTGGCTGGTGCGCTTGAGGATGCGGGTGCCGCGGCCCTTGGCGCGGGCCATGAAGCGCTTCAGGACGGGGCCCTCGTCAACCATGATGCTGGTGATCTTGAGCTCGTCGATATCAGCGCCGAGGTTGTTTTCGGCGTTCGAGATTGCCGACCACAGGACCTTGCGGATCATCGCGGCGGCTTTCTTGTCCGAGAACTGCAGCAGGTCGGCGGCGCGGGCCACCGGCAGGCCACGCACCTGGTCAGCGACCAGGCGGGCTTTCTGCGGCGAGATCCGGGCCGTGCGGAGAATGGCTTTGGCTTCCATCGTCATGCTCCTTACTTGCCGGCTTTCTTGTCGCCGCCATGACCCTTGAAGGTCCTGGTGAGGGCGAACTCGCCGAGCTTGTGACCAACCATGTTCTCGTTCACCAGAACCGGGACGTGCACCTTGCCATTGTGGATGGCGATGGTGAGCCCGACCATTTCCGGGAGGATCATGGAACGACGCGACCAGGTCTTGATCGGCTTCTTGCTGTTGCCCTGAGCGGCCTCCACCTTCTTGACGAGGTGGTGGTCGATGAAGGGACCTTTCTTAAGAGAACGTGCCATGGCCTATCAACCCCTGCGATCGCGCACGATGAACTTCTGGGTGCGCTTGTTCTTGCGCGTCTTGTAACCCTTCGCCGGAGTACCCCACGGGGACACCGGGTGCGGATTACCCTGGCCAGCCTTGGCCTCACCACCGCCGTGCGGATGGTCGACCGGGTTCATGGCGGCGCCGCGGACGGTCGGCTTGACGCCGCGCCAACGCTTCGCACCAGCCTTGCCCAGCTTCTCGAGGTTGTGCTCGACGTTGCCGACTTCACCGATCGTGGCGCGGCAGTCCGACGGCACCTTGCGCATCTCGCCGGAGCGGAGACGCAGGGTGGCGTAGGCGCCGTCACGCGAGATCAGCTGCGCACCGGCGCCAGCGGCGCGAGCCAGCTGGGCGCCCGCACCGGGCTTCATCTCGACGCAATGCACGGTCGAACCCACCGGCATGTTGCGCAGCGGCAGGCTGTTGCCGGTCTTGATCGGCGCATCCTTGCCAGCGATGACCTGGTCACCATTGGCCAAGCCCTTGGGAGCGATGATGTAACGGCGCTCACCGTCGGCGTAGCACAGCAGCGCGATGTGCGCGGTGCGGTTCGGGTCATACTCGATCCGCTCGACACGGGCCGGAATGCCCTCCTTGTCGCGCTTGAAATCGATGATGCGGTAATGCTGCTTGTGGCCACCGCCGATGTGGCGGGTGGTGATGCGACCGTAGTTGTTACGGCCGCCGCTCTTGCTCTGCTTTTCGACCAGCGATTCCAGCGGGCCACCCTTGTGGAGGCCAGCGGTGGACACGCGCACCATGGCGCGGCGGCCAGGCGAGGTCGGCTTGAAAGTCATTAGTGCCATGGGTACTCGCCTCAGGCCTTGGCCATCACGTCGATCGTCTGGCCTTCGGCCAGCCGAACGTATGCTTTGCGCCAGTCGCCGCGACGGCCCGCGCGCGAACGGAAGGTCTTGGTCTTGCCCTTCACGTTCAACACGTTGACCGATTCGACCTTGACGTTGAACAGCGACTCAACGGCGGACTTGACGTCGGCCTTGGTCGCAGTCGTCGCCACTTCGAAGACGTACTGGTTGCTCTGCTCCTGGATTCGCGCCGTCTTTTCAGACACGCGCGGTGCGCGGATCACGCTGAGGATCTTGATGTTGCTCATGCCAGCCACTCCTCGACCTTCGCGACCGCTTCCGCGGTCATGATCACGTGCTCGGCACCGACCAGGGCGACCGGGTCCAGGCCCTGGACGTCGCGGACCTGCACGTACGGCAGGTTGCGGGCGGCCAGGAACAGGGCTTCGGTGCCGTCTTCGGTGACGATAAGCGGATGGGCGATGCCCATCTCGTTCAACTTGGCGACCAGCGCCTTGGTCTTCGGCTCGGCGATGTCAAAGGCATCGACGATCTTCAGGCGACCCTGGCGGTTCAGCTCCGAGATGATCGCGCAGACAGCGGCGCGGTACATCTTGCGGTTGACCTTCTGGGCGAAGTTGCGCGGCTTGGCGGCGAACGTGACGCCACCACCGATGAAGATCGGGGCGCGGTAGTCACCGTGGCGAGCACCGCCGCCCTTCTGCTTCTTGAACTTCTTGGTCGTGCCGGATACTTCCGAGCGCGTCAGCTGGGCCTTGGTGCCAGCCCGGCCGGCGTTGCGGAAAGCAACAACCACCTGGTGGACCAGATCCTCGCTAAATTCGCGACCGAAGACGGCGTCGGAGACCGACAGCGTCTTGGCGCTTCCAATAACGGCGAGTTCCATTACTTACTCCTCAACCTTTGCTCGTCGGACGGACGATGACATCGCCGCCCGGCGCACCGGGGACGGAACCCTTGATCGCGATCAGGCCGCGCTCGGCGTCGACCTTGACCACTTCCAGGTTCTGCATGGTCTGCTGGATCGCACCCATGTGGCCGGCCATTTTCTTGCCCGGGAAAACGCGACCCGGGGTCTGGCGCTGGCCGATGGAGCCCGGCGAGCGATGCGACAGCGAGTTACCGTGGGTGGCGTCGCCCATCTTGAAGTGATACTTCTTGATGGTGCCCTGGAAGCCCTTGCCCTTCGTGATGCCGGCGACGTCGACCAGCTGGCCGACAGTGAAGATGTCCGCCTTGATCTCGGTGCCGACCTCGAAGTTGCCTGCATCCTTGTCTTCGATGCGGAACTCCCACAGGCCACGTCCGGCTTCCACTTTCGCCTTGGCGTAGTGGCCCGAGAGCGGCTTGTTCACCAGCGCGGCGCGCTTGGTGCCGGCGGTAACCTGCACGGCGGTGTAGCCGTCGGTCTCGTTGGTCTTGATCTGGGTGATGCGATTCGGGCTGGCCTCGATCACGGTCACCGGGATGGAACGGCCATCGTCGGTGAAGATGCGGCTCATGCCCGCCTTGCGGCCCACGATTCCAATGTTTTTGGTCGTCATGGTCGTTGCCTCAGGTCAGCTTGATCTGAACGTCGACGCCGGCCGCGAGCTCGAGCTTCATGAGCGCGTCCACGGTCTTGTCGTTCGGGTCAACGATATCCAGCACACGCTTGTGGGTGCGGGTCTCGTACTGGTCACGCGCGTCCTTGTCGACGTGCGGCGACACCAGCACGGTGTAGCGTTCGATCTTGGTCGGCAGCGGGATCGGGCCGCGCACTTGCGCGCCGGTCCGCTTGGCCGTCTCCACGATTTCGGAAGCCGAACGATCAATCAGACGATGATCATAGGCCTTGAGCCGAATCCGGATCTTCTGGTCCGCCATGGCGATAATCCTTGTTACGGTAAAGAGCGTCGGAACCAGGGGCTTTGCGCCCTGACTCCCGTGGAAAACAAACTCGGCGGACCATGTCTGGTCCACCGAGCAAGAAAGTATAGCTTGTGTTAAACCACCCTGTAAAGGGTTGTTTTACACAGCTTCGACCGTCCTGGCCGCGAACACGAGGGGCATCCTGCCCCTCATTTCGTATGTGGGCCGCCCTAAGGGGCGACCGAGCCGCGCACTATACGCTTACTTGATGACCTTGGCAACCACGCCGGCGCCGACGGTGCGGCCGCCTTCGCGGATCGCGAAGCGCAGGCCTTCGTCCATCGCGATCGGGGCGATCAGCGTCACCACCATCTTCACGTTGTCGCCCGGCATCACCATCTC
>JAPLSJ010000029.1 GCA_026398695.1 Arenimonas sp.
AAGGCCTGCGCGCTGGTCACCGACGGCCGCTTCTCCGGCGCCACCCACGGCTTCATGGTCGGCCACGTCTCACCCGAAGCCGCGCACGGCGGCCCCATCGCCCGCCTGCGCGAAGGCGACCGCGTGCGCATCGACGTGGCCACCCGCCGCATCGACGTCGCCGCCGACCTCTCCACCCGCGAACCCGCCCGCATCGCCCCGCGCGTCACCGGCGGCGCCCTCGCGAAGTACGCAATGCAAGTCGGCTCCGCCTCCCGCGGCGCCGTCACCACTCCGGCTTCTTTCCCTTCAAGGACCACCACGCCATGAACCAGACCGCCAACGCCAACACGCCCCGCCCCCGCATCGCCGTCGTTGGGTACGGCAGCCAGGGGCGCGCGCATGCCCTGAACCTGCGCGAGTCGGGCTTCGATGTCACCGTCGGGCTGCGGCCCGGTGGCCCGACGGAAGCCAAGGCGCAGGCCGACGGCTTCACGGTGAAGACGCCGGCCGAAGCGGTCGCGGGCGCCGAACTCGTGGCCGTGCTCACGCCCGACATGGTGCAGCCGCGCCTGTACCGCGAGGCCATCGAGCCCTACATCGCCAAGGGCGCCTGCCTGCTGTTCGCGCACGGCTTCAACGTGCACTACGGCCAGATCGCGCCGCGCGCCGACCTCGACGTCATCCTGGTCGCGCCCAAGGGCCCGGGCGCACTGGTGCGCCGCGAATACGAGATCGGCCGCGGCGTGCCCTGCGTCTACGCCGTGCAGCAGGACACCAGCGGCCGCGCCGAAGCGCTCGCCAAAGCCTATGCCGCGGGCCTGGGCGGCGCGCGCGCCAACGTCATCAAGACCACGTTCAAGGAAGAAACCGAAACCGACCTGTTCGGCGAACAGGCCGTGCTGTGCGGCGGCGCCACCAAACTGGTGCAGGCCGGCTGGGAAACGCTGGTGGAAGCCGGCTACCAGCCCGAGGTCGCCTACTACGAGTGCCTGCACGAGCTGAAGCTGATCGTCGACCTGCTGTACGAAGGCGGCATCACCCGCATGCACGAATTCATCAGCGAAACCGCGCAGTACGGCGCGCTCACCCGCGGCCCGTACATCATCGACACCCACGCCCGCGCGCAGATGAAGAAGATCCTGGCTGAAATCCAGGACGGCACCTTCGCCCGCCAGTGGATCGCCGAGTACGCCGCCGGCAACCCCAACTACAAGGCCATGAAGCAGGCCGACTTCGACCACCCGATCGAAGCCACCGGCCGCAAGCTGCGCGCCGCCATGAGCTGGATCGGCGCCGACGGCAACGTCACCGCCCCGCGCGCGCCTGCGCCCGCGCCCCAACCCGAGGCCGCCACCGCATGAACGCCAAACAGAACGGCGCCCAGCTGCTGGCGCGCGCACTTGAGGCCGAGGGCGTGGACCTGCTGTTCGGCTACCCGGGCGGCGCCATCATGCCCTTCTACGACGCCCTGCCCGGCTCGAAGCTCAAGCACATCCTGGTGCGCCACGAACAGGGCGCGGCGCTGGCCGCCAACGGCTATGCCCGCGCCAGCGGCCGCGTCGGCGTGTGCGTGGCCACGTCGGGCCCGGGCGCGTCGAACCTGGTCACCGGCATCGCCGACGCGTTCCTGGATTCGGCGCCGATGGTGGTGATCACCGGCCAGGTCAGCACCGCGCTGATGGGCACCGACGCCTTCCAGGAGCTGGACGTGTTCGGCATGACCCTGCCGATCGTCAAGCACAGCTTCCTGGTCCGCAGCGTCGACGAACTGCCCGAGGTGGTGCACGAAGCCTTCCGCATCGCCCGCGAAGGCCGCCCCGGCCCCGTGCTGATCGACCTGCCCAAGGACGTGCAGCTGGCCGACGCCTCGCATTTGGTTCCCCGTGTCCCCGCGGCGGCGGCGCCTCCCCCGCCGTCGCCGCGGGATGACATCGCCAAGGCCATCGCCGCCATCGCCGCGGCCGAGCGCCCGGTCATCTACGGCGGCGGCGGCATCGCCCTGGCCGATGCGGTGAATGCGTTCCGCGGCTTCGTGGAAGCCAGCGGCATGCCCACCGTGCTCACGCTGCGCGGCCTGGGCGCGCTGCCCACCAACCACCCGCAGCTGCTGGGCATGCTGGGCATGCACGGCTGCCGTGCCGCCAACATCGCGGTGCAGGAAGCCGACCTGCTGATCTGCATCGGTGCCCGCTTCGACGACCGCGCCACCGGCAAGCTGGCCGAGTTCGCGCCGCGCGCACGCATCGTGCACCTGGACGCCGACCGCCGCGAAATCAGCAAGCTGCGCCACGCCGACGTGGGCGTGCCCGGCAACGTGGCCACGTCGCTGCAGGCCATGACCGGCGTGCGCCCCGACTGCGGCCCGTGGCTGGACCACTGCCTGGCCCAGCGCGAACAGCACGCGGCGCGCTATGACGCCCCGGGCCGCGACGTCTACGCCCCGGCCCTGCTGCGCCGCCTGTCGGAGATCGCGCCGCGCGACGCGATCGTGGCCTGCGACGTCGGCCAGCACCAGATGTGGGTGGCCCAGCACTGGAAGTTCAACCACCCGCGCAATCACCTGACCAGCGGCGCGCTGGGCACCATGGGCTTCGGCCTGCCGGCGGCGATCGGCGCGCAGTTCGCGTGCCCCAACCGCACGGTGGTGCTGGTGAGCGGCGACGGCAGCTTCATGATGAACCTGCAGGAGCTGGCCACCGTGGCGCGCTGCAAGCTGCCGATCAAGATGGTGCTGCTCGACAACCAGGCCCTGGGCATGGTGCGGCAGTGGCAGGAATTGTTCTTCGAGAAGAACTTCAGCGAAGTGGACCTGAGCGACAACCCCGACTTCGCCGCGCTGGCCCGCGTGTTCGGCATCCCCGCCCTGCACCTGGACAAGCGCGAGGACCTCGAGGACGCGCTGCACGCGCTGATGGCCACGCCCGGCCCGGCCTTCCTGCACGTGAGCATCGATGCGCGCACCAACGTGTGGCCGCTGGTGCCGCCCAACCAAAGCAACGCCACGATGCTGGACGCCGAACCCATCGCCGCAGCCATCGCCGCGCCCACCCCGGAGCCCGCCCATGCGGTACCGGCTTGACCTGGTGCTGCGGCCGGCCGAAGGCGCGCTGCTGCGCGTGCTGGGCACGGCCGAGCGCCGCGGCTTCACGCCGCTGGCCATCACCGGCGAACAGCCGCCCGACGGCGGCGACTGGACGCTGCAGGTGACCGTGCGCGGCCAGCGCCCGCCCGAAACCCTGCAGCGCCAGATCGAACAGCTGTACGACTGCCTTTCCGTGGAGATCGCCCCATGTCCCTGAACCTGTGGTTCGACGGCCGCATCGGCCGCCAGGACCAGATGAATGCCCCGCTCACCACCCACGCCATGCACTACGGCACGGCGGTGTTCGAAGGCATCCGCAGCTACGCAACGCCCGACGGCGCGGCCGTGTTCCGCCTGCCCGAGCACCTCGAGCGCATGCGCAAGGGCGCCGCCGCGTTCGGGGCCAAGTTCAACGTCGAGGAAGCGGCCGCGGCGGTCATCGCCGTGCTGCGCTCCAACCACCACCGCGACGCCTACATCCGCCCGCTGCTGTGGTATGGCACCGGCTCGCTGGGCCTGGACGTGGCGCCGCTGAGCCAGCACCTGATGGTGGCCTCGATGCCGTGGGCGCCGCACCTTGGCGAGAAGCCCGTGCGCCTGACGGTGTCGCCGTTCCGCCGCAACCGCGCCGACGCGCTGCCGCCGCTCAAGCTCAGCGGCGCCTACGTCAACTCCATCCTGGCCAAGCGCGAGGCCGGCAGCCGCGGCTTCGACGATGCGCTGTTCATCGACGACGCCGGCTTCGTGGTCGAGTGCACGGGCGTCAACGTCTTCATGGTCAAGGACGGCAAGGTCACCGCGGTGGACCATCCCGACGCGCTGCCCGGCATCACCCGCGACACCGTGGTGGAGCTGTCCGGCGCCGCGTCCCGCCCGGTCACGCTGGAGGAACTGCTGGAGGCCGACGAAGTCTTCGTCACCGGCACCTCGGCCGAACTGCTGCCCGTGGCCGCGCTGGACCGCCGCGACTACGGCGCCTCGCCGGTCGCCAACGAACTGCGCACGCGCTACCTGCGCATCGTCCGCGGCGGCTCGCCCGCGCACGCCCACTGGCTGACCGCCGTATGACCCGGTCCACCGCCGCCGCCCGGATAACCTGTGGGAGGGACTTCAGTCCCGACGCCCTCCGCCAGGACACTTCCAGCCACCGGGGGGGTCTTCTCCCCGGCGCCACTGCAGCTCGTGTCTGACCGCGCGCCGCCGCCTTCGGAGGACGACGTCGGCGTTGCCGACGTGCTGGCTGCGCACGCCCGCCTGCGCCGCTACCTGCCGGCCACGCCGCTGCACTACGCCGAGCGCTTCGGCACCTGGCTCAAGCTCGAGAACCTGCAGCGCACCGGCTCGTACAAGGTGCGCGGCGCCCTGAACGCCCTGCTGGTGGCGCGCGAACGCGGCGACCGCCGCCCGGTGATCGCCGCCTCGGCCGGCAACCACGCCCAGGGCCTGGCCTGGGCCGCGCATCGCCTGGGCATGCAGGCCATCACCGTGATGCCCGTCGGCGCGCCGGACACCAAGGTGGCCGGCGTGGCGCACTGGGGCGCCACCGTGCGCATGCACGGCAGCAGCTTCGACGAAGCGCGCGCGTTCGCGATCGAACTGGCCGCCCAGCACGGCTACCGTTTCCTGTCCGCCTTCGACGATCCCGACGTGATCGCCGGCCAGGGCACCGTCGGCCTGGAGCTGGCGGCGCACGCGCCCGACGTGGTCATCGTGCCCATCGGCGGCGGCGGCCTGGCGGCCGGCGTGGCGCTGGCGCTGAAGTCGCAGGGCGTGCGCATCGTCGGCGCCCAGCCCGAGGGCGCCGACAACATGGCGCGCGTGCTGCGCGGCGACGACAGCGCGCCCGTTCCCGGCGCCACGCTGGCCGACGGCGTGCGCGTGCGCCACCCCGGCCAGATCACCCGCCGCCTGCTGGCCACGCTGCTGGACGACCTGGTGATCGTGCGCGAAGCCGAGCTGCGCGAAACCCTGGTGCGCCTGGCGCTGGAAGAACACGTCATCGCCGAAGGCGCCGGCGCCCTGGCCCTGGCCGCCGGCCGCCGCGTGTCGGGCAAGAACAAATGCGCCGTGGTGTCGGGCGGCAACATCGACGCCACCGTGCTGGCCGGCCTGCTGAGCGACGTGCGCCCGCGCGCCCCGCGCAAGCCGCGCCGCCGCGCGCAGTCGCGCCCGCTACGAACCGTGGCCCCCGCTCCCCTTCGCCCCCTCGAGACCGCCCCGAAAATTTTGGAACAGGAGTTTGCCCCGTGACCGCCGACCGCATCCGCATCTTCGACACCACCCTGCGCGACGGCGAGCAATCGCCCGGCTGCAGCCTGCGGCCGGCGCAGAAGCTCGTGATGGCGCGCGCCCTGGCCGACCTGGGCGTGGACGTGATCGAAACCGGTTTCCCCGCCAGCTCCATCAGCGACATGGAAGCCACCGCCATGATCGCCGCCGAAATCCGCGACGCCCGGCTGTGCGGCCTGTCGCGCTGCACGCCCGGCGACATCGAGGCCGCGGCCAAGGCGCTCGAGCACGCGCGCAAGCCGCGCATCCACGTCTTCATTTCCACCAGCCCGCTGCACCGCGAGCACAAGCTGGGCCTGAGCCGCGAACAGGTGCTCGAACGCGCCGTGGAAGGCGTGCGCCACGCCAAGCGCTACGTGGACGACGTGGAGTTCTCCGCCGAAGACGCCCTGCGCACCGAAGAGGACTTCCTGGTGGAAATCTTCGGCGCCGCCATTGCCGCCGGCGCCCGCACCATCAACGTGCCCGACACCGTCGGCTACACCACGCCCGACGAGATCCGCGGCCTGTTCCAGCGCCTGATCGCCAACACGCCGGGCGCCGACAAGGCAATCTTCAGCGCCCACTGCCACGACGACCTGGGCCTGGCCGTGGCCAACTCGCTGGCCGCCATCGAAGGCGGTGCGCGGCAGGTGGAATGCACCATCAACGGCATCGGCGAGCGCGCCGGCAACGCCGCGCTGGAAGAGATCGTGATGGCGCTGCGGGTGCGCGGCGCGCACTTCAACGCCGTCACCGGCATCGACAGCCGCGCGCTGCTGCCGGCGTCGCGCCTGCTGTCGCGGCTGACCGGCATGTCGGTGCAGCGCAACAAGGCCGTGGTGGGCGCGAATGCCTTCGCGCACGAGGCCGGCATCCACCAGCACGGCATGCTGCGCAACCGCAACACCTACGAAATCATGCGCCCCGAGGACGTGGGCTGGCCGGCGTCGCAGATGGTGCTGGGCCGCCACAGCGGCCGCCACGCGGTGAACGACCGCCTGCGCGCGCTGGGCTTCCCGCTGGAGGAGTTCGAGTTCGAACAGGTGTTCGCGCGCTTCAAGAAGCTGTGCGACCACCAGCGCCTGGTGCGCGACGCCGACCTGCAGACCCTGGTGACCGGCGACGCCGGCAGCGAAGGCCGCGGCTACCGCCTGGCCGCGCTGTCGGTGAGCGACAGCGGCAAGCGCGCCCGCGCCCACGTCGAACTGTCCGACCCGGAAGGCCACCTGGTCACCGAGATCGCCGAGGCCGAAGGCCCGGTGGCGGCGCTGTTCGAAGCCATGACCCGCGCCACCGGCGTGCCGATGCAGCTGGAAAGCTACCAGGTGCACAGCATCGGCATCGGCGCCGACGCGCGCGGCGAAGCCAACCTGAGCGTGCGCTGCGACGGCGCCGAGCACACGGGCCTGGGCACCAGCCGCGACATCATCGAAGCCAGCGCCCTGGCCTGGCTGGACGTGGCCAACCGCGTGATCCGCCAGCGCGAAGCCGCGTCCTCTTCCCTCGCCGCCACCGCCTGAGATCGCCATGACGACGCCCCGCACCCTGTTCGACAAGCTCTGGGACGCCCACGTGGTGGTGCCCGAAACCGCGGCCGCGCCCGCGGTGTTCTACATCGACCTGCACCTGATCCATGAAGTGACCTCGCCGCAGGGCTTCACCGAACTGGCCTCGCGCGGCATCGCGCCGCGCCGGCCCGACCTCACCAAGGCCACGCTCGACCACTCCACGCCCACCCTGCCGGCCGATGCCGCAGGTGAACTGCCTTACCACAAGCCCGAAGCCAAGGCCCAGGTCGAACGCCTGCGCGAGAACTGCAAAGCCCACGGCATCGAGATCTTCGACCTGGGCTCGGCCCAGCGCGGCATCGTGCACGTGATCGCGCCGGAACTCGGCCTGACACAGCCCGGCATGAGCATCGTCTGCGGCGACAGCCACACCAGCACGCACGGCGCGTTCGGCGCGCTGGCCTTCGGCATCGGCAGCAGCGAGGTCGGCCACGTGCTGGCCACGCAGTGCCTGCTGCAGCGCAAGCCCAAGACGCTCGCCATCACCATCGACGGCGAACTGGGCGAAGGCGTCGGCGCCAAGGACGTGGTGCTGCACGTGATCCAGCAGATCGGCGTGAACGGCGGCACCGGCCACGTGATCGAGTTCCGCGGCAGCACCGTTCGCGCGATGTCCATGGAATCGCGCATGACCCTGTGCAACATGGCCATCGAAGCCGGCGCCCGCGCCGGCCTGGTGGCGCCCGACGACGTCACCTTCGAATGGCTGTCGCGCACGCCGCGCGCACCGCAGGGCCGCGCCTTCGACGCCGCCGTGAAGCGCTGGCGCACGCTGGCCACCGACGACGGCGCCGCCTTCGACCAGGAGGTGCAGGTGGACGCCCGCCGCATCGCGCCCGCCGTCACCTGGGGCACGCACCCGGGCACCGCCATCGGCGTGGACCAGCGCGTGCCCGAGCCCGCCGACGCCGCCGAAGCCAAGGCCCAGGCCTACATGGGCCTGCACGCGGGCGCCGCGATCGCCGGCACGCCGGTGGACGTGGTGTTCGTGGGCTCGTGCACCAACTGCCGCCTGTCGGACATGCGCGACGTAGCTGGCGTTCTGGCCGGCCGCCGCGTGCATCCGCGCGTGCGCATGCTGGTGGTGCCGGGCTCGGAACAGGTGAAGCGCGAGGCCGAGGCCGAAGGCATCGACCGCATCGTGCGCGCCGCCGGCGCCGAGTGGCGCGAGCCGGGCTGTTCGATGTGCATCGCCATGAACGGCGACCTGGTGGCTCCCGGACAACTCGCCGTCAGCACCAGCAACCGCAACTTCGAAGGCCGCCAGGGCCCGGGTGCCCGCACCCTGCTGGCATCGCCGCTCACCGCCGCCGCCTCCGCCGTGGCCGGCGTGGTGGCCGACCCGCGCACGCTCGCCGCCACGGAGGCCGCATGAACACCGCCGTGAATATCATCCGCTCGCGCGCCGTGGTGCTGTCGCAGGCCAACATCGACACCGACCGCATCATCCCCGCGCGCTTCCTGTCCACCACCATCCGCACCGGTTTGGGCGAACACGCGTTCGCGGATTGGCGCAAGCGCGCCGATGGCAGCGTCGACCCGGAGTTCGCGCTCAACCGCCCGGAGAACGCCGGCCGCAGCATCCTGCTGGCCGGCCGCAACTTCGGCTGCGGCAGCTCGCGCGAACACGCCCCGTGGGCGCTCACCGACGCCGGCCTGCGCGCCGTGGTCAGCAGCCAGGTGGCCGACATCTTTCGCGCCAACGCGCTCAAGAACGGCCTGGTGCCGGTGGTGCTGGACGAAGCCGTGGTGCAGTCGCTGATGCAGCGCCCCGACGATGAACTCGAGATCGACATCGCCGCCGGCGAACTGCGCACGCCCGACGGCCAGCGCCACGCCTTCGCCCTGGACGCCTTCGCCCGCACCTGCCTGCTCGAGGGCGTGGACGAACTGGGCTACCTGCTGGCCCGCGGCGCCGACATCCAACATTACGAAACCAGCCACCGGGAGAGTTCCCATGTCGTATGAAATCGTCGTATTGCCCGGCGACGGCATCGGCACCGAAGTCACCGCCGCCGCCGTGGCGGTGCTCAAGGCCATCGGCCGCAAGCACGGCCACGCTTTCCGCTTCAGCACGCACCTGATGGGCGGCGCCGCGATTGACGCCACCGGCGAGCCCCTGCCCGCCGCCACGCTGGACGCCTGCCGCCGCGCCGACGCCATCGTGCTGGGCGCCGTGGGCGGCCCGAAGTGGTCCGACCCCTCGGCCAAGGTGCGGCCCGAGCAGGGCCTGCTGGCGCTGCGCCAGGAACTGGGCCTGTACGCCAACCTGCGCCCCGTGCGCCCGCACCCCGTGGCCATGGGCGCCTCGCCGGTGAAGCCGCACCTGCTGGCCGGCGTGGACCTTCTGGTGGTGCGCGAGCTCACCGGCGGCCTGTACTTCGGCGAAAAGCAGCGCCACGCCGACCGCGCCAGCGACCTGTGCGAATACAGCGTGGTGGAGATCGAGCGCGTGCTGCGCCGCGGCTTCGGCTTCGCCCGCGCCCGCCGCGGCAAGCTCGCCTCGGTGGACAAGGCCAACGTGCTGGAAACCTCGCGGCTGTGGCGCGAAACCGCCATCCGCCTGGGCCGCGACGAATTCCCCGACGTGGCGCTGGAACACCACCTGGTGGACTCGATGGCGATGTACCTGATCGCCCGCCCGCGCGACTTCGACGTGGTGGTGACCGAGAACCTGTTCGGCGACATCCTCACCGACGAAGCCTCGCTGCTGGCCGGCTCGCTGGGCCTGCTGCCCTCGGCCTCGCTGGGCGACGGCACCCGTGGCCTGTACGAACCCATCCACGGCTCGGCGCCCGACATCGCCGGGCGCGGCATCGCCAATCCCTACGCCACCATCCTCAGCGCCGCGCTGCTGCTGCGGCACTCGCTGGGGCTGGAGGCGGAGGCGGTGGAGATCGAGCTGGCCGTGGCGGCCGCCCTGGATGCGGGCGTGCTGACGGCGGACCTGGCGCCCCCGGGGCGTTCAGTGTCGACGCAGGCGGCGACGGACGCGGTGCTCGAGAAGATCACCCAGCATTGCCAGGTGCCCGAGCTGCGCGACTAGATCTGCGGCACTTCCTGCAGCAGCAGGATCAGCGCGTCGCGCACCGCGCGGCGCAGCTGGTTGAAGCGGTCGGCCATCTCCGCGCCGGGCAGGTCGGTGCTGTCGTGGTGGTCCAGGCCGTGGCACACCTCCACCAGCTGGCTGGCGCCCATGGCCAGCGCGGCCGAGCGCAGGTAGTGGGCCGA
>JAPLSJ010000045.1 GCA_026398695.1 Arenimonas sp.
GCGGCAGGTGCGGCCTTCGCAACCGGCGCGGAAGGCGCGACAGCGGCGGCCGATGCCGACGGCTCGATCAGCGCCACCACCGAACCTTCCGACAGCGCATCACCGATCTTGACCCGCAGCTCGCGCACGATGCCGTCGAACGGCGCCGGCACTTCCATGGTCGCCTTGTCCGACTCCAGCGTCACCAGACCATGGTCCTTCTTCACCGCGTCGCCGGGCTGCACCAGCAGCTCGATCACGGGCACGTCCTTGTCGTCGCCGATATCCGGCACGCGCGCTTCCAACAGCTCAGCCATGGTCCACCTGGATCCCGCATCAGAGTCTTGGCCCTATTCTCGCCCCGTTGCCGCCCGGGGGCCAAGTTTGCCGGCGCGGCATGGCGGCTGGGCCATCGGTCAGGGTGCCCACCAGGCCATGGGCCGGGCCCGAGGGCCGTGACAGCATCGGGCTCGACCACCGCGCCAAGCCAGGGAAAGCCATGCTCACCATCCGCGACCTCAGCAAGACCTACGCCAACGGCGTGCGCGCCCTGGACCGGGTCAGCCTGGACATACCCAAGGGAATGTTCGGACTGCTCGGGCCCAATGGCGCCGGCAAGTCGTCGCTGATGCGCACGCTGGCCACGCTGCAGGAGGCCGACGCCGGCACCGTGACCTTCGACGACGGCAGCGGCGGCCTGATCGACGTTCTGCGCGACAAGGAAGCGGTGCGCCGCCAGCTGGGCTACCTGCCGCAGGACTTCGGCGTGTACCCCAAGGTGAGCGCGGAAGACCTGCTGGAGCACTTCGCGGTGCTCAAGGGCCTGGTGCAGCGCAAGGCGCGGCGAGAGATCGTGGACGGCCTGCTGCATCAGGTGAACCTGTGGGACGTGCGCAAGCGCAGGCTGGGCACCTACTCGGGCGGCATGCGCCAGCGCTTCGGCATCGCCCAGGCCCTGCTGGGCGACCCGCGCCTGGTGATCGTGGACGAGCCCACCGCCGGCCTCGACCCCGAGGAGCGCAATCGCTTCCTCAACCTGCTGGCCGAGATCGGCGAGAACGTGGCGGTGATCCTGTCCACCCACATCGTCGAAGACGTCACCGACCTTTGCCCGCGCATGGCGATCATGAACCGCGGGCAGGTGCTGCTGGCCGGCGAACCCGGTGCATCGATCTCGGCGCTCGCGCGCCAGGTGTGGCGCAAGCAAGTGGACAAGGCCTCCCTGCCCGCCTACGAGGCCGGCTTCACGGTGCTGTCCACCCGCCTGGTCGGCGGCCGGCCGGTGATCCACGTGTTCAGCCCCACCCAACCCGAAGAGGGCTTCGTGCAGGTCGAGCCGGACCTGGAAGACGTCTATTTCCAGAGGCTGCGCCTGCAGGCGCGCGCCGCCTGAGGCCGCCGGGATGACCATGCTGCGCGAGATCTTCCGCTTCGAACTGATCCAGCAGCTGCGCTCGCCGCTGCTGTGGGTGCTGGCGGCCATGTTCGCCCTGCTGGGCTTCGGCGCCGCCTCCAGCGACGCCGTGGTGATGGGCGGCAGCATCGGCAACGTGCACCGCAATGCCCCGGTGGTGATCGCCAACTGGCTCACGGTGTTCACCATCCCGGGCATGCTGGTGATCACGCTGTTCATCAGCGGCGCGATGCTGCGCGACTTCGAGCAGGGCACCGCCGACCTCTACTTCTCCGGCCCGGTGCGCAAACGCGACTACCTGGCGGGCCGGCTGGGCGCCGCCTTCAGCGCCAGTTTCCTGGTCTACCTGGTGATGGGCGCGGGCATCTTCGTGGCCCAGTTCATGCCCTGGATCGAGCCGCAGCGGCTCGGGCCGGTGTCGCTCGCGCCCTACGCGTGGGCCTTCGCGCTGATGGTGCTGCCCAACGTGCTGTTCAGCGGCGCCGTGCTGGCGCTGATGGCCGCGGTGGCGCGCAACATCCTGTGGATCTACATCGGCGTGCTGGGCTTCCTGGTGCTCTACAGCGTGAGCAACAGCCTGTCCGGCGACCTGGAGAACGTCTGGCTTTCCACCCTGCTCGACCCGATGGGGCTGAGCGCGCTGCGCCGCACGCTGCGCTACTGGTCGGCCGAGGACCGCAACAGCGGGCTGCCGGCGTTCACCGGCTACCTGTTGGCCAACCGCGTGCTGTGGACCAGCGTGGCGCTGGCGCTGCTGGCGGCCACGTTCGCGCTCTTCCGCACCGAACGGACCGGCACCGGCCGGGCCTGGTTCAAGCGCCGCCAGGCCAAGGCCGCGCCGCCGGTGCCCCTGGAGCGCCGCGTGCCCGTGCCGCGGCTGGCACCGACGTTCGGCCTGGCCACCACGCTGCGCCAGTTCTCGGCGATGCTGGCGTTCGACCTGCGCGGCGTGTTCGCCAGCGTGCCCTTCCTGGTGATGCTGGCCTTCGGCCTGGCCAACTTCATCCCCGGCGCGCTGCAGGCCCAGACGATGTACGGCACGCCCATCCACCCGGTTACCTCCCAGATGCTGTCGGAGCTGCAGGGCGCGTACTCGTGGTTGCTGGTGATCATCGCCCTGTTCTATTCGGGTGAGCTGGTGTGGCGCGAGCGCGGGGTGCGCATCCACGAAGTCAGCGACGCCCTGCCGGTGCACGGTGCGGTGCCGCTGGTGGCGAAATTCCTGACGCTGGTGGCGGTGGTGGGCTGCTTCCAGGTCGGCGGCGGGCTGGCCGCGGTCACCCTGCAGCTGGTGCAGGGCCACGCCCCGATCGAACCGATGGTGTACGCCAAGACCCTGGCGCTCGACTCGGTCATCTACGTGCTGATGGGCGGGCTGGCGCTGTGCCTGCAGGTGTTTACCAACAGCAAGTTCATCGGCTACGCGCTGCTGGTGCTGGTGATGGTGCTGCAGGGCGTGCTGGGCTACTTCGACCTCACCCACAACCTGTACAACTTCGGCAGCTGGCCGATCGCGCCGTGGTCGGACATGAACGGCTACGGCCACTTCGCCGCACCGCAGCTCTGGTTCCAGGCCTACTGGGGCGCGCTGCTGGCCGCGCTGCTGCTGCTGTCGGTGGCGTTCTGGGTACGCGGCACCGCGGGCAGCGGGCGCGAGCGCCTGCTGCTGGCGCGGCGCAGGCTGCGCGGCGGGCTGGGCTGGGCAACGGCGGTGGCGTTCGCGGGGTTCGCCGCCGTGGGCGGGTTCCTGTACTGGAACACCAACGTGCTCAATCCCTTCGTTTCCCCCGAGCGGGAGATCGCCAACCAGATTCGCTACGAGAAGGACTACCGCCAGTACGAAATGCTGGCGCAGCCGCGCATCGTTGCTTCCTCGGTGGACGTGGACCTGTGGCCGGAGGAGCAGCGCATGGCGGCGCAGGTGCGCTACCGGGTGCGCAACCGCCACGACGTGGCCATTCCCGCCGTGCACCTCTCGATGCAGGACGACAAGGCCCTGGTGGACGTCGACCTGGGCGGCGCCACGCTGGAACGCCACGACGCCGAACTGGGCTACCGCATCTACCGCCTGGACCGGCCGCTGGCGCCGGGCGAGGAGCGCGAGTTCAGCTTCGCGCTCGACTTCCGCACCCGTGGCTTCGGCAACGACCGCGGGCAGACGCAGTTCGTCGAGAACGGCAGCTTCTTCAACAACACGATGTTCCCCGGCTTCGGCTACAACCCCGAGCTCGAGCTGGAGGATCCCAACGAGCGCGTCGAGCGCGGCATGCCGGCCGCACGCCGCATGCCGGCCCTCGAGGACGAGGCGGCGCGCGCCAGCACCTACCTCACCGACGATGCCGACTGGATCGATTTCGAAACCACGGTATGCACCGCGCCCGACCAGGTGGCGCTGTCGCCGGGCTACCTCAAGCGCGAGTTCCGCCGCGACGGCCGCCGGTGCTTCAGCTACGCCATGGACCGGCCGATGCACAACTTCTACGCCTACCTTTCGGGCCGGTGGACGCTGACCCGCGGCGAGTACAAGGGCATTCCGATCGAGGTCTACCACGACCCCCGGCACGGCTACAACGTGGCGCGCATGATCGACGCTTCCCGCAAGTCACTGGCTTACTTCGAGGCGAATTTCAGCCCCTACCAGCACCGGCAGCTGCGCATCGTCGAGTTCCCGGGCTACGCCCAGTTCGCGCAGAGTTTCGCCAACACCATTCCCTACTCCGAGTCCATCGGCTTCATCGCCGACCTGCGCGACGAGGACGCGCTGGACTACGTCTTCTACGTCACCGCGCACGAAGTGGCGCACCAGTGGTGGGCCCACCAGGTGATCGGCGCCAACGTGCAGGGCGCGACGATGCTGTCCGAGTCGCTGGCGCAGTACTCGGCGCTGATGGTGATGGAACAGGAATACGGGCGCGACAAGATGCGGCGCTTCCTGCGCTACGAGCTCGACCGTTACCTGTCCGGGCGGGCGCGCGAGCGCGACCGGGAGCTGCCGCTGTACCGGGTGGAAAACCAGGCCTACATCCACTACCAGAAGGGGTCGCTGGCCTTCTACCGGCTGCGCGACGAACTCGGCGAGGCGGCGATGAACCGGGCGCTGAAGCGCTTCCTGGCCGACAAGGGCTACCAGCAGGCGCCCTACACCACCTCGGCCGAACTGCTGGGCTACCTCCGTGCAGAGGCCACGCCGGCCCAGCAGGCGCTGGTGACCGACTTGTTCGAGAAAATCATCTTCCACGACAACCGGGTCGAATCCGCCAACGCCCGGCCGCTGGCGGATGGCCGCTACGAGGTGACGATCGACCTGCGCGCCGCGCGCTTCCAGGCCGACGGGGTGGGCAAGGAAGAGCCCATCCCGCTCGACGACTGGATCGAGGTGGCGGTGTTTGCACGCGGCCCCTCGGGCGAGGAAGCGGACGAACGCGCGCTGTATTCCCGTCGCCACCATGTCACCAGGCCACAGGAGTCGATCGTGGTGACGGTGGACGAGCGTCCGTACGAGGCCGGCTTCGATCCCTACAACAAGCTGGTGGACCGCGTGGCGCAGGACAACCGCCGCCGGATCAGCTTCGACGCCGGCGCGCGCTGATCCGGCCGGCGTCGGCTCGGCCTCGGGCATACTCGCTACCGCCCGGCGCCTGCCGGCTTCGACCCCTGGAGTGGCACATGGCGGAACCCACCGGACCCATCGTGGAATTCCTTCGCGGCATCGGCCTGGTCGTCCGCGAGGGCGAAGTGCCCGATGACACCTTCCTGCCCGGCGTGCGCATCGCATCGGGCGCCCTGGTGTTCGACCCGCAGCGGCTCACGTGGCCCGGCGACCTGCTGCACGAGGCCGGCCACCTGGCCATGACGCCGGCCGCGGCGCGCGGCGCGCTCTGCGATGACCTCGCGGGGCAGGAAGCGGACGCGCACGCCGGCGAAGCCGAGGCCACGGCCTGGGCG
Organism: Arenimonas sp.; assembly: GCA_026398695.1. GTDB lineage: Bacteria > Pseudomonadota > Gammaproteobacteria > Xanthomonadales > Xanthomonadaceae > Arenimonas. The sequence continues at coordinate 5,339 of JAPLSJ010000045.1, forward strand.
TACGCGGCGATCGTCGCGCTGGGCCTGGACGCGTCGGTGCTGTTCCATCCGGGCGGCTACCACGGGCAGTCCGAGTCGCTGATCGCCACCTTCGGCATGGGCGTGTACCCGGGCTGCCGCGGCCTGTCGGAGTCGGGCATGACGCTGACCGGCGCCGCCGCCCGCGAGCAGGGCGTGCCGCCCTATCCCCACATGCAGCGGTGGCTGCGCGACTAGCCGGCACTGGGGCGACCAAAAAATAACCCCCCGAGGGGAACGGGGGGCTGGGGAGCGCAAACACTGGGGCACGCGTGCTGTCGCACCTTCGCGGGGTCCACGAGGGAGCCCGAGCGCAAGAGGAAACGGTGGCGCGTTGGATCACGTCCTTGTGAAGTGATGCTCAGGATCGGCGAATGGTTTCAACCTCGCGCGTGCCGGAAGGCCGCCGTGTCATAGGTCATGGACTGCATGGACGGGGGAAGGTTCCCTGCGGCAACGGGTCCGGTTCACGTGGCATCAACGCGGGCCTCACCGCGGATTGAACCCGACATGTCCAGCCTGCACGTGTCGGCAGCCGCCGGCCCCCCAAAAGAACCCAGGAGCCCACCCATGCCCCGCCTTTCCCTGCTTTGCATCGTCCTTGCCGGCGCCCTGTCGACGACCGCCGCCAGCGCCCAGGATTTCACCGCGACCCTCGGCTTCCAGAACACCGACCCGGCCTCGGACAACGGCACGCTCGCCGGAGGCGATGCCTCGGTGAACGACGACTGGAGCCTCACCGGCAGCTTCGCCTACGGCTTCACCCCGAACTTCTCGGTCGAACTTTGGTCGGGCCTGGCCAACTTCGAACACGAAGTGTCCATCGACGGCCTGGGCACGGTGGCCAGCGTCGAACACCGCCCCACCACGCTGAGCGTGAACTACCAGTTCCTGCCCGAGTCCAGCTTCCGTCCCTTCGTCGGCATCGGCTACGGCTGGATCAGTGTGTCGGGCGAGCAATCGCAGGGCGCGCTGGCGGGCCTGGGCATCTCGGGCAGCAACGCCGACGGCATCAGCCTGACGCTGGGCGCCGACTACTACGTCAACGACAGCTTTTTCCTGCGCGCCGACGTGCGCAAGCTCGACTTCGACACCGACGTGACGGTGGAAACGCTGGGTGACGTCGGCACGGCCGAAGTCGACCCGCTGGTTTATGGCATCAGCGCCGGCTTCCGCTTCTGAACAGCGCCGCGAATGCCAGGGCAGGGGCGGCCTCCGGGCCGCCCCTTTTTTTTGTCAGCCTTGGCGCGCGGCGCGGTGCGCCTTCATCGTGGCCCGTCCGTAGGCCTTGAGCTCTTCGCCGGTGAGCTTGCCGTCGCGGTTGGTGTCGATGATGTCGAAGTCGTCGCTCCAGCGCTTGTGCTTGCTGCCCAGTTCGGCGCGCGTGACGGCGCCATCGGCGTCGTCGTCCATGCCCACGAACAGGCCGCGCTGGTAGGCCATCGCCGACTTCATGCGGCCGCCGGCACGGCCCATCTTCTGGCGCATCGCGGCCAGTTCGGCCTGGTCGAGCGCGCCGTCCTTGTTGGCGTCCACGCGATCGAAGTTCTTGGCCAGGCGCTCGCCCACGGCCTGCGCCTCGGTGCGGTCGATGCGGCCGTTGCCGTCCTTGTCGGCGGCGGCGAAGCGCGCCTGGGCCTGGGCCTGGCGCTCGGCATGGCGCGCGCCGCGCTCGGTGCCGGCGTCCTGGGCGAAGGCGATGCCGGTGGCGAACACCAGCGCGGTGCAGAAGAGAGTCTTGAACATGGGTGGCTCCTGGATAGGCCGGTGCATTCCGTCCCTGCCAACTAGAACGCGGCAGGCGCGCGGCGGTTGACCGCTGTTGCCGCCGGCAGGCCGTGCATTCAGCTTGCCGGGCGCCAGTGGCTGCGGCATCGTGGCCGCAGCCCCCCCCTTCGAAGCCACGCCCATGAAGCGCCTCGTCCTGTCCGTGTCACTGCTGGCCTTGCTCGGCGCCTGCAGGGAATCGTCCGCCCCGCCGGCGCCCGAACCGGCACCGGCGCCCGCGGTGTCCCCGGCCGATGCCGCGCCCGACGCCACGCCCGCGCAACCTGCCGGCGACCAGGTGCCACGCGCCTTCCTTTGCCGCGGCAACGAGCCGTTCTGGGCGCTCGACATCAGCGGCGGCACCGCGCTGCTCAAGACACCCGAGGCCGAGATCGAACTGCTCGGCGAACTCAAGGCCAGCGCCGGCGGCTCGTTCGCGTTCCGCGGCGCGCCCGACGGCAGCCCGGAAGACGAAGTGTCGGCGCTGGTCGCGCCCGGCCAGTGCTTCGACACCATGGCCGATGGCCCGGCGATGCCGTTCAGCGCGCAGGCCAGCTTCGCCGATGGCCAGGTCGCCAGCGGCTGCTGCACCGTGGAATACGGCATTGACCTGGCCGCCGCGCCGGAAGCCAAGGCCGGCGCCAAGCCCGCCACCGACTGGAGCCGCCTGCTGCCCGAGCTGTCGGGCGCCGTGCAGCGCTGCGAACTCGACGGCGGCGTCGCCACCGACGTGGTCACCGCCGCCTGGCCGATGAACCGCGGCAAGGCCGGCGTGCGCCTGCGCGACACCGGTGGCGACCGCTTCGACTGCTTCGTCGACCTGGCCACCGGCGCAATCGAGGACGTGAAGCCCGTGGCCGCCGACGACCGCCTGCCCGGCGAAGGCATGCCGCTGTGGATCCCGGACCGCGACCCGCTGCCGGTGCTGAACTGCGGCCGCGTGGAGCGCGTGCCGGCCAGCGAGGACGGCGGCCTCCTGCACTATCCCGACGGCTGCGGCTGAGCGCGGCCCCTGCACCCCCCGGACGGGCCGCCCACGCGGCCCGTCCGGCGTTCCGGGCCTTGACTGGCTGATTTCACCCTCATAGTGTCGTTTTCGCCACTGCCGGCGAAACCCGCCAAGGAGGAGGCTGTGCTCACCCCGGGCGAATGCCCGATTGCACGGAGCCACCCCCATGAAATCCCTGATCCAGGCCGCGCTCCTGACCACCCTGCTGGCCACCCACGCCGCCGCGGCCGCGGCCCCCGTGGCCGACGACGCCATTTTCCTGGAAGGCACGCGCTACAACGCCGTGCTCAGCCGCAGCCAGGGCGCCTGGCGCCTGATGCCCGCCAACGGCGGCGACATCAAGCTGCGCGTCTCGCCCGACTGCGCCAGCGGCACCGCCCTGCCCCGCGGCCTGTGGCTGCTGACGCGCGACGGCAGCGGCCAGCCCGAACTGGTGGCCCCCTCGGCCACCCCGCTGCCGGCCGGCCATCCGGGCCACGTGCGCCTGGTGGACTGCGACCGCCCCGCCACCGGCGGCACCCCGGCCCTGGCCATCCCGCCGGGCCTGGTGGAATGGCTCGAACACCGTTCGGGGGCGATCTATGTCGTCCAGTGACGCCCGCCTGCGCATCGGCCTGCTGGCGCTGGACGGCAGCGTGCTGTCCAGCCTCACCGGGCCGATGGACGTGGTGCGCATTGCCCAGAAGCTGGCCGAAGTGCGCGACCCGGGCACCCGGCTGCGCATGGACACCGTGCTGGTGGGCGCGCGCGGCCAGTCGGTGGCCGTGGGCAGCGGCGGCCTGAGCATCGGCCCCGTGCAGTCGCCGGAAGTGGCGATGGACGTGCTGCTGGTGCCGGGCTTCATGCATTCCAGCGCCGAGGACATGGTGGAAAAAGTGGCCGGCTATGGCCCCGAGATCGAACTGCTGCGCGCCCTGCACCTGCGCGGCGTGCCGCTGGTGGCCAACTGCTGCGGCACGTTCCTGCTGGCCGAGTCGGGCCTGCTCGATGGCCGCCATGCCACCACCAGCTGGTGGCTGGACGCCACGTTCCGCAAGCGCTATCCGCGCATCCAGCTGGACGTGGAGCGCATGGTCGTGGAGGACGGCGGCGTCACCACCACCGGCGCCAGCACGGCGGTGCTGAGCTACGTGCTGCAGCTGATCGCCCAGAAGGTGGACCCGGCCCTGGCCCAGCACGCGGCCCGCATGATGCTGATCGACCCCGACCGCCAGAGCCAGGCCCCGTACATCAGCCTGGCGCTGACCGAGCGGCCGCGGCATTCGCTGTCGGAAAAGGCCGAACAGTTCCTGCAAAAGGAGCTGCACCGCGAGCTGAGCATCGCCGAGCTGGCCGAATTCTGCGGCACCAGCGAGCGCAGCCTGCTGCGGCATTTCCGCCAGCACTACGACACCTCGCCGCTGGCGCACATCCAGCACCTGCGCGTGGAGCGCGCCAAGGCCCTGCTCGAGACCACGCTGCTGAGCTTCGAGGAAGTGGTGGAGCGCTGCGGCTACAGCGACGCGTCGAGCTTCCGCAAGCTGTTCAAGCGCGCCACCTCACTCACGCCCGCCGACTACCGCGACCGCTTCCGGCTGCGTTGAGGCCGAACAGCGGCCGCAGGAAGCCGACGCGCCGGATCACGAACTCATGCAGCACGGCGCAGGTGGCCACGGTCCCCAACACCACCGCCGTCGCCTCCAGCGGCGCACCCAGCTTGAGCGGCACCAGCCAGTAGGCCAGCAGCACCGTGGCGCTCTGGTGCAGCACGTACCACGGGAACACCGCCTCGGTGGCGTAGGGCAGCCAGCGGAACGGGCGGTCGAGCGCATGCTTGCCCCAGGCCAGGATGGCCAGCAGCGTGGTCCAGGCGAACAGGCCGCGCAGGGCGCGCACAGCGGCCAGCGCAGGTTCGCCGAACTCGATGTCGGACTGGAGCAGGGGCACGTAGATCGCCAGCATGGCCAAGGCGCCCCACAGCAGTGGCCGACGCAGGCGAACCACTTCGACCCAGAAGCCCGCCGAGCGCGACAGCGCGTAGCCGTACACGAACACGGTGAAATACTGCGCGTGCTGGAACCAGTCGTGCATCAGGTCGTTGGTGGGCTCGAAGCGCGGCATCAGGATGGTGAGGTAAGCCACCAGCGGCAGCGCCGGCAGCAGCACCAGCTTCCAGCCGCGCAGGCCCGCCAGGGCCGCCTGGGCGCGGCGGCCCGGCCCGGATTCAAGCACCGGCAGCAGCGCGGTCAGCACCAGGGTGTAGACCCACAGGTAGGCCAGGTACCACAGGTGGTTCCAGGTGATGCCGTATTCGGCGCCGTCGAAGCCGCCGGCGGGCCACGGCTTGATCTCCCAGTAGCGCAGCATGAAGCGGACATAGCCCGGCTCCACCGCGCCGTTCACCACCCCCTGGCAATAGGCCTGCACCGGCACGATCACCAGCATGCCGAACACCAGCGGCAGGAACAGCCGCCAGGTGCGCTCGAGCGCGAACGTGCCGGGCTTGCGGGACGGCTGGTAGAGGCCGATGGCCAGGCCGGAGACCAGGAACAGCAGGGCCATGCGCCAGCGGTTCATGGCCGTCATGGGCCACTGCAGCCACTCGGCGAGGTAGGTGCTCTTGAGGTGCCACTCCCACTCGGCCACGTAGAGCATGGCGCAGTGGTAGGCGATCAGCAGGCCAAAGGCGATGACGCGCAGGGCGTCCAGGTCGTGGCGGCGGTTCATGGCGGTCTCCGGGGAAGTGCCGCCAGACTGGGGCGACACCCCCGCCCCGCCCACCGCCAAGGGATGGCCCGAAGGCTGCCGGGGACGAAGCGTGGACCGGAGTGACCAACCGGGAGCCCCACCGCCGCCGCCGGCACCTAGAATACGGCCATGACCGACGCCACCACTGCCGCCGACCGCTTCCTGCGCCACCGGCGCTGGTTCGAGGTCGGCTTCTGGGTGGTGGCCGTGGCGCTGAGCGCCATCGGCAACACCATCACCACGAGCATGGAAATGACCCGTGCCGGCCTGCCCCACCACCCGCTGGAGCCGGCGGTGTGGGAATGGAGCAGCAACCTGGTGCTGCTGGCGCTGGTACCGGCGATCGTGCTGTTCACCCGCCAACTCCCGCTGCACCTGGACACCTGGCGCCGGCAGTTGCCCTGGTACCTGCTGGCCAGCGTGGCCTACAGCCTGGCCCACGTGCTGGCCATGGTGGCGGTGCGCGAGGCCGTGTACGCGGCGGCGGGCGGCGACTACGACTTCGGCGGGTGGCCGCGCCAGATGGCCTACGAATACGTCAAGGACGTCCAGACCTTCTTCAACGCCGTGCTGCTGCTGCACCTTTACCGCTTCGTGGTGCGGCGCCTGCAGGGCGAGGCCAGCCTGCTGGCTGCGCCGGACGACGACGCGCCGCCGGTGGAACCGGTGGACCGGCCCGAGCGTTTCCTGGTGCGCAAGCTGGGCCGGGAGTTCCTGGTGGCCGCGAACGACATCGAGTCGCTGCAGGCCTCGGGCAACTACGTGAACCTGCGCGTGCGCGGCCGCGACTACCCGCTGCGAAGCACCATCGCTGCCATCGAGTCCCGGCTCGACCCGGCGCGGTTCCAGCGCGTGCACCGCAGCTGGATCGTCAACCTCGAGCACGTGGCCATGATCGAACCGCTCGACACCGGCGACGCCCGCATCCACCTCAAGGACGGCAGCACCCTGCCCTGCAGCCGGCGCTACCGGGCCGCGCTGCGCGACCGCGCCAACTGAACCCGCTCAGCCGCGCTCGCGCCGCAGCGTGCCGAACAGCCAGTCGCCCAGTGGGTAGGTGATGTTGAAATTGCAGTGCGCCATCAGCCGCGGGTCGTGGTGGGTTCGGTGCAGCCAGCGCAGGCGCCGCACCAGCGCGAGGCGGGCGAGCGGATGCGCCTCGGGCAGGTGGTAGGCGGCGTGCAGGAACTCGTAGTTCAGGAAATACGCCAGGCCCGAGGCGATGAACAGCCAGGCCACGTTCGCCGACAGCAGCCACTCCAGCACGAACCACACCGGTACCCCGAACAGCCCGAAGAAGAACAGCACCAGCACCGGCGGGAACAGCAGCGCGCGGAAGTCGCGCGCCGACTCCACCGGCATGGCTTCGTGGGTGAAGAAGCGGTGGTGCTGCCCGGCGTGGCGCCGGTACACCAGTCCCAGCCCCGGGAACGGCCGATGCATCGGGAAGCGATGGCCGAAGTATTCGGTCAGGTTGGCGTAGACAAGCGACAGCGGCACCGCGAGCCACTCCAACGGCTGCACCGCCTGCAATTGCAGCAGGCAGGCCACCAGCACCGCACCGCCCACCCCGAAGGTGAACAGCGCGTGCGCCCCGCCGCGGTAGCCGGCCGGGATGAACTGCGCGCGGTACTCGGCGCGGAAGCGCGCCACGGGTTCGGGCAGGGCGGACGATGGCGCGGGGTTTTCGGACATGCGGGCGTGGCGTCGGGGTCGGCTTGGGCCAGAATAACGCCATGGCCCCACCCCGCAAGATCGTGCACGTGGACATGGACGCGTTCTACGCGTCGGTGGAGCAGCGCGACGATCCGTCGCTGCGCGGCCGGCCGGTGGTGGTGGCCTGGCGCGGCGCGCGCTCGGTGGTGTGCGCGGCCAGCTACGAGGCGCGCACCTTCGGGGTGCGCTCGGCCATGCCGGCGCTGCGGGCCGAGAAGCTTTGCCCCCAGGCGGTGTTCGTGCCGCCCGACTTCGCGCGCTACAAGGCGGTGTCGCGCCAGGTGCGGGACATCTTCGCGCGCCACACCGACCTGATCGAGCCGCTGTCGCTGGACGAGGCGTACCTGGACGTCACGCAGAACAAGCAGGGCCTGGCCAGCGCCACCGCCGTGGCCGAGGCGATACGCAGCGCGATCCGCGAGGAAACACAGCTCACCGCCTCGGCGGGCATCGCGCCCAACAAGTTCCTGGCCAAGATCGCCAGCGACTGGCGCAAGCCCGACGGGCAGTTCGTGGTGAAGCCGGCGATGGTGTTGGACTTCCTGGCGCCGCTGCCGGTGGGCAAGCTGCCGGGCGTGGGCAAGGTGATGGAATCGCGGCTGTCGGCGCTGGGCATCGCCACCGTGGGGCAGCTGCGGGCGCACGGGCTGCCCGGCCTGGAAGGCCGCTTCGGCCGCTGGGGCCGGCGCCTGCACGAGCTGTCGCTGGGCATCGACGAGCATGCGGTGGAAAGCGAGCGGCCCACGACGCAGGTTTCGGCCGAGGACACGTTCGCGGCCGACGTGCCGCTGGAAGCCACCACCGAGGCGATCGAACAGTTGGCCGGCAAGGCGTGGGCGGCGGCGCTGCGGGAATCCGACCGCAGCGGCCGCACCGTGGTGCTCAAGCTCAAGACCTCGGACTTCCGCATCCTCACGCGCAGCCTGACGCCGGCGTCACCGCCCACTTCGCTGGCCGAGGTGGTGGCGATCGCGCTTGAGCTCCGCTCACGCGTCGAGCTTCCCGGGCGTACCCGCTACCGCCTGGTCGGCGTCGGCCTGGCCAATTTCCGCCGCCATGACGAGATTCCGCCCCAGGCGAACCTGTTCGGGCCCTGACCGGGACGAACCGCGCAAAAAAAGAAGGGCCGGCATGGCCGGCCCTTCTGGGTGGTGCGTGGCGCGTGGATCAGTAGTACAGGCCGTACAGGATGTCGCGGATCAGGCCCGAAGCGATGGACACCAGCACCACGTCATGGTCCACGCGCACCCAGTGGTAGCCGTAGGGCGGCGGCGGCAGGCGGTAGGCGTTGTAGTCCACGTAGTAGTTGCGGCTGTAGTAGGACGACGGCAGGCGATGGCCGACGCGCCACTGGTAGGAACGGTAACCGCGCGGGTACACGTAGCGCACCGGAGCGCGATAGCGGTACTGCGGGTACCAGTAGTTGCCGTTCCAGCGACGATCGTCGCGGCGCGAGTAGCGGCTCACGTCATAACGATTGTCGTAGCGGTTGTCGTAGCGGTTGTCGTACCTGTTGTCGTAGCGGCCGTCGTAGCGATCCTCGTAACGGTTCTCGTAGCGGTTTTCGTACCGGTTGTCGTAGCGGCCATCGTTGTTGCCGGCGTAGCGACGGTCGTCGCGGCGGTCGTCCCGACGGTCGTCGCGGCGGTCGTAGGCGCGGGGCTGCTGCACGGGAGGCATCGCGCCGGACACGCCACCATAGCCAGGCTGGCCCGGGCGGGCTTCGGAGGCCCAGTCACGGCGCTCCTCGCGCTGCTGGCGCACCGCTTCCGGGAGAACCAAGGCGGCGCGGCCCTGGCGATCGGCGCCCCGCTCCTGGCGGTCCTCGCGGCGGTCCTCGCGACGGTCTTCGACGCGGTCCTGGCGGCCTTCACCGCGCGGCGCCACCTCGGCTTCGCTCGTGCCAACCTCGCCGGGCTGGCCGGATGCGTCGCGATCCCAACGGCGTTCGTCCTGGGCCTGGGCCGGCACGGCGGTTGCGCCCGCCAGCAGCAGGGAAAGGGAAGCGAGCATCAACTTGTTCATTTACCACCTCGGTTTCGGGGTCGTGGGCAGCACTCTGTCCACGGCGCGGATCATCGCTCCCGGGCGTCTGAATTCGTGTTGAATGCCGCCCGCGCCGCCGTGGCGCATTTGCCTGCCAGTCAGCTGCGGGCCGCGGGCCGGCTGGGCTAGAATCGCGGCAAAACCACCGAGAACCCGCCCCCATGCCCTCCTTCGACGTTGTTTCGGAAGTCGACAAGCACGAACTCACCAATGCCGTGGACACCGCCAACCGCGAGCTCGGCACCCGCTTCGACTTCAAGGGCCAGGACGCCAGCTTCGAGCTGGACGGTTTCGTGGTCACCCAGAAGGCACCCAGCGATTTCCAGCTCAAGCAGATGTTCGACATCCTTCGCGGGCGGCTGGCCGCGCGCGGCATCGACATGCGCTGCATGGACGCGGCCGACCCCGAAGTGAACCTGGCCGGCGCGCGCCAGAAGGTCACCATCAAGCAGGGCATCGAACAGAAGCTGGCCAAGAAGATCGTCGCCACGCTCAAGGACGCCAAGATCAAGGTCGAGGCCCAGATCAACGGCGACAAGCTGCGCGTCAGCGGCAAGAAGCGCGACGACCTGCAGGAAGCGATGGCGCTGCTGAAGAAGACCGACCTGGAGATCCCGCTGCAGTTCGACAACTTCCGCGACTGATCGCACAACCTTGTGGGAGGGACTTCAGTCCCGATGCTTCCGGCCTGAAGGCATCGGGACTGAAGTCCCTCCCACAGGGTCAGGATCAGGAGGAGGCGGCGAAGATGCGGGTGCGGTCGGCGTCGTCGAGCATCCGCCACTGGCCGGGCGCCAGTTCGCCCAGCCCCAGCCCGCCCAGCGTGTGCCGGTGCAGGCTTTCCACGTGGTTTCCCACCGCGGCGAACATGCGCCGGATCTGGTGGTAGCGGCCCTCCACCAGCGTGATGCGCGCACGGCGCGGCCCCAGCGGTTCGATGATGGCGGGGGCCAGCGGCGTCTTTTCCGATTCCAGCATCAGCGTGCCGCTGCCGAACACGTCGGCTTCGTCGCCGCGCAGGTCGGAGGCCAGCACCGCCTCGTACACCTTGGGCAGGTGCGCCTTGGGCGAGGTGATCCGGTGCAGCAGCGCGCCGTCGTCGGTCATCAGCAGCAGGCCCGAGGTGTCGCGGTCCAGACGGCCCACGGTGGACAGCACCGGGTCGCGAAGGCGATGGCGCGGTGGCAGCAGGTCGTACACCACCCGGCCGGGGTCCTTGGTGGAACAGGTGTAGCCCGTGGGCTTGTGCAGCATCAGCAGCAGGCCGTGCGGCGGATCGAGCGGCTCGCCGTCCACGCGCACCTGGTCGTGCGCCACGGCGTCGTCGGCGTACAGCACCTCGCCCGCGGCGTCGGTGATCCGGCCTTCGCGGAACATCAGGGTCACCTGCTTGCGGCTGCCGTAGCCGAGGTTGGCGATCAGTTTGACGAGCTTCATTGCCTGGACTCCTTGACGGCTTCGATCACCTTGAAGCCGGCGTCCTCGCGGACGGTGCGCACGTGGGTGAAACCGCCCGACAGCGCGGCCTCGTAAGGCAGGTGGCGGTTGGCGACAAGCCACAGCCGCCCGCCGGGGCGCAGCGCGGCGGCGGCCGCCGCGATGAAGGCCAGGCCCAGCGCCGGTTCGTCGGCGCGGCCCTGGTGGAAGGGCGGGTTGCTGACGATGGCGTCGTACGGCTGCGGCAGGCCGGTGGTGACGTCGTGCCAGTGCAAGCCCACCGGCACGCGGGCACCGGCGAGGTTTTCGCGCGCCAGCGCCAGCGCGCGCGCCTCGGCTTCGTAAAGATCGATGGCCGTGACGCCGGGGCAGCGCGCCAGCACTTCGCTCGACAGGTAGCCGAAACCGGCACCGAGGTCGGCACAGCGCCCGGCCAGGTCCGGTGGCAGGCACGACGCCAGCAGCGCCGACGCCGCGTCCACGCGGTCCCACGCGAACAGGCCGGGGCGGCTGAGGAAGCGCCCGTTGGCAATGCGGCGCGGGGCGTCCAGCGCCAGCCACTCGTCGAGCAGCGCGCGGTCCACGCCCTCGCCCAGCGGCGCGGTCCAGCACGCGCGGCAGTGGTTCTTGGACAGGGCCTGCACCGGCCCCGCGAGGCAGGCCAGGTCGTCCTGCATCGAGCGCGCGCCCTCGTTGTTGGCGGCGGCGGCCAGCACCACGCCGCCGGGCATCGCCTGGGACACGGCGCGCGCCAGCAGCGCGCGCGACTCGGTGCGCTGCCGCGGCGACAGCACCAGCACGCGCTCGAAGTGGCCCGGCTGCGTGTCCACCACGCGCTGCCCCGACGCCGCCAGCGCATTGGCCCATGGCTTGAAGCCCTGCTCGCAGGTGATGTCCTTGCCGCGCCAGGAGTCCAGCGCGGCGCCCGCGCGCGCGCGCAGGAACAGCGTGCGGCCCGGCGCCGGCCACGACACCACGCCCGACGCCAGCGGCAGGAACAGGGTATCGAGTGCGGGATCGTCTGCGGCCGGGGCCAAGGGCGTGCTCCGCCGGGTTCAAACCGCGATTTTAGCCCGGCGCGGCGCTCAGGCGTTGGCCGGCTGCAGCGCCTTGACGCGGTTGCGCCCCAGGCCCTTGGCTTCGTACAGCGCCAGGTCCACGGCGCGGTAGAGGCCATCGCCGTCGCCGTGGGCGGTGGCGCTGAAAGCGCCCAGGCCCATGCTGGCGGTCACGGTGATGCGCTGGCCGTCGCATTCCAGCGGGCGCATCACCAGGTCGTGGCGCAGGCCCTCGGCCGCCGAAAACGCGGCGGCCTCGCTGCCTTCGAACAGCACGCCGAACTCCTCGCCGCCCAGCCGCGCCAGCAGCGCCGGGTAAGGCGCGAACGCCCGCTGCAGCCGGTCGGCCAGGGCCTTGAGGCAGGCGTCGCCCACCACGTGCCCGTAGCGGTCGTTCACCTGCTTGAAGTGGTCGATGTCCAGGATGAGCAGCGCGAAGCCGGCGCCGCCCAGGCTGGCGCGCTGGGCCAGCTGGTCGAGCCGGGCGGTGAAGTGCCGGCGGTTGTAGACGCCGGTGAGCGCGTCGGTGCGGCTGAGGTGCTCGTACAGGTCGCGCTGCTCGCGCAGGGCCAGGTCCAGGCGCAGGCGGCGGCGGTACTCGGCGTGGCTGCGCACCAGGGCCCCGGCCAGGTAGACGGAGTAGAACGACATCGCCGCCGCCAGCGCGCGGTCGTCGGGCTGGCTCCACAGCGCCACCAGCACCGGCACGAGCAGCACGCACACCCCCACCACGGCCAGGTGCCGCACGGTGGAATAGATATTGGCGAACACCGTGGCGTAGCCGATGGTGGCGATCAGCGACACCATGCGGATGTCGCCGTGGTAGCGCCCGTCGAGCAATATCCAGACCTGCACGCCCGCCCACAGCACCGACGCCAGCGGCAGCACCAGGGTGAACTGCAGCAGCCAGCGGCGATCCGCCGCGCTGTCGCCGTCCACCGGCGGCCGCATCCACAGCCGCAGGAAAGCCAGCAGCAGGAAGCCGGCGCCGATCGCCAGCGTCACCCGCGGCGCGAACGCCATCACGTCGCCCAGCCAGGCGATGACGGCCCAGCCGAACAGGTAGAGGAAGCCGCCGATCTTCGACAGCTGGTAGGTGTCGCCCACGACCTGCCGCAACCGCCAGTCGGCGGTCTGGTTTTCTGGCAGGCGCGAGCCTGCCTGGCGGTCGGATGGGATCACGGGTTTCGGGTCCGCGGTTCCGGGCCACGCCACCCCTGTGGCAGGCCCTGTGCCACACAGTCGGGCAGGCCGCCCATGGCGTCAAGTCAGCGCCGGCCTTCACACGCGCCCGGCGGAGGGCGAAACTGCCCTCCCCACGCACAAGGTCCCCCGCGATGCTGATGACCCCCGCCCTGCTGGCCGCCGCCCTGGCCGCGACCCCGGCCGACCTCACGCCGATCGACTGCAGCGCCTGCGCCGAATGGAACGTCCCGCGCGCACCCTTCGCCCTGCACGGAAAAAGCTGGTACGTGGGCACCGAGGGCCTGAGCGCGGTGCTGATCGACAGCGGCGACGGCCTGGTGCTGATCGACGGCGCGCTGCCGCAGTCGGCGCCGCTGATCGCCGCCAACATCGAATCCCTCGGCTTCCGCGTCACCGACGTGAAGTGGATCCTCAACTCGCACCCGCACTTCGACCACGCCGGCGGCATCGCCGCCCTGCAGCGCATGAGTGGCGCGAAGGTGGCCACCACCGCGCGCGGCGCGCAGGCGCTGCGCCTGGGCAATGCGCCGCTCGACGACCCGCAGGTGGGCTTCGGACCGAAGGCGAATGCCTTCCCGCCGGTGGCCGAGGTGACCGAACTGGCTGACGGCGCCTGGCTGTCCCTGGGCGACGTGTCGCTGGTGCTGCACGCCACGCCCGGCCACACGCCGGGCGGGGCCACCTGGTCGTGGAGCAGCTGCATCGGCGGGGATTGCGTGGACATGGTCTACGCCGACAGCATCACCGCCGTGTCGGCCCCCGGTTTCCGCTACAGCGACGACCCGGACCGGGTGGCCGAGTTCCGCGCCACGATCGACCGCATCGCCGCACTGGACTGCGACCTGGCGGTATCGGCCCACCCGGGTTTCACCGAACTGTTCGAAAAGGCCGCCGCGCGCGACGCCGGCAAGCCCGGTCCCGCGTTCTTCGACGACCAGTCCTGCCGCGCCTACGCGGCCATCGGTCGCGAGTGGCTGGACAAGCGCCTGGCCGAAGAGGCCGCCAAGGCGGACTGAGGCGGAGCTCAGCCGCTTGGGTCGGGGCCGGGTTCGTCCTGCGCGGGCGCGGCCGGCGACTGCCACTCCAGCTGCCGGTAGTCGAAGCCCTGCGCCAGGCGCGGCTTCACCACCTGGAAGAAGGGCGACACGTCGAAGTCGCGCGGTGCGTACAGGCTGTGGTGGCGGATGAAGAGGATTTCGCGCGCCGCACGCCGCGCGCCCTTCGAATCCACGTCCACCAGCGCCACCTCGGGCAGGATCGGGTAGCGGATCGATTCGAAGGCCTGCGCCAGCAGCGTCGAACAGATCGCCTTGGTCGGCTCGCCGCTGCCCAGCGACAGCATGCGCCGCTTCATCGAGCCGGGCACCGGCGGCGTGCGGATGAAATAGCGCGCCAGGTCGAAGATGTTCTTCAGGTCGTAGGTGATGCCCTTGCGCGAGAGCATGAACTGCACCAGCGCATCCACCTCGGCCTCGCCCAGGCCCACCGGCCGGCAGATGCGGGTATGCAGCCCGGCGAAGGTGCTCAGCGGGATCGTGCGCACGCCCTCCACCACGTCCACGTCCACCAGCAGGCGGGGCTCTTCGCCGGGCGCGGGCGGGCCCAGCGTGTCGCCGATGTACAGCGCCGCGTGCGACCAGGTGGACTGCGTGAGGTATTTGATGGCGCTGGCGAAGCGGCTGCTGCCTTCCACCAGCACCACGTCGCCCTTGCGCAGCGTGGCCGCGAACAGCGCCACCGGACTGGTGGGAATGTGGCTGTTGCGCTCGCGCGGCTTGGCCAGGAAGGCGGCCAGGCGGCGACCAATGGCTTGCAGCGGCGACATGCCCGTTTCCCCTCGAAGCCTTCCCCGCAGGGTAGCGCAAGCCAGCTTGCCACCCCCCTAGGCCATTCGTCACTTGACGCCCACGGGCCCCGGTCCCCAGAGTCGGCGGGCCCCTTCCCGCCGCTGGTATCGAAGCCTCGATGCCCGGCCCCGCCCATCCGCTGGAGTGACACGATGGACAGACGCGACTTCCTGACGATCTCGGGCATTGGCCTTGCCGGCCTGATGCTTCCCTACAGCCGCTCCATCGCCGCCTCCGAACTTGTTTCGGGCCTGGACATCGCGATGAAGAAGGCCATCGCCGACGCCGCCCTGGAGGCCGCCACCGGCGCCGGAGCGACCTACTGCGACGTTCGCATCGGCCGCTACCTGCAGCAGTTCGTGATCACCCGCGAGGACAAGGTCCAGAACGTGGTGAACACCGAATCCACCGGCATCGGCATCCGCGTGATCGCCAACGGCGCCTGGGGCTTCGCCGCCACCAGCGACCTGAGCACAGCGGGTGTCGCCGCCGCCGCGCGCCAGGCCACCACGATTGCCAAGGCCAACTCCCGCTTCCAGACCGCGCCGGTGCAGCTGGCCAAGGTCGCCGGCGTGGGCGAGGTCAGCTGGAAGGCCCCCATCAAGAAAAACGCCATGGCCGTGCCGGTCAAGGACAAGGTGGACCTGCTGCTGAGCGTCAACGCCGCCGCCATCAAGGCCGGCGCCGACTTCGTCAACTCCACCCTGTTCGCGGTGAACGAGCAGAAGTACTTCGCCTCCACCGACGGCAGCTACATCGACCAGGACGTGCACCGCATCTGGGCGCCGTTCTCGGTCACCGCCATCGACAAGGCCAGCGGCAAGTTCCGCACCCGCGACGGCCTGTCGGCGCCGATGGGCCTGGGCTATGAATACCTCGACGGCGGCGGCACCAAGTACGTCTCGCCCAACGGCGTGGTGAACTACGGCAAGACCTACGACATGGTGGAAGACGCCGTGGCGGCCGCCAAGCAGGCGCGCGAGAAACTCACGGCGCCTTCGGTGAAGCCCGGCAAGTACGACCTGGTGCTCGACCCGTCGCACCTGTGGCTGACGATCCACGAAAACGTCGGTCATCCGCTCGAGCTCGACCGCGTGCTCGGCTACGAGGCCAACTTCGCCGGCACCAGCTTCGCCACGCTCGACAAGCGCGAGGCGCGCTTCCAGTACGGCAGCGAGAAGGTGACCCTGTTCGCCGACAAGGTGCAGGAAGGCAGCCTGGGCGGCGTCGGCTACGACGACGAGGGCGTCAAGACCAAGCGCTGGAACCTGATCGACCAGGGCAAGCTGGTGGACTACCAGACCATCCGCGACCAGGCCCACATCCTGGGCAAGACCGAATCCGACGGTTGCTGCTACGCCGACTCCTGGTCGAGCGTGCAGTTCCAGCGCATGGCCAACGTGTCGCTGGCGCCGGGCAAGGACACGCTCTCGGTGGCCGACATGATCAAGGACGTCGAGAAGGGCATCTACATCATCGGCGACGGTTCGTTCTCCATCGACCAGCAGCGCTACAACGCCCAGTTCGGCGGCCAGCTGTTCTACGAGATCAAGGACGGCAATCTGGCCGGCATGATCGAGGACGTGGCCTACCAGATCCGCACGCCGGAGTTCTGGAACGCCTGCTCGGCCATCTGCGATGAATCGGACTACCGCCTGGGCGGCAGCTTCTTCGACGGCAAGGGCCAGCCCTCGCAGTCGTCGGCGGTCTCGCACGGGTCCAGCACGGCCCGCTTCGACGGCATGAACGTCATCAACACCGCCCGCAACATCGGCTGACCGGCCAGGAGCCCCAGAACATGAGCATCTTCACCGAAGAACAGGCCAAGGCCATCCTCGACAAGGTCGTCAAGCTGTCGGTTGCCGACGAATGCACGGCCACCCTCGCCGGCTCGGTCGACGGCAACATCCGCTTCGCGCTCAACAACGTCTCCACCAGCGGCATCGTCAGCGACGCCCAGCTGATCGTGCAGGCGGCGTTCGGCAAGCGCGAAGGCATCGCCACCATCAACGAGTTCGACGACGCCGCGCTCGAGCGCGTGGTGCGCCGGGCCGAGGACCTCGCCCGGCTGGCGCCGGAAAACGAGGAATACATGCCGGCGCTGGAAAAGCAGGCCTACACCCCCAGCCCGACCTTCAACGCCGCCACGGCCGCCATCACGCCCGAGCTGCGCGCCCAGGTGGCGGCCGACTCCATCGACCCGTGCAAGGCCAACAAGCTGATCGCCGCCGGTTACCTCAGCGACGGCCACAGCTTCTTCGCCTCGGCCAACTCCAAGGGCAACTTCGCCTACCAGCAGTCCACCAACTTCAACTACACCTGCACGGTGCGCACCGAAGACGGCCGCGGCTCGGGCTGGGTGGCGCGCAACCTGGCCGACGCCAGCCAGTTCAAGGCCGGCGACGACATCCAGGTGGCCATCCAGAAGGCGCGCGACTCGGCCGAAGCCAAGGCCCTGGAGCCGGGCAAGTACACCGTCATCCTCGAGCCGGCCGCGGCCGCGGGCCTGATCAGCTTCATGATGTTCTTCTTCGACGCGCGCCAGGCCGACGAAGGCCGCAGCTTCCTGTCCAAGAAGGGCGGCGGCACCAAGCTGGGCGAACAGGTGTACGACGCGCAGGTGAACATCCACGCCGACCCGTGGGACGCCGACGCGGCCGTGCTGCCCTGGGACGAGACCGGCATGCCGCGCGAGAAGCACGACATCATCAAGGACGGCAAGGTGTCGTACCTGCAGTACTCGCGCTACTGGGCGCAGAAGCAGGGCAAGAAGGCGATCGGCCAGCCGGGCAACATCCTGATGGCCGGCGGCGACAAGACCACGGCAGAACTGGTGAAGTCCACCCAGAAGGGCATCCTGGTCACGCGCACCTGGTACATCCGCATGGTGGACCCGCAGACCGTGCTGCTGACCGGCCTCACCCGCGACGGCACCTTCTACATCGAGAACGGCGAGATCAAGCACCCGGTGAAGAACTTCCGCTTCAACGAATCGCCGGTGATCATGCTCAACAACATCGAAGAGCTGGGCAAGCCGGTGCGCGTGAGCGGCGACGAGTCCCCGTTCGTGATGATGATCCCGCCGATGAAGCTGCGCGACTTCACCTTCACCTCGCTCTCCGACGCGGTGTAGTGGTGCCGGGGCTGCCTGCGTCCAACGGGGTGGCCCGTCGCACCGGGGCGGCGCGGTGAACCGCGCTGCCTTCCTCAAGCTGATGCTGGGCGCCCTTGTGGGAGGGACTTCAGTCCCGATGGCCTTGGCGAAAGGCATCGGGACTGAAGTCCCTCCCACAGGTTCGGGCGGCGCCGACTACGATTTCTGGTTCACCCGGCTGATGTACGAGTCGGGCAACTGGGACGTGGACCAGCGCATGCCGGCCAACCTGATCACGTCCCTGCTCGAATACACCACGCTGCGGGTGGACACCAAGGAACACGTGCTGGCCCTGTCCGACCCGCGCATGCTGTCGGCGCCGTTCTGCTACCTGGCCGGACACAAGCTGGTGGAGTTCAACCCCGACGAGCGCCGCAACTTCGAACGCTACGTGCGCGGCGGCGGCTTCGTGTTCGTGGACGACTGCAACCACGACATCGACGGCCTGTTCGCCAAGTCGTTCGAAGACCAGATGGCCGCCATCTTCGGCCCCAGCGCCCTGCGCAAGCTGCCCAACAGCCACCCGCTGTATTCGAGCTTCTTCAAATTCCCCGACGGTCCGCCCGCCACCGGCTTCGAACTCAACGGCTGGGGCGACGACCTGGTGCACGACTACCTCAAGGGCATCAGCATCGATGGCCGCCTGGGCGTGCTCTACAGCAACAAGGACTACGGCTGCGAGTGGGACTATGACTGGCGCAACAAGCGCTGGCTGGCGGAAGACAACACGAAGTTCGCGGTGAATATCGCGATGTACGCTTTGACGAGCTGAGGAACCCGATGACCCACCCCACCCCCGAAGTATCCCTGGAAGCCCCGCTGGCGCGCATCGCGCCGCTGCGCGCCGCCATCGCCCAGGCCATCGTCGGCCAGGACGAAGTCGTCGAGCAGCTGCTGATCGGCCTGCTGGCCGGCGGCCACTGCCTGCTCGAGGGCGTGCCCGGACTGGGCAAGACGCTGCTGGTGCGCACGCTGGGGCAGGCGCTGGAGCTGCAGTTCCGGCGCGAGCAGTTCACGCCCGACCTGATGCCCAGCGACATCCTGGGCACCGAGATCCTCGAGGAGGACCACGGCACCGGGCACCGCAGCTTCAAGTTCCAGCCCGGGCCGGTGTTCACGAACCTGCTGCTGGCCGACGAACTCAACCGCACGCCGCCCAAGACGCAGGCCGCGCTGCTCGAGGCCATGCAGGAAAAGACCGTCAGTTACGCCGGCGTCACCCACGAACTGCCGGCGCCGTTCTTCGTTCTCGCCACCCAGAACCCGATCGAGCAGGCCGGCACCTACCCGCTGCCCGAGGCGCAGCTCGACCGCTTCCTGCTCAACATTCGGGTGGACTACCCCACCGAGGCCGAAGAGCGCGCCATCATCGAACAGACCACCGGCGCGAAAACCGCCAAGGTGCCGCAGGTGATGCGCGCCCAGGACGTGCTGGCCCTGCAGGCGCGCGTGCGCGAGGTGCACCTGGGCGCCGACCTGCTGGACTGGATCACGCGACTGGTGCGCGCCACGCGGCCGCTGCCGGGCGCCTCGGCCGACATCCTGCAGTACGTGAAGTGGGGCGCGGGCCCGCGTGCCGGCCAGTCGCTGGTGCTGGCATCGAAGGCGCGCGCGCTGCTGCACGGCCGCTACGCCGCCACCCGCGAAGACGTGATGGCGCTGGCCGCGCCGGTGCTGCGCCACCGCCTGCTGCTGTCGTTCGCGGCCGAGGCGGAACAGAAATCGCCGGACGACGTGGTGGCGGCGCTGCTGCGCAGCGTGCCCCTGGGCGCCTGAAACCAGCGATGTCCGGCCCCGACTTCATCCCCGCCGACGTGCGCGCGCGGCTCAAGGCCCTGCGCCTGCATGGGCGCCGGGCCGCGGGCGGGCATGGCTTCGGCCAGCACGCCAGCCGCAGCCGGGGCTCGGGCCTGGAGTTCGCGCAGTACCGCGCCTACGAACAGGGCGACGAGCCGCGCCAGGTGGACTGGAAACTCTACGCGCGCTCCGACCGCTTCTTCGTGCGCGAAGCCGAGCGCGACAGCCCGCTCACCGCGTGGGTGGTGATCGACGCCACCGCCTCGATGGCGCAGGGCGACGAGGCGCGGCCGCGCTGGACGCGGCTCGACGCCGCGCGCGCGCTGGCCGCCTGCGTGTTCGAACTGGCGCTGCGCCAGGGCGACCGTTTTGGTTTGGCGGTGATCGGCGGTGACGGGCTGCGGATGGTGCCCGCGGGCACCGGCCCGCGCCAGCGCGACCGCTGCCTGCTGGAGCTGCAGGGCCTGCGCGCGCACGGCCAGTGGCCCGACGAGTCGCGGCTCAGGCCGCTGTGGGAGCGCATCGGCGCCGGGCACCTGGCGGTGCTGGTGAGCGATGACTTCGACGAGGCGGCCGTGGCCCTGGCCGAGCGCCTGTCCGCCGCGCGCCGAGAGGTGCTGAACGTGCAGGTGCTCACCGCCGAAGAGCGCGACTTCCCCTTCCGCGGCGGCCGCCGCTTCCGCGACGCCGAATCGGGCGAAGAAAAGCTGAGCGACGCGGCGTCCGCGCGCGCCGACTTCATCGCGGCCTTTGCCGACGCGCGCCGACAGCTCGGCGTGCGGATGGCGGCCAGCGGCGTGCGCCGCGCCGAATATTTCCTGGATGAAGCGCTGGACCAGCCGCTGCGCCGCCTGTTCGCCCCGCAGGCGGCCGACCGCGCATGAGCCTGGGCCTGCTGGCACCGCTGGGCCTGGCCGCGCTCGCCGCGCTGGCGCTGCCGCTGCTGGTGCACCTGGCCCGGCGCGAGGAGCAGGTGCCCACCGACTTCGCCGCGCTGCGCTGGCTGGCCGCGAAGTTCCGCCCGCGCCAGCGCCTGCGCTTCGAGGAAATCCTGCTGCTGGCGCTGCGCCTGCTTCTGGTGGCGGCGCTGGCGCTGCTGCTGGCCCAGCCGGTGCTGTTCGGTGGCCGCGGCGATGCCGCGTGGCTGGTGGTGCTGCCCGGCGCCGACATGGGCGATGCACCGAGGCTGCCCGAAGGCACGCAGCGCCGCTGGCTGGCGCCGGGCTTCCCACCGATCGAATCACCGATGCCCGCCGCACCGGTCGCCACCGGCAGCCTGCTGCGCCAGCTCGACGCCGAACTGCCCGCGGCCACGCCGGTGACGGTGCTGGTGACCGCGGACTTCGACGGCGCCGACGGCGCGCGGCCGAAACTCTCGCGCACGATGGACTGGCGCGTGGTGGCCGGAGCGCCTGCCGCGGCGCCCGCCGCGCCGCGCGGCGAATTCGCGCTGGCCATCCGGCACGCACCGGATCGCGAAGCCGCCCTGCCCTACCTGCGCGCCGCCGTCGCGGCCTGGCAGGCGGGTCATGAAACGCTACCCGCCGACGCTGAGCCCGGCGACAGCGGCAATGCCACCGAGGTTGCCGACCTCCTCGACATCGCCGGACTCGACGCCGCCCTGCCGGAGAAAACGCGCCCGCTCGCGTGGCTCGCGCCGGGCGAACTGCCCGCGCCGGTGCTGGCCTGGATCCACGCCGGCGGTACCGCGCTCATCGAACCGCAGACCGATGGGCCTGCCCAGGACGGCACCGTGGTGTGGCGCGACGCCGCCGGCCAACCGCTCGCGCGCGCCGCCGCACTGGGCGCTGGTCGCGTGGTGCAGCTGGCGCAGCCGCTGTCGCCAGCGGCGCTGCCGGCCCTGCTGCAGCCCGACTTCCCGCAGCGGCTGCGCGAACTGCTTGAACCCGCGGCACCCGCGCCCACGCGCGCCAGCGCCGCGGCCTATGCGCCGATGGCCGGAGGGCCGAGCTTCCCGGAAACGCCGCGTGAGCTGTCGACGTGGCTGGTGTGGCTGGTGCTGGTGCTGTTCGCGCTTGAGCGCTGGGTCGCCAGCCGCCGCCGCGAGGTTGCCGCGTGAACCTGCCGCCGATCCTGCAGCGCGCCGCGTCCGCGGCGAGAACCCGCCGCGCCCTGGGCGTGCTGCTGGTCGCGGCGCCATGGCTGCTGGTCGCGATCGCCCTGGCCTGGCGCCGGCACTTCAGCCTCGACGGGGTGGCGTTGGCCGTGCTCGCGTTCGCCGTCGCCGCCGTGGCCGCCTGGCGCGCCGCGAACACCATCGACGCGCGCTGGCTGGCGCGCCGCCTCGACCTGCGGCCCGACATGCAGGACAGCGCCGACCTGCTGTTCGCCGAGCCGGCGTCGCTGCAGGGCCTGCAGCCGCTGCAGCGCGCGCGCCTGCTGCAGCAGCTGGGCACGGGCGCGCCGCCGGACCTGCGGCCCGCGTGGCCGCTGCGCGCGTTCTGGCTCGGCGTGGCGGTGGCCGCGCCCATGATCGCCGCGATCGTGCTGTGGCCCGGCGCCGCGCCGGCGCCCGCGCCCGCACCGGTGGCCGAAGCCGCCGTCGCGCCCGCCGCCACCGACATCACGCTGGTCGCCGCGGAACTTTCGATCACGCCGCCCGCGTACACGGGCCTGCCCGAACGCCGCGAGGCCGAACTGTCTGCCAAGGCCCCGGAAAACGCGCGCCTCCGCTGGTCGCTGCGCCTGTCGCCGCAGCCCGAAGCGGTCGCACTGGTCTTCCACGACGGCGAGCGCCTGCCGCTGGTGCGCGAAGGCGACGACTGGATCGCCACCCGCGTGCTGGCCCATTCAACGCTGTATCGCGTGGTGCCCGAAGGCCCGCTGCCGATGCGCGAAGACCCGCTGCATCGCCTGGATGCCATCGCCGACGAGCCGCCGCAGGTGCGCGTGATCACGCCCGAGCGCAGCCTGACGATGGCCACGCCGGGCCAGCGCACGTGGGCCCTGCAGTTCGAAGCCAGCGACGACTACGGCCTCGGCACCGCACGCCTGGGCCTCACGCTGGCCCAGGGCACGGGCGAACAGGTGACGGTGACCGAGCGCTCGCTGGTGCTCAACGGCGAAGGCGACGGCAGGCAGCGCCGCTACGTGCGCAGCCTCGACCTCGCCGCACTGGGCCTGGGCGCCGGCGACGACCTGATCGTGCGGCTGGTAGTGGGCGACAACCGCGCACCGTCGCCGCAGTCCACGCGCAGCACCAGCCTGATCCTGCGCTTCCCGCCGCCGCCCAGTGCCGAGTCCACCGGCATGGAAGGCCTGGTGAAAAAAACGCTGCCGGCCTACTTCCGCAGCCAGCGCCAGATCATCATCGACGCCGAGGCGCTGGTGGCCGAGCGCCCGCGCCTGGCCGCCGACAAGTTCATGCAGCGCTCGGAGGGCCTTGGCATGGACCAGCGCATCCTGCGCATGCGCTACGGCCAGTTCCTGGGCGAAGAAACCGAGGGTGAGCCCGAGCCGCCGCCGTCCGCCGACGGCGAAGAGCACAGCCTCGACGACGGCCACGACCACGGCAGCGAACCCCCGTCCCCGGTCGGCACGATGCCCAGCGTGCTGGAGGAATTCGGCCACACCCACGACGACTCCGAAGCGGCCACGCTGCTGGATCCGGAAACGCGCGAGCTGCTGCGCAAGGCGCTCAACGCCATGTGGCTGTCGGAAGGCGAACTTCGCGGCGGCCAGCCCGCACAGGCGCTGCCGCATGCCTACCGCGCGCTCGGCTTCATCAAGCAGGTGCAGCAGGCCAGCCGCATCTATCTCGCGCGCGTGGGCCTGGAGCTGCCGCCGATCGACGAAGCGCGGCGCATGACCGGCGACCGTGCCGGCCTGGGCGACCGCCGCACCGGCCTGGTGGCGGCCACGCCCCCCGCCTCGCCGGCGCTGGCGCTGTGGCGCGCGCTGGCCGCACCGGGCGACAGCGCCGCCGAGCGCGACGCGTTCGCGACGTGGCTGCGCACGAACGAAGCCAGCGTGGATGACGCGCTCGGCCTGGTGGCCGTGATGGATGCGCTGTCGGCCGACCCGGCCTGCGATACCTGCCGCATCGAACTGCGCCGCAAACTCTGGCCCCTGCTGGCCACGCCCGCGGCCGCGGCCGCGGCGCGCCCCGCGCCTGATGCGCGCGGCGCGGCCTACCTGGATGCGCTGGCGCGGGAGCGTTCGCGATGAGCCCGTCCCTGCTGCTCGCCGCGCTGCTTGCGGGTGTGGTGCTGGTCGCAAGCGTGCGCCTGTGGCTGCGCGCGCGCGGCGGCCGCGAGCGCGCCTGGCGCACGGCCGTGCTGCTGGTGGGCCAGGCGGCCAGCGCCGCGCTGCTGTATTTCGCGCTGCTGCCGCCGACGGTGCCCGCGGCGTCGGGCGCGCTGGTGGTGCTGACGGCGAAGGCCGGCACGCCGCGCGACGTCGCGCCCGGCGACGTGGTGGTGGCGCTGCCCGAAGCCGACGAATCCCCGGGCGCCCAGCGCGTGCCCGACCTGGGCACCGCGCTGCGCCGCCATCCCGGCGCACGCCCCGTGCGCGTCGTGGGCGAGGGCCTGGTGCCGCGCGACCGCGACGCGGCGCGCGGCGTACCGCTGTCGTTCACGCCTTCGGCGCTGCCGTCCGCCCTGGTGGAACTCAGCGCACCGACGCAGGCCACCGCCGGCCGCCGCTTCGACGTGCAGGGCCGCATCGAAGGCGGCGCCGCGGTGTCGGTGGACCTGGTGGATCCGGCCGGGGCCCGCGTGGCGCGCGCGGCGCCGGACCCGCAGGGCCGCTTCGCCCTGCACGCCACCACCGGCGCGCCCGGCCGCGTGGACTACCGCCTGCAGTGGCGCGACGCCGAAGACGCCGTGCGCGAAGACATCGCCCTGCCGCTGGACGTCGCCGCCGGCGCGCCGCTGCGCCTGTGGCTGCTGGCCGGCGGACCCAGCCCCGAACTCAAGTACCTGCGCCGCTGGGCCGTGGACGCGGGCCTGGCCCTGCGCACCCAGGTGAGCGTGGGCGGCGGCGTCGAACTGGGCGATCCGCCGCTGCCGGTGAACGCCGCCACCCTGCGCAACTTCGACGCGGTGGTGCTGGACGAACGTGCGTGGCGCAACCTGGGCGCCGGCGGCCGCGCCGCGCTGCGCGAGGCCGCGCGCGAAGGCCTGGGCGTGATGCTGCGGATCACCGGCGACCTGTCGGCCGGCGACCGCAGCGCGCTGCGCGAGTGGGGCTTCGACCTGGCCAACAGCGACCTGCCGCGCAGCGTGCGCCTGCCCGGCACCGAAACCGCGGACGCCGCCGCGCGCCGCATCGACGGCAGCGACGAGATCCGCGCCACCGACACCGCCCCCGTGCTGACGCGCCGCCCGCTGGCCGCCACCGCCGCCGACGGCGTGCCGCTGCTGCGCGACACCCGCGGCGACACGCTGGCGCTGTGGCGCGCGCAAGGCCGCGGCCGCGTGGCGCTGTGGTGGCTGTCCGACAGCTACCGGCTCGCGCTGTCGGGCCGCAGTGCAGCGTTTGGCGGGCTGTGGGCCGCGAGCCTGGAAACCCTGGCCCGACCGAAGGGCGCCCTGCCGCCCGCGGTGCCGGCCGCCGCGCGCGTCGACGAGCGCAGCGTGATCTGCGGCCTCGCCGACGACGCCGCGCTGCGCGCGCCCGACGCCAGTGCGATCACGTTCGCGCGCGACGACGCCACCGGTTGCGCGGCGTTCTGGCCCACGCAGGCCGGCTGGCATCAACTCACCGCCGGTGAAACCGCGGCCACTTTCCCGGTGCGCGGCGAAAACGAAGCCCCCGGCCTGCGCGCCTTCGAACGCCGCGAGGCCACGCAGTCACTTGCCGCCAACGCCGCGCCGCTTTCCGGAACCACGCCACCCGAAAGCCCCGGCCCGCGCTGGCCCTGGCTGCTGTCCTGGCTGCTGCTGTCGGCCGCGCTGTGGTGGTTCGAACGCGCGCGCACGGGGCGCACGCCGGCCTCGGTTTAGCCGCGCGCGTCCATCGCCGCCAGCTCCGCCGCCAACTCGGGCGACACGCCGGGGATGCGGCTCCAGTCGATCACGTCGATCTGCCCGGGCGCCAGGAAGCGGTGCGCGTACTCGAGGTACACGCGCTCGCGCAGGAACACGTCGAACAGGTCCGGGTCCACGTGGTGCTCGAGCTTCATGCGGCCCAGGATGGTGAGCGATTCGGTCAGCGTCTTGCCCAGCTTGTAGGGACGGTCGCTGGCGGTGAGCGCCTCGAAGATGTCGGCCACGCCCATCACGCGGGCCTGCACGCTCATCTGGTCGCGGGTGAGGCCCTTCGGGTAGCCCTTGCCGTCCATGCGCTCGTGGTGGCCGCCGGCGTATTCGGGCACCTGGGTGAGGTGCGGCGGCCACGGCAGCGCTTCGAGCAGGCGGATGGTCATCACGATGTGGTGGTTGATGACGTCGCGCTCGGCGGCGGTCAGCGTGCCGCGGCGGATGCACAGGTTTTCCACTTCGTCGGCCGACAGGAAGGGCTGGTCGCTGCCGTCGGGCGCGCGCCAGCGCTCGCCGGCGATGCGCTGCACCTCGGAGATCTTTGCATCGGCCATGAACTCGCCGCCGGTGTTGCAGTGGCGGATGAACTCGCGGTCGGCCAGCAGCTGCGCCACGCGCGCCTCGTGGCCGGCGGCATCCAGTTCGCCCCTGAGCCGCGCGATCTCGGCGTCGCGCAGCAGCACCTCGAAGCGCGTGTCCACCAGCGCCACGCGGTCGAACAGCGTCTGCAGCTTGGTGGCCTTGTCCACCACGTGCACCGGCGTGGTGATCTTGCCGCAGTCGTGCAGCAGGCCGGCGATCTTGAGCTCGTAGCGGTCCTTTTCGCTCATGCGGAACGAGGCCAGCGGGCCCACTTCCGTGCGCGCGGCGGCCTCGGCCAGCAGGTTGGTCAGCACCGGCACGCGCTCGCAGTGGCCGCCGGTGTAGGGCGACTTCTCGTCGATGGCGGTGTTGATCAGCTTGATCAGCGCCTCGAACAGGTTCTCGAGCTGGGTGATCAGGATGCGGTTGTTGAGCGCGATGGCCGCCTGGGAAGCCAGCGATTCCACCAGCTGCTGCTCGGCCTGGCTGAAGGCGTCCACGTGGCCGGCGGCATTGCGCGAGTTGATCAGCTGCAGCACGCCGATCACGCGGCCGTCGTGGTCCTTCATCGGCACGGTGAGGAAGGACTGCGAGCGGTAGCCGGTCTTGGCGTCGAAGGCGCGCGTGCCGGAGAAATCGTAGCCCTGCGCGGTGTAGGCGTCGGGGATGTTGACGGTCTTGCCGGTGAGGGCGGCATGCGCCACCACCATGCCGTGGTTGGGCTGGCCCTGGGCGTCGTGCATGGGCAGCGGCGGGAAGTGGATCGGCGCGCCGCTGCGGCCGCCCATCACGTAGCCCAGGGTGTGGTTGCGCAGCACCTCGAACACCAGCGTGTCGCCCTGCACCCGGTACAGGGTGCCGCCGTCGGCATGGGCGAATTCGCGCGCCGCTTCCAGGATGCGTTCGAGCAACGTGGGCAGGTCGCGCTCGTGCGACAGCGCCGCGCCGATGGCGTTGAGGGTTTCGAGGCGGCTGAGGATCTGCTCTTCGCTGGTCACGGCGGCATCGGCGCGGGGGTGTCCGCGACAAAATGACCCCAAAGCCGCCGCCGCGCAATCGGCCCGGCTGGCCGCGCCGGGCGGGACGCGCTAGGGTCGGCGCCATGTCCCTGCAGGAATCGCCCATGCCCCGCCGGCTGCTGCCCGTCTTGCTGCTTCTGTGCACCGCGGCCGTGGCCGTTTCCGCTTCCGATGAACCCGCGCCCATCGCCCGGCTCGACGAGGCAGCGGCGCTGGCCGGCCTGGGCACGCGGGTGGAGGCCCTGGCCGAAGTGGGTCAATTCTCGGGCGCCTACCTGGTGGCACGGCACGACAGGGTGCTGCTGCAGCAGGCGCACGGCCTGGCGATTCGCAGCGGGGGCGTCGACGAAAACGGCGACCCGGCAGGCACCCCCAACACGCTCGATACGAAGTTCCGCTACGGCTCGGCCGGCAAGATGTTCACCGCCGTGGCGGTGCTGCAGCTGGTGGAGTCGGGCCAGCTTTCGCTCGACGGCACCGTGGACACCTACCTGCCCGGCTACCCCAACCGCGAAGTCGCCACGAAGGTGACGCTGCGCCACCTGCTCACCCACACCGGCGGCACCGGCTGCCTGGACAACCTCGAGCCCGGCTACGCCGGCGACCGCCAGGCGCTGCGCACGCACGCCGACTACCTGGTGCTGCAGAGCGCCCGCGCACCGGCCTTCCCGCCCGGCACGAAGGTGGACTACTCGAACTACGGCTTCGTTCTGCTGGGCGCCATCATCGAGAACGTCACCGGGCAGGACTACTACGACGTGCTGCGCGAGAATGTGTTCGCGCCCGCCGGCATGGACGCCACCGGCGCCGAGCCCGAGTCGTCGCCCGTGCCGGGCCGCGCCGTGGCCTACACGCTCAAGGCCGGCGAATGGGTGGACGCCGCCGCCACCCTGCCCTGGCGCGGCACCGCCGCCGGTGGCGGCTACACCACGGTGGGCGACCTGCTGAAGTTCGCGCAGGCGCTGCAGGCGGGCAAGCTGCTGTCGCCGGCCATGCTGGCGCAGGCCACGTCGCCGCAGATGGACGAGAGCTGGTACGGCTTCGGTTTCATCACCGTCGGCGAAGGCCCGCTGCGCCGCTTCGGCCACGGCGGCGACGCCGACGGCATGAATGCCGACTTCCGCGTCTTCCCCGAATCGGGCTGGGTGCTGGTGAGCCTCGCCAACATCGACCCGCCGGCGGCCTATCGCCTGTTCCGCTGGTTCGAGCCCCGCATGCCGGTGGATTCGCCGGTGGCAGCGGCATCCCCCTGAGCCGCGCGCACGACATGGCCACCCAAGCGATCCATCTCGACACCAACCTGGCCTGGGCCAAGGGCGGCTACACCGTGCAGGTACACCTGGGCAGCGCGCGCGCGCCCGCCCACCTGGTGCTCGACACCGGCAGCAGCACGCTGGCGGTAAGCCCCGGCGCGTACGCCGCCGAGCACGACACGGCGCGTTCCGCCACGCCCTGGGCGCAGGACATCCAGTACGGCAGCGGCGCCTGGGCCGGGCCGGTGCTGCGCTCGTCGCTCGCGCTGGGCGAAGGCCGCCACGCCCGCCACATCGAAGACGCCCTGTTCGCACTGATCGAAACCGAGGGCGAACCGTTCCGCCAGGCCGACGGCATCTTCGGCCTGGCCTATCGCGAGCTGGACCCCGCGCACGACATCAGCGGCCTGCTGCAGCAGCGCGGCGTGCAGCCGGCGCTCAGCTGGCCCTGGCGCCTGGACGAAGACGCGGCGACGCTGCGCGGGGAAATCCTGCAGCAGCCGCGCGTGGACATCACGCCCGCATTCACCGCGCTGGAAGAGGAAGGCGTGGTGCGCGACCAGTTCGGGCTGCTGGTGCAGCGCGCGGTGGTGCACGTGCAGGCCGAGGGCCTGAGCGACCACGCGCTGGCCGCCGACCCGCTCAACCGCGGCACCCTGGTGCTGGGCGGCGGCGTCGAGGCGCAGTCGCTGTACCACGGCGGCTTCCAGGACATCCGCGTCGTGCACGACCTGTACTACAACGCCAACCTGCGCGGCCTGCGGATCGGCGACGGCCCGGTGGTTCCGGCGCCCGCGCTGGCGGCCAAGGACGTGGACAGCCACGGCAGCAACGCCCTGCTCGACACCGGCAGCAGCTTCCTGGTGCTGGAGGCGTCGCTGTACGCGGCGGCGATGTCCGCGCTCGCCGCGCACGACGCCCGGCTGCCGGCGCTGGTGGACCGGTTCAAGGCCGCGTTCAAGTCCGGCCAGGGCCTGCCCAACCACGCCATCGACCACCGCGACTGGCCCGACCTGCACCTGCATTTCGAATCACCCACCGGCGGCGACACCGTGGTGCGCATCGCGGCTTCGCACTACTGGCCGCACAACGCGCTCAATGCCGGCCAGGCGCTGTTCCTGCTGGCGCCGGGCCTGCCGCATTTCGCGAGCCAGTCGATCCTTGGCCTGCCGCTGTTCGCGGGCCGTTACGCCGTGTTCGACCGCCGCGCCGGCGGCACGGGCACGGTGCGGCTGGCGCAGGCGCGGCTGCCGTGATCGCCACCCTGCGCGGGCCGCGGCTGGACCTGCGCCCGTTGACCGACGGCGACCAGGCGCTCTACTTGCGCCTGTACGGCGACCCCGTGGCGATGCAGCACATCGGCGCCGCACAGGACGCCGACGCCGCCGCGCGCGGCTTCCGCGCCGCCCTGCGGTACAACGCCGCCACGCCGCCCGAGCGCCTGTTCTGGGTGATCCATGACCGCGCGGCGATGCAGGCACTGGGCATGGCGGGACTGACGCTGGACGAGCCCGGTGGCGGCGAGGTGGGCGTGCTGCTGCCGGCCGGACACCAGGGCCGCGGCGTCGCCACCGAAGCCATCGCCGCCCTCGCCGACCATGCGTTCGCCGTGCTGCAGCTGCAAAGACTGCACACGCGCCATCAACCCGGCCACGCCCTCGCGGCGGGCCTCATGGCGGGCCTGGGCTTCGAGCGGACCGCCCCCGCGGGCGACAGCGCCCTGTGGTTCTGGCAGCTCACGCCGGAACGCTGGGCCGACGCACCCCGGCGACATTCCATGGCCAATCCGCTAACCTGAAGCCGCCTCTTTCAAGACGGCAACGGGGACATGGAAAAACCGGGGAGCTTGGCCTGCGTCGGCATCGGCATGACGCTGGGCGCACACATCAGCCCGCGTTCGCGCAGCCACATCGAGCAGGCCGACGTGGTGTTCGCCGCCGTGTCCGACCCGCTGGTGGAGCTGTGGCTGCAGCAGATGAATCCCGACGTGCGCAGCCTCCAGCCGCTCTATGCCGAAGGCAAGTCGCGGCACGAAACCTATCGCGAAATGGTCGAGGCCATGCTGGCGCCGGTGCGCGAGGGCAAGACCGTCTGCGGCGTTTTCTACGGCCACCCCGGCGTGTTCGCCCAGGCACCGCACGAAGCCGTGGCGCAGGCGCGCGAAGAGGGTTTCAGCGCCGTCATGGAGCCCGGCATCTCCGCCGAGGACTGCCTGTACGCCGACCTGGGCATCGACCCGGGCAAGACCGGCTGCCAGCACTACGAAGCCAGCCAGCTGATGTTCTACCAGCGCCGCCTCGACACCAGCGCCGTGCTGGTGCTGTGGCAGGCGGGCATTGCCGGCGACCGCAGCTTCCGCCTGTTCGCCACCGCGCCGGCCTACCGCCAGCTGCTGGTGGACCTGCTGGCCGAGCACTATCCGCTCGACCACCCCTGCACCGTCTACGAAGCCGCCACCCTGCCCATCCATCGCCCGCGCATGGACACCGTCGCGCTGCGCGACCTGGCCGGCGTGGCGATGAGCGCCCAGTCCACCCTGGTGCTGCCGCCCTGCCAGCCGCTGCAGCCGAATCCTGCCATGCTCGCCAGGATCGCCGAACTCGAGGCCGCCCTGGCGGCCGCGTGACCCCCGCACCACCCACCGCAAACGAGGAAACGTAGATGTCCAACGTGATCGCATTCCTGGAAAAGATGGGCAACAACGCCGCGCTGGCCAACCAGGCCCCGGAAGACTATGCCGCCGCCGTTGACGCGCTCGGCCTGGACGACGCACCGCGCCAGGCGCTGCTGGACCGCGACGCGTCGGCCCTCAATGGCCTGCTGGGCGGCCGCATGAAGATGATGTGCCTGCTGTTCCCCGCCGACGGCGAAGAGAAGAAGGACGGCGATGAGCCGGCGGACGGCGATGCGCCGGCCGAGGACGCGCCGAAGCAATCCATCCGCCGCGACAGCCGCCACTAAGCCGAGCCAGCGGAAAGGCACGCCATGCACAGCGCCATCAAAGCCATTCTCCTGGCGGCGAGCCTGTGCATGGCCCTGCCATCGGCCGCGACGACGGGCTCGCCCGCCTTCGACGCCATGCTCAGGCAGGCCGAGTCGGTGCGCAGCGCCGACCCCGCCCAGTTCGAGTCGCTGCTAGGCCAGTTGAACGCCAGCATCGATGCGGCCAGCAAGCCGCAGCGCGAGCAGCTGCAGTACCTCAAGGCCTACCAGCTGGCCTACACCGGCCGTTTCGATCTTGGCATCGAGGCGGCGAAGAAATTGTTCGACCAGACCGACGATGTCAACCTCAAATTCCGCTCCGGCGCGCTGATCGTCAACGGCTACGCCGCGACCCGTGACTTCACCCAGGGCCTCCGCTACCTCGACCAGACCCTGGCGCTGGTGGACCAGGTGACGGATCCGGATCTGCGGCACCAAGGCTGGTCCGCAGCAGGCGTCATCTACAACCAGGTGGGCCAGTTCGAGCAGGGCAAGCGTTTTGCAGAGCAGATGCTGGCCGACCAGCCCAGCCCCCGGACACGTTGTTTCGCCGGCGCGCTCCGGCTTGAATCCATGTATGGCCTCGGCCCCCTGTCAGGGGAAGATGCTGCCATCGAGACGCTGATGCAGCACTGCACCGATGTCGGTGAAATCATGGCTGCGAATTTCGCCCGCGCCCAACTCGCGCGGCTGTGGGGCGACCGTGGCGATCATTCGAAAGCGCTTTCGTTGCTCTACGAACACCTGCCGGAGGTCGAATCCACCCGTTATCCGCGCTTGATCGGCGAGATCCACTCCCTGCTCGCCGAACAGAACCTGGCCCTGGGCTACCGCACCGAAGCCGAGTTCCATGCCACCCAGGCCATCAGGAACAGCACGGGCATCCAGCACTCGCTGCCCTTGGTCGCCGCCTACCGCGTCATGTACCAGAGCGCCCAGCAGCGTGGCGACACCGCCGCGGCGCTTGAGCACCACATCAAGTATGCCGAGGCCGACAAGGCTTACCTGGACAGCGTGAAGGCGCGCGAGCTGGCCTTCCAGCTGATCCGCAACGAGACGCAGCAGAAGACGCAGACCATCGAGCTGCTCAATCGCCAGAACGAAGTGCTGACGCTGCAGCAGCAGGTCACCGCCAAGTCCACCCAGGCCAACCGCCTGCTGATTGCGCTGCTGGCGGTGCTGCTGGCGTCGATCGGCTACTGGGCGCTGAAGGTCAAGAAGATGCAGGTGTCGTTCCGGCACCTGGCCGAGACCGACGCGCTCACTGGCATCAGCAACCGCCACCATTTCACCCGCCGCGCCACCGCGGTGCTCGAGCAGTGCCGCAAGGCCAACGACCAGGTGGGCCTGGTGATGGTGGACCTGGACCACTTCAAGACCATCAACGACCGCTTCGGCCACGCCACCGGCGACTGGGCGCTCAAGGCCGTGGCGGACGCCTGCCGGCAGGCATGCCGGCGCGACGACCTGCTGGGCCGGCTGGGCGGCGAAGAGTTCGCGCTGCTGCTGGTGGGCTGCGACGCCGATGCCAGCGTGGCGCTGGCCGACGAATGCCGCAGGCGCATCGCCGCCATCGACACGCTGCCGTCGGGCCATCGCTTCCAGATCACCGCCAGCTTCGGCGTGGCCGGGTCGCGCAACTGCGGCCACGCCTTCGACGCGCTGCTGGCCAAGGCCGACGACGCGCTGTACCTGTCCAAGCGCGACGGCCGCGACCGCGTCAGCGTGCAGGACGCCGGCGGCACGCCGCAGGCCGCCTTGTCGGGCTGAGCCGGCACCGCCGCGCGCATGGTCCGCATTGAAACGCCTCGCCTGCTGCTCACCGAGCTGACGGCGGACGACGCCGGTTTCATCCTTGCCCTGCTCAACACGCCGGGTTTCCTGGCCCACATCGGCGACCGCGGCGTGCGCACCGGGGACGACGCGCGGCGCTACATCGCCCAGGGCCCTGCCGCCAGCTACGCCGCGCGCGGCTTCGGGCTGTGGAAGGTGTCGCTGCAGACCGACGGCACGCCGGTGGGCATGAGCGGCCTGATCAAGCGCGATGAGCTGCCCTTCGCCGACCTCGGGTATGCGTTCCTGCCGGCACACGAAGGCCAGGGCTACGCCAGCGAGGCCGGCGCGGCCGCGCTGGATTTCGGCTTCCGCTGCAAGGGCCTGCCGCGCATCCTGGCCATCGTGCGGCCCGGCAACGAAGCCTCGATGCGCGTGCTGGCCAAACTCGGCATGGACGAGCGCGGCGTGGTGCAGCTCGACCACCAGGCGCTGCACGTCTTCGGCCGGGATGCGCCCCGCGCGGACGCGTCGGCCTGAAAGAAACGGGGCGGGCCGCTTGCGCGACCCGCCCCGTGTTTTTCACTGGAAACGCGGCCTGGGCCGCGTTCCCTCGCGGCATCAGGCCGCGGCGTCCTTGAGCTTCTTGAGCGGGCGGACCTTCACCTTGACGGAGGCCGGCTTGGCGTCGAACCACTGCTCTTCCTTCGTGAACGGGTTGATGCCCTTGCGCTTGGCCTTGGCCGGCACGTTGACGACGGTGATCTTCAGCAGGCCCGGCAGGGTGAACGAACCCGCGCCCTTCTTGCTGACCGAACCATGCACGGCGCCTTCGAGGGCAGCCATCACCGCACGGACGTCCTTGGCGGCAACGCCGGTACCTTCGGCGATGTGGGCGACGAGGCCCGACTTGGTCAGCGCTTCCTTGATCGCCTTCGGCGCGGCCGGCTTGGCAGCGGCCTTCGGGGCGGCCTTCTTCTTTGCAGCAGCTTTCTTGGTAGCCATGTTTTTATGTTCCCGTTGTTGCTTGATTGGGTTGTTGGGGTGCCTGGAAAACCCTCCGGCAGTGCGAATGTAGGGCAAGTTGGCCGCCGCGCCAAGCCCGGAATGCCAAAAAAAGGCTGTTTTTCGTCTTTTCCTGAGCCCGGGCGGCGCGGCGTCCGGCAAATGCCCCTTGCTGCGTGGTGGTGACGGCGGCCACGCGCGGCTGTGAGACCATCCCACGGCACGCCAACCAGGCTGCGCACCGCCAACCGGGGGACGGGTTTTGGATTTGATCGACCTGTGCAGGACACGAACCAGCCGCCTCATGGCCGCTGCACTGCCATTGATCTTCGTGCTGCTTTGCACCGGGCTGCCCGTGGCGTCCGCCGCGGAATACCGCATCGGACCCACGCCTGGCTGGGTGACCCGGCTGGAACTCGACACCGACGCGCCCACGCCGTCCGACCAGGTCAGCGGCGGCGTGTACTACCTGCTCAGCGACTCGCAGTACCTCGGCGCGCCGGGCGCGCCCACGTTCTACAGCCGCTACGCCACCCGCGCCACCCAGACCGAAGGCCTGGAGTCGGTGGCCCACATCACCATCGATTTCGACCCCACGTTCCAGGCGCTCACCCTGCACGCGGTGGACGTGGTGCGCGACGGCAAGCGCATCGGCCGGCTGGACACCACCCAGGTGCGGGTGATCCAGCGCGAGAGCGAGCGCGACCTGCGCATCTACGACGGCCGCAAGACCGCCACCCTGTTCCTGGACGACGTGCGCGTGGGCGACATCGTCGACTACGCCTACAGCGTGGTGGGCCGCAACCCCGCGTTCGGCGACGTGCACTTCGGCGGCGCGACGCTGCAGTGGGACGTGCCCGTGCGCCTGGACCACACCCGCACGCTGGTGCCGGCCGGCACGCCGCTGCAGGTGCTGTCGCTCAACGGCGCGCCCGAGCCCGTGCGCAGCCGCGTGGGCAACTACGACCAGTACGTCTGGCTGCAGCGCCACGTCGTGGCGCTGGGCAACGAGGACGACGCACCGGCCTGGTTCAACCGCCATGCCGGCGTGGAATGGTCGCAGTACGCGGCGTGGAGCGACGTGGCCGGCTGGGCCCTGCCGCTGTACGCGCCGCCGGCGCAGCTGGGCGCGGCGCTGGACGCCGAGATCGCCCGCATCGCCGCCGAACACGCCACCCCGGCCGCGCGCACGGCCGCCGTGCTGCGCTTCGCCCAGTCGCAGGTGCGCTACCTGGCCGTGCAGGTGGGCGTGGGCTCGTTCCGCCCCAATCCGCCGCGCACCGTGCTTGAGCGGCGCTTCGGCGACTGCAAGGACAAGACGCTGCTGATGCTGTCCATGCTGCAGCGCCTGGGCGTGGACGCCCACGCCGCGCTGGTGAACACCGAGTCCGGCCAGAGCCTGCACGAACGGCTGCCGGCGCCCAACCTGTTCGACCACGTGCTGGTGCGCGTGCTGATCGACGGCCAGGCCTACTGGCTCGACCCCACGCGCGAAACCCAGTTCGGCCAGCTCGACAAGGTGCACCAGCCCGACTACGGCCACGCCCTGGTGGTGGCCGCCGGCACCACCGCGCTGCTGCCCATGCGCTCGCCCGACCGCGCCGTGCCGCGCCGGCGCATCCACGTGGTGATCGACGCCAGCGCCGGCATGGACGCCGACGCGCGCATGACGGTCACCACCACGTCCACCGACCACGACGCGGAGGGCGCGCGCAGCCGGCTGGCGAGCAAGCCGATCGACCAGGTGTCGGAGGAATTCCGCAACTACTACGCCAACTACTACCCGCGCATCCGCCAGGACGGCCCGATGGCCGTCGACGACGACCGCGAGGCCAACCGCATCGTCACCCGCGAGTCCTACGTCATCGAAGGGTTCTGGGACAAGGACGAGGCCACCGGCGAGCGCGAGGCGGTGGCGCATGCGGCCGACATGTTCGACGCGCTGCCGGGCCTGTCCACGCCCAACCGCCAGACGCCGCTGGCGCGCCCGCACCCGGTGGACTTCACGCTCACCACCGAACTCAAGCTGCACGACCCCTGGTCGCTGGATGAGTCCCGCGAGACGATCAGGCACCGGGCCTTCCGCTACGACCACCGCTCCGAACTCAAGGACGAAGGCCGCCGCATCGTCATGGTGGACCGCTACCGCAGCCTGGCCGACCACGTGCAGCCCGACGAGCTGCCCGACTACATGGCCAAGCTCAAGCTCACCCGCGACAACCTGGGCCTGCAGGTGACGTGGCTGCCCGACGCCGGCGAAGCGGGCGGCGGCGGCTTCAACTGGACGCTGGCGCTGCTGGCGACGGTGCTGTTGCTGCTGTTCACGCTGTTCGCGCGGGCGATCTACCGCCACGACCCGGCCGGCCCCAGCGTGGCCCAGGACCCGGCGCTGGAAGGCATCCGCGGCTGGCTGGTGCTGCCCGCCATCGGCGTGTGCATCACGCCGCTGGTGATCGTGGTGGAGCTGCTGATGGGCCTGGACGGCTATGCGCTGGCCGAATGGAACGCGCTCGCCACGCCTGGCGGCGCCGGCTACCACGCGCTGTGGGTGCCGCTGCTGCTGTTCGAACTCACCTCCAGCCTCGCGCTGCTGGTGCTGTCGGTGCTGGTGCTGGTGATGTTCTTCCAGCGCCGCCGGCGCGCGCCGCTGCTGTACCTGGTGATGCTGGGCGGTTCGGCTGCCAGCGCGCTGGTGTCGCTGGGCGTGCTGTCGCTGATCCCCGGCGCCGTGTACGCCATCACCACGCAGGACTGGAAGGACATGGTGCGCGGCCTGGTGGCCGCGGCCATCTGGACACCGTACTTCCTGCTGTCTCGGCGCGTGCGCTCCACTTTCATCCGCGCCCGCGCCGCCGGCGCTGGCCCGCTTCCCATTCCCACTTCCCACCCTTCGAGGCAATGATGCGAACGACCCTGGCTCTGCTGGTTTCCACGGCCCTGGCGCTGGCCCACCCAAGCCAAAGCGCCGCGCAGGAAGACGGCACACCGCTCAACGAACGCACCAAGACCGAGCCGCGCAGTGCCGGGCGGCAAGACGCGCGCCCCGCCGTGGCGCCCGACCTGGTGGGCCTGGCCAAGCGCTCGGTCGCGCTGGCCCAAGCGGGCGACGACCTGCCCGAGGCCCGCCGCCTGATCGGCAACCTGCGAGCCGACGCACGCTTCGAAGACCAGCCGCAGGACTTCCGTTTCAGCGTGATTGGCGTGGCCGGCTACATCGAAATGCGGGACGGCGAGCCGGAGGCGGCACGCACGCTGTTCCGACAGGCCCTGCAGATCCAGGACACCGACCCCGACCTGTGGTACTGGCTGTCGTGGGTCGAAGCCGCGCTGGCGCGGCATGACGACGCGGCACTGAGCCTGGCCGCGCTGTTCCGGCGGGCGCCGGAACAGATCGACAACCTCCCGGACGAACACATCTGGCGCCTGGTCAACGAACCCGAGGTTTCGGCAGCCGCACGCACCGAGCTGCTGCAGGCGATCTTCGATTCGGGCTGGAAGCGCGAAGCGCTGGGAGGCGCCGGCAGGTTTCACTATGAGCTGGCGCTGGCGCGCGCCATCGAAGGCGACGTGACGGCGCAGCGCCGGATCGTACCCGGGGTGGACGACCCGACGGACATCGTGCGCATGCGCAGCGACAAGCGCTTCGACGCCGTGATCGACCGCGACGACCCGGCCCTGGCGCCGCGCGCCGCCGCCGAGCGCCGTGTGGCCCGGCTGCAGGCGCAGGTCCGGCGTGCGCCGGAACGGCTGGACATCGTGGCGGAACTGCAGTCGGCCCTGCTGGTGGCCGGCCGGTTCCAGGAAATGATCACCCTGGCCGATGACGTGCAGTCGGCGATCGACGCCGCGCCCGACGGCAAGCCGCCGTACGAGGACATGGACCCCCTGCCCTGGGTGCAGAACCTGCACGCCAAGGCGCTGGAGGCGCTGGGCCGTTTCGACGAATCGCTCGCCCTGCTCGAGGCCGCCAGCCGGCTGGAAGAGAAAGGCGTTCCCAATGTCAGCCAGGCGCTGAACCTGGCGCAGATGTACGCCAGCCTGGGCCGGGCGGACGACGCGCTGGCCGCCGCGGACAGGGCCGGCAACGACATGAGTGGCTACGGCCGGATGGTGAAGGCCTCGGCGGAGCAGCGCGCCCACCTGCTCAAGGGCGAGCTGGACGCCGCCGCCAAGGCACTGGATTACCTGCGCGAGAACCGGTCCATTTCGGAGGCGATCTTCCTGTCCGCGCTGGTGGACGCAGGCGACCTGGACGCGGCCGCCGCGGTGCTGGTGGCACAACTGGCGTCGCCGGAACACCGTGCGCAGGCGCTGTTCGAGATGCAGACGTTCAACTCTTTCCCGACCCTGCCGGGCGAGGTCGCTGCCACGGCGAACTGGAAAGCCCTGATCGCCAGGCCCGACGTCCAGGCCGCGGCGGCGAAGGTCGGGCGTATCGCCAAAGTCGACCTGTACCGCTGGGAGTGAGGCCGGCGCACCGCCTGGCCGGTATCATGGCGGCCACTTTCCGAAGGAACCCGCCATGAGCACCACGCCTCCCGACCGTCTTTCCGTCAACCCGCGCAGCCCGTTCTACGACGGTGAAGTGCTCGAGCGCGGCATCGGCGTGCGCTTCAAGGGCATCGAGCGCAACAACGTCGAGGAATACTGCATCTCCGAAAACTGGGTGCGCCTGCCGATCGGCAAGTCGCTCGACCGCCACGGCAATGCCATGACGGTCAAGACCAGCGGCGAAGTGGAAGTGTGGTTCCTGGACGCCACGCCGGCCGAGTGACAGCGATTCGTCGGTCGCGGCCGCCCGCGCGGGTCACTCCCTCCTGGCACGCTTCCGGCGCTTGTCGAGCGCGGCGTTTGTATTGCCCAGGTCGTCGTTTCGGTCGCGCTTGAGCCTGGGTTTGGCGAACTGGGGGCAATCCTCCAGTACCTGCCGGATCTGCTGCGGGGTGGGGCTTGCGGGGACGCGCTGGCGCAGGCTGAGGTTGATCCAGCGGGCCAGGCCTTCCATCATCACTTCGACATGGATGCCGCTGGGAGCGCGCTGGGTCTGGCAGTCGAGGTACATCGTGCGGGTGGCGCCGTCGATCCGCACTTCGTAGCGGATCGCCAGGCCCAGGCGGCGGCCGACGCCGGCATCGCGTACGCGCGCCGAGACGCGCATTTCGATGCCCCACTCCCGCCGGTAGCACGAAAGCAGGTTCTCGACCACGAGCTGCTCGGAGTTGTTGTGGCTGGTTCCGGCAACCACGTTGGCCGGTCCGTCCTGGCCACGCATGCTGTGGGCGATGAGGTGGCACCACTCGTAGCTTCCCTGCAGTCCCAGCGCATGGGCGTAGGTCGTGGCTGACACCGGCGGAACCAGATGGGGAAAGCGAAGCGCCATGTCCGCCGTCATGCCCTGGTTTGGCGTGCGCCGGGTGGTCGCGCGGTCCGGGGGCAGCGGCACCCACGGCGAGGGCGCCACTTCGCCCGGTACCGTTGTCGCGAACAGCGCCTTCATGTCCGGAAGCTGGGACCGCGTGTATCGGTCCCCGCGCCATTCGATCCGTCCATACCATGGCGATGACGTGGTCTGCGCGGTCGCCACGTACCTGCCCAACCTGGACACGATGGTGTGGTGGCCGCCGCGCAGGTCGCGCACATGGATCGTGTTGCCGTGGGCGCGGCGGTAGAACGTCAGGCCATCGAGCGGCTCGGCCATGGCCGTGGCGCCTCAGTTTCCGGAGCCGGCCGGTATGGGCGAGATCGTGGACGCGATGATGCCCATCATCTGGCTCATGCCTTCGGTGGCCGGCTGTTGGTCGGCCTGCACGTGGAAGGTGTACTTGCCGCTGTAGTCGGTGCTGCGGGTGTTGTTGACCGTCGTGGTGACGTTGCCGGTGACCGAAAACGCGCCGAAGCCGTAGTTGGCTCCCACCGTGGCGTTGACGCCGACGGTGCTGCTGCTGGCCTGGTCGATGCTGGCGGTGAAGTCGATGGTGACGTTGTCCACCAGCAGCGACGGGATGGTGACGATACCGATCAAGGGCACCGTCACCTTTATCTTCTGCGACTTGACCTGCTTGGTGTTCGGGTCGGTGTAGGGCCGGGTGAGGTCGAACTCGATGAGGTTCAGGTCGCCGCTCTTCCCGTCCTTGTAGGCCATCTGGAAGATGAATTCCTGCATATTCTGCGCCAGGGCGATGTTGGCCCGCGCCGCCGCGAGCAACGGGGTGGAGACCAGGAAATCGATCGGGATGCCCTTGAGCGCGCTGTAGACGTTGGTGTCTGACATGGTGGTTTCCTAGGTTGTCGGAGGGGTCAGTGCAGCGGTGATCGCCACGCCAGCCACGCCACCGCGAGGGTGAGCAGTGCGAGCCAGGCGATGGCCACCAGCCCGATCCAGGGCTGGGCGTTCCAGAACCGGTCGCGCCAGGTCAGGCGCACCGGACCGAGCGCGGTGCGCAGGCGCGCCGCATCGTCCGGCGACAGCGTGGCGCGCACCCGGGTCACGACGGGCGACCCCGCGGGCGGACGCGACCCGCTGTCGCGAAGCTGTCCTGCAGCCGGCGCAGCCCCTCGGGCGCGGCGGCGCGACGCACGGTCATCTCGATGCGGACCGTGAGCGGCGAGCCGCGCCGCGACGGTGGCAGAACCCTGCCCTGCAGGGCGTGGCCGCCCGCGGCGGAGTCGCCCGCACCGCGGACGACGCGCTCGAGCGACCATGTCCAGCGCACCAGGCCGCGACCCAGCGAGAGCTGGGTGGGCGGCAGCAGCAGCGCCGCCGGCACCTGGAACACCATCGCCTGGCCGCCACGCGGCGTGGGCAGGGCCAGTTCGAACATCACAGGCGCCAGGGCCCGGCCACCCCGCAGCCAGCGGAACCTGTGCCGCAGGCTGTCGAGCGTGGCCAGCGACAGTCGGCGCTGAGCCGTCAGCACCGCCAGCACGGGTGCGATCAGTGACTGGACGAAGGAAAGTCCCATGGCGGCGTCAGAAGTGCTTGAGCAGCTGGTCGTTGATCCGCGCCATGCCTTCGGGCGGGTCGCCGTTCTTGAACGTCACGCTGAGCGTGCCCAGGCAGGCATGCTGCGCGGGCAGCGACGCGCCCAGGACCAGGGACAGCCGCTTGCCCTCGCCGTCGGCACCGTCGTGGAGGCCGTCGATCAGGCAGGGAAGCGACAGGCTGAGGCTGTCGATCACGGTGGACTGGTGCGGCACGAGGCTGGCCAGCGGCACGTCGTGCACGCCCTCGGACTCTTCGCCGTCGTGGACCACGGTGCGCGGCAGCACCAGCGGCATGGACAGCGGCTCCATTGCGCCGGCCTGCCTGCGCGACGGCTTGAACAGGTGGCCCAGGTCATGATGGTGGGCACCCACCGCCTTCTGCGTGGACATCACGGCATCCGCCACGGCACGCAGCAGGTCGTCGAGCATGAAGTCCTGCATGGCGGTTCAGCCTCGGGCCGCGGCGTTGGCGCCGTCGCGCACGGTGCGCAGCCGTTCCAGGCCGTCGCTCACCTTTCGCAGTACGTCCGCGCTGTTGTCGAGGTTGACGTCGAACCTCGCGCCGCAGCCGCTGCACCAGACGGGACGCGCCGCCAGCAGGGACGGCAGCGAGAGTCCGATGCCGGCACCGCAGTCGGGGCAGTCCATGCTCATCTGGACCGGGGCGGAATGTGCCGTGGCGAAGTCATCGACCGCTTCGGCACGACGCAGGACGGATTTCATCACGTGGCCTTCGCGCCAGGGCGGCGCGGCAATCTGGTGTGACCGAGGTTAGGTCGCCGGGCCGTATACGACAACGTGGTTCCGGCGCACCGGACGCCGCCGCGGGCTACAGCAGCGCTGACGGCGAGGGCGTCGGGGCTGGGCTTGAAAGGACATGTACAGCGCCGCTGGACAAGATGCGCTGCCGCGGTTGATAGCGTGGCGCCCGTTCGCATGATTCAACCGTGGTCCGCACACGCCGCAGGGGGCGCCGTGAAATGAATGAGCCAGGCAACCGGATACGACAGGCGCGCCGGCATGGGCGCATGTCGCAGCAGGCATTGGGCGAACGCGTCGGCGTGCACCGCAGCGCCGTGGCGCAATGGGAACAGGCGGGCGGTTCACACCCGACGATGGAGAACCTTGGCCGGATCGCCATCAGCACGGGCGTGAGTTTCGAATGGCTGGCCACGGGACGCGGCCGCATGGAGTTCGTTTCCGACCTGGTGCCGGGCGACGGGGCGGCGGCGGCGGTGATCGAATTCAGCGCGCACTGCGAGACCGAAGCCCGCGGGCTGACGGCCATGCGCCGGATGGAGTTCACCACGCTGATGGCGGTGGTGGAGCTGATGGAGTCACTGGCCGACAAGCGCGTGCCCCGGATGAGCCGCCGGGCGCCATACTCGCGCTGAGCCGGCCCGCCGCCTTCCGCGGCGGGCCATGTTGCAGGGCGTCAGATGCGACCCATCACCAACAGGATGATCAGGATCAGCACCACCAGGCCCAGGCCGCCGCTCGGGCCGTAGCCCCAGTTCCTGCTGTGGCCCCAGGACGGGAGCGCGCCGACCAGCAGCAGGATGAGGACGATCAGCAGGATCATGGAAAGGGACATGGCGGGAACTCCTTCATAAGTTCCCAAGGCTGGCTCCGACCCCTGCAAAGCGTCTGTTCGCTACCGCGCATAACCTCCGGCTTCAAACGGCCGCGGCGAGCCCCTCGTCGGCGGACATGCCGGCGTGGAAGGCCTCGTACACCAGCACCGGGATCGCCAGCGTGCCCAGGTGGTGTTCCACCAGCGGCTTCACTTCCGACCAGTCCATGCCGCCCACGCCCGTGGCCAGGCGCGGCAGCGCCAGGCTGGTCCAGCCCTCGCGGATGGCTTCGGCCGCCAGCGCCTTGAGCGCGTGGTTGATGTTGGCCGTCGTGGCCTTGCCCGGCTTGGCGCCGTGGTCGTAGGCGCCTTCCTGGGTGAACAGCGCGACGATGCGCGGGCCCTGCGCGCCGGCCCAGGTCCACAGGCCGCCGGCCTTGGGATGCTGGGTCTGGCAGTAGTGGCGGAAATCCTTGTACATCGCCGGCTGCTGTTCGCGCAGCGAATGGGCCAGGCCCTGGCCGAAATCGTCGTTCGGGGCGACGCCGTGGGCAATGGCCTGGGCCTGGCTCTTGAGCAGGTCGCCCGATACGTAACGGATCATGGTGTTCCTCTGGCGCGTTGGCCGATGGGGTCTGGCAACGAGTGTGCGCGGCGCGGCGCGGGCGGCCCTTGACCTGCATCAACCGCGCCATGGCGAGGGCGCGTTTGCGGGCCCGCGGGGGCCGTGCTAAATCCCGGACAGGGAACCACGGAACGGATGACGACGATGCGCCTAGCCTGGCTGTTGGGCCTGCTGTTGCTCTCGGCGTCGTGCGCACCGCTGCCGCCCCGGCCCGACCTGCCCGACGACTTCGCGCCGCCGCCGGCCACGTCGGGCGCCATCGCCGAACTGGTGATGCCGCGCGAGGCCAGGCACCCGGGGCAGTCGGGCTTCCGGCTGGTGAGCACGGGCACCGAAGCCTATGCGCTGCGCGCCTACTCGGCCCAGGCCGCCACCCGCAGCCTCGATATCCAGACCTACCTCTGGCACAACGACCTCACCGGCAAACTGCTGGCCAGCCGCGCGCTGGCCGCCGCCGACCGCGGCGTGCGCGTGCGCATCCTGGTGGACGACCTGGACGCGCGCGAGAAGAACGACGGCTTCGCCGCGCTCGACGTGCACCCGATGATCGAAGTGCGCCTGTACAACCCGCTCGTCAGCCGCGAAGGCGCGGCCGGCAAGGCCGCCGAGTTCAGCCTGGGCTTTTCGCGGCTCAACCACCGCATGCACAACAAGAGCTGGATCGCCGACGGCCGCATCGCCCTGGTGGGCGGCCGCAACCTGGGCGACGAATACTTCGACGCCCACGCAGGCACCAACTTCGTGGACCTGGACTTCCTGATGGCCGGGCCGGTGGTGGCGGAGGTGAGCGCCAACTTCGACCGCTTCTGGAACTCCGAATCCAACCGCCGCATCTGGCGCCTGGAAACC
This sequence comes from Arenimonas sp., assembly GCA_026398695.1. Lineage (GTDB taxonomy): Bacteria > Pseudomonadota > Gammaproteobacteria > Xanthomonadales > Xanthomonadaceae > Arenimonas. The sequence continues at coordinate 49,771 of JAPLSJ010000045.1, forward strand.
AGGGAATACACCGACGCCGAGCTGCAGACGCTGCGCGCGGTGCTGGCCCAGGCCGAGGACGAACTCAAGCGCAGCCGCTACGCGCAGGTGCTGCGCGAAGACCCGCGGGTGCAGGACCTGGTGAGCGGCGACGCCACGCTCAACTGGACCCGCGAATGGCATTTCGTCAGCGACGACCCGATGAAGATGCAGCTGCCCGAGGACCAGCGCTCGGCCGTGCTTGAGGCGCTGCGCCCCGCCCTGGCCGTGGCCGAGCGCGAGGTGGCGCTGATTTCACCGTATTTCGTGCCGGGCGAACGCGGCAGCGCGCGGCTGGCGGCGCTGCAGGCGAACGGCGTGCGCGTGCGCATCCTCACCAATTCGCTGGCGGCCACCGACGTGGCGGCGGTGCATGGCGGGTATGCACGCTACCGCAAGGCGCTGCTGCGCGGCGGCGTGCAGCTGTGGGAACTCAAGCCCACCGGCACGCAGCCGTCCGAGTTCAGCCTGGGCGGTTCGTCCGGGTCCAGCCTGCACACCAAGGCCGCCCTCATCGACGACGCCCAGGTGTTCGTCGGTTCGTACAACCTCGACCCGCGCTCCACGTCGCTCAACACCGAACAGGGCGTGCTGGCCACGCACCCGGCGATCGCCGCCGAACTGAAGGCGATCTTCGAGCGCGAGCTGCAGGGCACGCGCTCGTGGCAGGTGACGCTGGTGGACGGCAGGCTGCAGTGGACCGACGGCACCCAGGTGCTGGACGGCGAGCCGGGCGCCAAGCCCAGCCAGCGCGTCCTGGCCTGGTTGATGAAAGTGCTGCCGGTGGAATCGCAGCTCTAGTCGATGCGTTAGACGCGCGCCTTCGGCAGCTCCGGGTCCACCCGCAGGAACCAGCGGCCGGCGATGCCCGGCACCACCAGGATCTCGGGCGATTCGCGCGGT
>JAPLSJ010000107.1 GCA_026398695.1 Arenimonas sp.
CGACCCACGCAGTGGGTACGGCTAGAATGACTGGTTAGGCGACACTCTCGGCCCGAGGCCTCGAGGGCCGGGCTGGCAATACAGACTAGTCGTCAACATCGAAGTCCCATGGCTGCTTAGAGCCGCGCTCGCGGAAGCGGAGTAGCCATGCAGCGTCACCTGCCGCCTCCTCACTCTTCGATTTTCTCAGAACGGCGGCGGATACCGCTCAAACGAATGCGGCGCCCAACGCGACCCAGTACACCCATGAGTAGCCAACCTTGGCGGTGAAACCCACTATGGCCATCATGCATAGGACCAACACCAACGCGCTGATGCGGAAAGCCGCTGTCCACAGCTTGCGCCCGAGTGTACGGGGTTTGACCAATGTGTGACTTCCGGGCTTCATTTTGTTCTATGCCGCCTAACTACTTGTAGCGGGTCATATGACCAGATAGCCCATCCTACCAATCCCAGCACCGTTTTCCCGCGGCCAAAATTCAACACCGCATCAACGCCTTGCCCACCAACCCTACTCCCCCGCCCAACCGGATACTCCCGCCATACGACCGCATAACGCATCCAGACCAGCAAACGCCGGTCTATTTCGTCAGCAGTCGTCGCCGCACCTCGAAGCAAGATCGTGACAGTTGCCTGCCCGCTGCCCGCCCATTACCCGCGCAATACGCGCCGCGCCTGCACCATTCGCTTAACGGAATATCCGTACACCCTCGCCACCGCTTACGGCAGCCCCGTCCGCGCCTAGCGCGGCTTCATCGGCATCGGGAACGGGGTCACCACTTTTTCGCCGGTGCCGGCGTCGCGGATGCTGACCGGCGCCTTGCGGTCCACTTCCTCCACGCGCAGCACGCTCTGCATCGGCAGGTGCAGCACGCGGGTGTTGGCGAATTCTTCGCGCAGGCGTTCTTCGGTGGGGTCGACCACCAGGCCTTCGTTGACGTCGAACACCAGGTCGGCCACTTCGGTGAAGCCCCAGAGCGAGCTCGACGTCACGCGCCGGGCGTACAGCTCGTAGATCTTGCCGGCGTTGAGGAAGGTGATCCGGTAGAGGACGCGCGTGTTCATGGCGCGAGTATACGAGTGCGCTCAGCCGCCGCGCGAGCGCCGGGCCAGGGTGGGTTTCACCACCAGCGCGTACAGCAGGCCCACCACGAAGCCGGCCAGGTGCGCCCACCACGCCACGGCGCCGAAGCTCGGGCCGACGAAGGTGAAGATCAGCTGCAGCACCGCCCACAGCCCGATCAGCAGCGCGGCCGGCACCTTGATGAATTCCAGCCACACGCCCAGCGGCACCACTACGCCCAGGCGCGCGTTCGGGAACAGCGCCAGGTAGGCGCCGATCACCGCCGACACGCCGCCGCTGGCGCCGATGATGGCGCGCGCCGGCGTGCCCATCAGCAGTGCGGCGGCCAGGTTGGCCAGCGCGCCGCCGGCCAGGAACAGCAGCAGGAAGCGCCACGGCCCCAGGCTGCGCTCGGCCGGCAGCCCGAAGATGAAGAGGAACAGCAGGTTGCCGATCAGATGCACCGGGCCGAGGTGGATGAACAGCGCACTGATCAAAGTAAGCAGGCGCTCGTCGCGCATCGCGGCGCGCCACTCGGTGACGCTGCCCGACAGCGTGCCCCAGCGCAGCAGCGTGGCGCGCCAGGCGGCGTCGTCGGGCAGCAGCGCGATCCAGATGAACGCGGCCACCATCAGCGTGGCCAGCAGGGCCGTGGCCCAGCGCAGCTGCGGCTTGCGCCGCGTGGGAAGGAAGACGAAAACCATGGCGGCCTAGGGTCGCGCCAGCAGCAGGCGCTGGCCGTTCACCGAGAGTACCAAGCCATCACGACGGATTTCTTCCAGCACCACGCCGTTGGCCGGGCTGGCGCCTTCGCCCAGGCGCTGGCCGTCGAGGATGACGAAGCGCTGCGCGGGCGAGTCGGCGTAGACGTGCATGCTGAGCTTGAGCGGCGGCAGCCCGGCGCGGTCGCTGGCGGCCAGCGCGGCGAGGCCGGGAAGGGCGGCCACGGGTTCGCTGGGCGGCGCTGCGGCGGGCGTCGGCTCGGCGATGGGTGCGGGGAGCGGGGCCGGCGGCGGTGCGGCCGGCGTGGCG